>JBAZVH010000001.1:423015-701116 GCA_041660965.1 Candidatus Gracilibacteria bacterium | reverse complement strand
AAAGTATTCTTGTGCCACTGTTTCATTGTATCAGAAAGGAGAGAGTTTATGAGGAAAGAATTCTCACCATTCTCCTGTACTTCTCATATGATCGATGATCTTTCCACAGAGCGTCTCATATTCTTGGGTTGAATAAGACTTATTGAGGATGCAGTGATGAGCTTTTTTGAGAGAAGAGCACCCAAAAAGATGCTGACTTCCATGACAATTATTGAGATAGAGACCATCAGTACAATCCCAGACATACGTACTAAAGGCGTTATTTTGCGCGGGAAACGGACTCAGACATTCATAGCACCATTGGCTCCCGAGAGCCGTATAGTTGCAATCATATCCGTCCATACTCCATCGGCCAGTACTGACATATCGGAGACGTTCTCACTTGGAATAATTGAAACAATAAAAGCAATCTCCACACTCATTGAGATAATCTCCGATACAATTTTCATTTTTTATCCCTTGAACGGCTTGATGCGGTACGTGAGCAATCATCTCCAGAAAACGCTTTTGGAGAAGTGGAAGATGTTCTTGGAGCGAAATCCGTGCTCTCTCTTTTTGATACTCATCTGGAGAAAGTTGCGTATTATTGATACAGTATTCCTTGCCTCTCAGATTCGAACAAAAAAGACAATGTGTACAATTTTTGCAGTCATAACAAAATTGACAATCCCGACAACTCGCAAGTTCTTGAGAAAAATAACAATTGTAGCAGCTATGCGTATCGACGACCTGATAACAGTATTCTGAATCATTTGCATGGTAAAAATCAAGGCAATTTTTCGATCCATTTCCCTGATATCCATACAGCAGGTTTTCTCCAAACATGGTCGATATAATCAGATAACAATTTTTCATATTCCCCGAGTGAAGTGTAAAATCACTATTTTCGAGATTCTTTCCGAGTGACGCTGGAAGAGGTACCTGTCTCATCAGTTCATGAAATTGCTCAAAAAATCATCGCTCAAAATCAAATGGTCTTCCATAGTCAAGCGGTGACCAATCATCACTCCACCATACTTTCTGATCATAGACTACATAAGGAGATTCTGGAGCATACATTCAGACAGTTTCTCTTCCGGTCTTATCACAGGTTCTCTTATAAAGCTTTCGCTCGTTACGAAAAGAAAGCCGCCTCTTTTGTCTCTCATCCGGACACAAAGTTGGGCTCGGAATGCTATACTTCTTCCCTCTGAAAACAGGAGAAATCCGATCATAAAATTCTAGATCTTTGTCAGTAATCACAAAATCTTGACCTGAAAGCAGGCACTTCTTTGTCTCAATACTCTGTTCTCCAGGAGGTAGTATCATAGAGATGTGGCTAAGATTTTTCGAGATAATATCTCGCTGTATACAGTACATCTTCATCCGTAAAATCGGATTTATTGACTACCCAGTCCAGATAATCTCGTGGGACTTCGCTCCACAGAGTGCCTTTATGTTTGCCAAATTTACACATATAGAGCACTGATGGACGTGACGAGATGTCGATCATGAGTGACTGTAATTCTTCCTCATTTTTCTCTGGATTCTGAGCTTTGAGAGTTTCGTGAAGTTTATAAAATACTTTTTCGAGAACGAGGACATCACCAAGGGCATCATGCGTTTGTGGTTTTTCCGCAAACTCGATACCGAGATAGTATCGCAGGTATTGGAGCTTATGTTGCTCTATTTCTGGATAGAGATAACGAGCCAGACGAAGCGTGCAAATAGAAGAGCTGATTTCGATGCCTTGACGGACCAATACGTCGATATCATACGTGGCATTGTGAGCGACCAGTGTATAGGTTTTGAGGAGTTTCTGGAGATTTCACGCATCGGAAGAATCACGAAAAAGCGGTTTATCAGCTATCTCTCATTCTGTGATATGATGCACTGCCATGGCTGAGAAATCCATAGCCACACCCCCAGTACTATACAGGGCTGAGAAGTATTCAAATCTATCTGATGGCTTATAGGCGAGCTGTATCAGGATAGGATCCGTGGTGCTATGCGTTTCGGTATCGAGAAAAAGATACATAAGGGAAAGGTTAATAAGTTTAGTAGGTTTATTGGGTTGATAGGTTCTGGACTAATAATCTGTTCGCTGTGGCGAATTCCTTTCTCTAACTCCTGCTTCTGCTCTATCTATCCATAGCAGATAATATCGTAAACCCCTGAAAAAGAAAGAGGATATAGAGAATTTGCAATACCATCATATATAGAGTATACTAATTCTATGGATAAAAATCCTCCTTCATTGCCAGAATCTCATGCAAAACCTGAGACCGTTTCAGAGAAGATAACAAGAATATTGGGATATGAATTTACGAATCCAGATTTTGTACGATTTATAGATACTTGTGGAGATATTGATCAGCTTAACTGCCTCGAACGCACAGATGGTATCCGGCTAAAAACTCAAGAAAGAGTCGTAAGAATGATTCGGTGATGGGAAATAGAATGTACTCATTCTATAGCCAATGAAGCCATAGAAATAGTGCATGCTGAAAAAGAGGCAAATAGAAAATTACGATGAGCCAATATTCCAATAATCCTTAGAAAAGCACAAGTATTATTAAGAGAAGAACACCGCCCTGTATTTGAAGCAACGGGATACCGAGGAAGAAAATAACTATGATTTGATAAGTACGTATTTTCAGTACTATATCGGTATGTTTTCCCATACCTTTTTTGGCATCGATTTTATCAAAAGCTCCTACGAGGATTGTCTACGAGAGATTCAAATACGCCTAGTGGAAGGACAAAAAACACTGATAGTGACCCCAAATCCTGAAATGCTCTATGCGGCATCGCAAGATGCAGAGCTCCAGAAAATACTGGAGTCAAGCGATATGGCTCTACCCGATGGAGTAGGGATTTTTGTCGGATATCAGATAAGAGCATCACGACTTCCGAAATGGATGAAATATATGATGCTCCCCTATTGGTGCTTGCGTGCTATTATGCAGACAGAAAAATTTCGAAAATACTACGGAGAGCGCATCACAGGATCAAAAATCACACCAGATATTCTCTCCTATGCCGCTCAAAATAGTATTTGAATAAGTATTATCGATCCTCCCGTGACTGGGAACAGTCCGTGAGATACACTCAAAAAAGAATCACAAAAAACGATGAAAGATATTCTCCAAAAAAAATATCCATGACTGATGTGTGATATTATCCTCGCAGACAGTGGTGGGAAAGGTGATTATTGGCCCATAGTGCTCACGACACACGGCAATGGAACACAAGAAAAAATCGTAACGCAAATTCTCGCAGAAAATTCTGAGGTTCTCCTCGGTATAGGAGTTGGGAGCTCTATTGATCTTTTAACAGGATTTCGAATACCAGCACCGATATTCTTTCGCCGTTTTGGTGGCGAGTGGCTCTATCGGCTGTATAAAAACCCGAGAAAACATATAAAGAGAATAGGAAATGTGTGGCAATTTCTAAAAATATGTTTAGGAGAAAATTAAACTCGCTTTTCCAAAAAAATATTTATAATAAGCGAAAATACCATAAAGCTTGGGCATATGAATCAGTTTTTCCAAATTATCAGCTATATTTTTCTCTTCTTCGTTTTTTACTTTGAAATCTTTATTCTTCTCTCATTCCTTGAGAGAAAAAAGACACCAGAAAGTAAAGAGATGATTGAAGATATGCCGGTCACTATTCTCATCCCCTGTTTCAATGAAGAGACCACAATAGTAGGCACTTTAGAATCTA
This sequence comes from Candidatus Gracilibacteria bacterium, assembly GCA_041660965.1. Taxonomy (NCBI): domain Bacteria; phylum Candidatus Altimarinota; species Candidatus Altimarinota bacterium. The sequence continues at coordinate 697,408 of JBAZVH010000001.1, read as the reverse complement.
TTTTTGAGCTGAATTATGATCAAGAAAAACTCCAGATTATCATCATCAACGATGGGTCAACAGACAAAACAGCAGAACTCCTAAAACCATATGCGTCACATCACAATATACAGATTATTCATAAGGAAAATGGAGGAAAACATACCGCTCTCAATCTCGGGCTCGAATATTGTACGACGTCTTTTGTTTGATGTCTCGATGCGGATTCATTTGTCGTTCCAGATGCTCTTCGTCAGATAATGCACAAATTCGCAGACCCGAAAGTGATGGCCGTGACGCCCTCTACAGTCATCTGGGAAGCGAAAACATTGATACAAAAAATGCAAAGGGCCGAATACCACTATGGAAATCTCATCAGATATGCGATGTCACTGATGCATGCTATTCATATCGCTCCTGGACCATTTTCTTTCTTTCGAAAAGAAGTCTTCGAAATGCTCTGAAACTACAAACATGCGCACAATACTGAGGATATGGAAATCGCGATGAGAATGCAAAAAAATAATCTCAAAATCGTACACTCCCCTCGAGCTGTGGTCTACACTTCAAGTCCTAGTACTATCAAAAAACTCTATAAACAACGCGTTCGATGGGTCGGTGGCTTTCTCGGGAATCTGATAGATTACAAGAATATGTTGTTCAATAAAAAGCATGGTGACCTCGGGATTATCGTCCTTCCTATGGCACTCATCAGCATCCTCCTCACGATACCATTTGTTCTCGCAAGTGTTTATAGGATGATCATAAGCATACAGAGCACAATAAATGATTATTGGATATACGGACTCAAGCATTGGAAGTGGGAAAATTTTGATATCTTTTTCGTAAATATGAATACTATGTGACTCCTAACGTCTGTTTTACTCCTGATTCTCATTTTTTTGCTCGCCTGCGGAAAGCGGATAACATCAGGAAAATGGGAGATAAGTGGAGACTTTATTTTTCTGATGCTCTACACATTTATAGCTCCTTTTTGGCTCTGAAAAGCTCTCTACAATAATGTCCAGAAAAAACAAGCCAACTGGAGATAATCACACGAGCTACTCTCTCATCTTAATACTTCTTGTAGCCATCTTAATACTTAATACTTTTCTTTATGATCGACTGGAAAAAATATATCATCACCTTTATTATGACAGGCACAGTCTTTGGCTCAGCCGTTGTCGTCAATAATTATTTCAATCGGACACGTGTCGTGGAGATGAAGTCTATTTATGAAAGTATCTCAACCGATATCCTCGCGAGTGAGACACAGTTCTCACTCATCTCAGAACTTTCATGCAAAGAAGTAGGAAGTCAGATTCTCTCTCAAGAGCTCGTAGATCTGGCTCGAAAAATTGAATTTACAGAACAAAATGTTGGAGCGAAAAGTCCCGATATTGTCCAACTAAAAAAGTTTTATTCTCTCTTGGAAATCAAAGACTATCTCCTTATGAAAAGAATCACCGAACGGTGTGGCAAAAAAATTATGTTTGCTTTTTATTTTTACTCCAATTCAGATAAATGTGATGACTGTATCAATGCGGGTAATACGCTCACAAAACTTCGTGAAAAATATCCTCAACTCAGAGTCTATTCTTTTGATTACATCCTCGATCTCTCTGTTATAAAGACCCTTATCTCTATATTTAATATTGAAAATACCTTACCTGCTATGGTCATGGGGGATAAAGTGAGTTATGGGTATAAAAATATCGATGAACTGGAGAAGCTGCTCAGGACAGCGTATCCACGAGAGATGAAGCTTATTGATGATGAACAGAAAGCGAAAGAGGAAGCAGAAAAGGCGAGAATAGAAGCTGAAAAAAATGCTATCCTCCTCGAACTCGGCAAAACAACAAGAAAAGAATAAGCGCTAGAATCAGAAAACAGCCAAAGCAGAAGAGAGAGAAAGGATTTATTCGTTCGGATAACCTATGAAATCAAGAAGAGTAATAGTCATAGTAAAAGTCATAGGAAGGAATTATCTATTTGGTAACAACTCAATAAACTTAAGAAACTCAGTAAACCTAGTAAACTTATTAACTTCCCCCATCCCCTATGTCCTCCACACTTGTCTCTGACATAGAATCACGTATCGATATCGTCGAACTCGTGCGAGAATACGTACCTCTCAAAAAGTCTGGAACGAATTGGAAATGACTCTCTCCTTTTAAGGCGGAAAAAACACCTTCTTTTGTCGTATCACCCGCCAAACAAATTGCCTACTGTTTTGCAACAAATCAAGGAGGGGGACCACTACAAATACTCATGCTTTTAGAAAAAATAGAATTTCGGGAAGCACTCCAAATACTCGCTAAAAAAGCATGAGTAGAGCTCAAGACAGATACCGTGCAAAACCAAACCAGTGATGAAAAAGCACTCCTCATAAAGCTCTATCAAGAAGTGGCAGCATTTTATACCAAAACATTGTGGTCACCCGAGGGGGAAAAGGCACGCGAATATATCCTCGCACGGGGACTCTCAGAAGAGACACTGAAGACGTGGGGGATTGGTTATAGTCTTGAGCCACGAGAAATGTTTGAATCGATGAAAAAGAAAGGTTTTTCAGAAAAACTCCTGCTCGAAAGTGGCATTTTTATATCGGGATATAAAGACCGATTTTTCGGACGACTGATATTTCCTATACGAAATTATCGCTGAGATGTCATCGCTTTCTCAGGAAGAACGCTCAAATCAGGAAGTGATGAGGCAAAATATGTGAATTCTCCTGAGACACTTATTTTTCATAAAAGTAATATCCTCTTTGGTATCGATCGTGCAAAGCAATCCATCGCAAAAGCAAAAAAGGTCATCATCGTGGAGGGACAAATGGACACAGTCAGTCTCCATCAGGCCGGTATAGATAATGTCGTCTGAATCAGTGGCACGGCCCTCACAGAAGAACATATCCGACTCATCCGACGTCTGACAGACCAGATTTACCTCTGCCTCGATCGAGATGAGGCAGGCACATTGGCGATTCTGCGTTCAATAGAAAATCTCCAAAATGAAGCAGTGGATATTTATGTGATTGACCTCGGAGGAGCAAAAGATCCTGATGAATTTCTCCGGTCATGAGGAGATTTTTGAGAAAAAATACAGCATGCCAAACCTGCCATAGAATTTCTTATAGAAGCTGGGGCACAAAAGCATAATATCACAACAAATCAAGGCAAGAAAGCTCTCCTACAAGAAATTCTCACGATGATAACCCATATGCAGGGGACGGTGGAAATCGACCAATCCCTGCGTCTTACGGCAAAAAAACTTGATTTAAGCTTGCAAACTCTCTACTCTGAATACAATAGAGCAGTTCGTGGGAAAAAGTATGAGAAACCTCAGACCGAAAGTGCATCTCCACAGCTCTCATGACAAGACTATCTTATCGCTTATATAGCGGGTCTTGTGGGAGGAAAAGAACTATTTTTGGAGCAGTGTATTTTCTATACTGAAATGTCTCACGATGCCTCATTTTTAAACCTCCAGCATTGTCTGGAAGGTACTCTCGATGACGAGACACTCCGTATGTATGAGCTCCGTTTTGAAACTCTTACGGAAAATAAAAAACCAGAGACTCTCTTCCAAGAATTCAGTGAACTTATCAAAAATACTGATAAGGCAATTTTTCGAAAGCTCCAAAAAGAATATGCTCACGATCTTCAGAAACTGCAAGATCTCCTCATAAAGGCAAAGGAGAAATCACTTATTTAATACACTTTTCTATGTCTACCCCTCAGGATAAAAGAAAAAAAACTTCTCCAATTTCAACAAAAAATAAAGAGAAAAAAGATGTGATACAAGAAATATCGCTCGATGATATCGATGTCTGAAGGACGCCAGAGACAAAAGGACACGAAAAGAAAGAAAAGGAGATTTTTATTCCCCCAAATTTTGAAGAAAATGAGGATCCGCAAGACTGGAAAGTCCCTCTGAAAAAAGTCATCGCTGAAGATGATGATACTCTAGATCACGAAGATCGTCATGTCCTAGAACAAATCGAGGAAGATGAGATGCTCTTTCGAGAAAAATGACCAAAATCCCAAGGAAATCGTATCAATGTCGATCGTGATAAGGATGGACGACGCGTCGGAAAATGATTTAATACTTTTATCGATACTTCACTTCCGGAGGAGCTCGTACAAGACATACCAGACAATATCCAAGAACTGATAAAAAAATGAAAGGTGGAGTGAAAAATCAGTCAGGATGAACTCACCGCTCTTCTTCCAAGGGCCGAAGAAGATATCGACCTTCTCGATCGTGTCTACAATGCCTTGCTCGTTCTCAAGATAGAACTCGTCGATAATCTCGAACGTGAAAATCTCTTTGAATCCTCAAAAGAGGATGAAGAAGAAAAGCCAGAAATGATCGATCTCTCAGTCATCTCAGATGATTCGATTCGAATGTATCTGAATGAGATCGGACGCTACCCTCTGATCAATGGTGACGAGGAAGTACGTCTCGGACGTCTGATAAAAAAATGAGATCAAGCCGCTCGAAAAAAACTCGCAGAATCCAATCTCCGTCTCGTCGTCTCAATCGCCAAAAAATATATGGGTCGCGGTCTCGGACTCCTCGATTTGATTCAAGAATGAAATGTCGGACTCTTTCGTGCGGTGGATAAATTTGATCCGGAAAAAGGGTTCAAATTCTCGACCTACGCGACGTGGTGGATCCGTCAGGGTGTCACACGTGCTATCGCTGACCAATCACGCACCATACGTGTCCCAGTACATATGACAGAGACGATTAATCGATTCAATTATACGTACCGGATGATGACACAGGAATTGAATCGTGAACCATTGATTGAAGAGCTCGCTGCCGAACTCGAAATGGATGTCCGAAAAGTTCGCCAGATTATGCGTATTTCCCAAGATATTCTCTCTATCGACACCCCCGTTGGAAAAGAAGAAGATGCCACACTCGGCGACTTTATCCAAGATGAGAAATACGAGAAACCTGATGATGCAGCGAATATGCATCTCGTAAAAACCAACCTCTACGATATGCTCGACTTCCTCACACCTCGTGAGCGAAAGATAGTCATTATGCGATTTGGCCTTGATGGTGGTGAAGTACACACGTTAGAAGAGGTCGGAAAAGAATTTGGTGTGACTCGCGAGCGTGTCCGACAGATCGAAGCAAAGACTCTCCAAAAACTCAAAAACCATCCTGCCAGCGATAAAATCAGGTATTTCTTCTAGCATTCCCGTCATTCCTGCGAAAGCAGGAATCTACACTGTCTTATTATCAAGACATAAATTGCAATATATCTCCTATGAAAACACGCGTTATTGTCAGTGCAGTTATCGAAAAAGACCAAGACCTACTTTTTGGAAAAAAGAAAAAAGATGTCGGACCATATCCCAATACTTGGCACCTCATCGGTGGTGGTGTAGATGATGAAGAATCTTTGACTGATGCGATACAGCGTGAAATCTTAGAAGAGGCAGGTATTGAGGTGGAGATTATTAAATCGCTCGGATTTGATGAAGATTTTGAACCAAATAAACATGGTGAAATGACTCACTATATTTTTCTCGTGTATCTCGCGAGATATGTTTCAGGCGAAATCAGAGCTGATGATGATATTGAGGAACTTAAATGGATACCAAAAGAAGAGCTTACCAAAATCAAACTCAATAAACCGTCTATTAAATTATTCCAAGCAATGGGTTATCTCAACATACCATAGAAACTCCGACAATCCCACACGGTCTCGGTATCCTGAAACGAGAACCCGAAAGAAAGTACTGTTTATGAGCTATGCCACTTTGATAAAGGGGGTGGGGGATAAGAATAAAGTCCCCCTGTCAAGGGGGATGCCGTAGGCAGGGGGTTTTCACTGGTACCAACCCCCTTTGTCCCACTCACTGTCCCATCCCCCTTGACAGGGGACTTTCAAATGATTTTATTTTTTTCGTTCTCTCAAATTCCCCTCCCACCTTTCACAAGGGGGAGGACTACAGTATAGTGCACTTATTTCACATACATCTTCGTCCAGTAGTTACCAAAAACTCAAAAACCATCCTGCAAGCGATAAAAACAGGTATTTCTTTTAGTTGACAATAATTATTTTAAATTATAATCATCAGATGGATAAAATTGAGGATTATATAAATGAGTACGGCGGAAAACACGGGTGACTCCTATTTGCAAGAGAAAAAGGAATAAGAGTACCAGAAATATACGTATGGAAGATTCATGAATCTCCTGATTTTCATAAACTCAAAAGAATATTCGATATATCACGGGAAGGTACGGGAGCGATTATAATACGGACAAGTGTTCCTGATGATTTTCGAGGCATCATAGATCAGATGCCGACACATGTTCTCGGCATACCAGAATCAGAAGTACAATTGGCAAGATGGATTAAATGAATTATTGAAGAACTAGAACAAGATTATGAGTATGTTAAAGAACATGCTGAACTAGAATGAACAAATTATGTTCTAAAAGATGTTACCTTTTCCATATCTCCATATCTTGGGAATACAACTTTTATGGGTACAGAACATCCAAATTTTGATTGAATATTAGCAGATACTCAAGTGAAATCGAGTGAAGATAATATTCATATTCCTTCAGAGTGGTGAGGCATTCAATGACATAAAAGTCTATCCATGGTAAAACAGGTACAAGAATCCATCAGACAATTATTAGGATTACCACTCGATACATCCTATCAATTTGAAGTTTGATGTGAACAACACGAGACTACCCCTGAACTTCTCCAATTACGAGAATTTGCTCGAAGGAATCCTCTCGAGGTTGACAAGGGAGTGATACCAAACTTACGCTATTTCTTAGGGAATAATTGAAGGAGAATAATAGTACCGACAGTATCATTCAGATATCTCAACGAAGTCTTAAATCGAACGAATCCCTATGCAGCACATATGATAGGAAGTTTCTGACAATTGAAAAAATGGGAGTTAAAAAATAATGCTCAAGGCATTATCACGCCAAAATGAGGTACTTGTTTGAGCCATATACTGACACAACCAGTTGTAGATATCTTAAAAAGGAGAGGTTTCGCATTACTAAATATTTTACCCAATGCCGATGGGCAGCGTTTTGACCCAGGAAGAATTTCTTGAAAACAAATCTATGTATTTCATGATCCAAGTCGATGAATAGATTGGAAACAAGTTCAGGATTAAATTTATTTGATATACACCGTCGTCCCTACTCTCGCCCAATTATAAATCATTTTTACAGCATTGTACGGTGTATTGATACACCCATGGCTCCCATTGTAGACATAACTCGAGAGTCCAAATTTGGTTCTCCAGCAATCCGTAGAATTACACGCATCGTGGATACCATAACCACCAGAAAACCCAAGCCAATAATCGACCCAGAGCTCATAGACCTCTTCTGGAAAAGGCGACTTCATTATCTTGCCGCGTTGCTTGGTATAGATACGAAACTTTCACCGAATCGTTTCATAATTATTGCGTCAACTCGTAATCGATGTCGAGAGAATGAGCTCATTATCTTCATAGACATACATCATCTGTTTTGCGAGAGAGATAGAGATGAGCTGATACACCTCAGGAAGAGGCGATGTTGGCACACCTGTTGTGGAAGCTTCCCATTTTTTTTCTTCAGTCGCAACCCAAGCGGCACGTTTTTCACGAGCGGCAGCACGGGCCTGCGCAGCTGTATCACGATAGTCTTGTGTGAGAGATTTGAGTTGCTTGAGAAGAGTAGTGAGTTCTTCAGTGGAAGAATTTTTCAGAACATTTCTCGTAAAAGAAGCTTTGAAATCTTTCCAAAAAACCTTCGTGTCGAGAGAGGGCTTTTTGATGGATGAAAGGCGATACACATCCGCTAAAAAAAGCATCTCGTGTTTAAAAGAGAGGATATCCTGTAATATCAATTTACGCTCAGCATAAGCGATATTTTTTTGTACTCATTCTATCATGCTCGTAGAAAATTTTGCAAGTTCTGTGAGTTGTGTGATATCTCCCGAAGGGATTGCATCCAGCTTTGTCTGAAGGAGATTAGCGTGAGTCAATACCTCAGTTTGACCAGGAAACACCATTTCTTGCCCTATCTCAGAAGCAGCTGAGAGGTACCGAATATGCTGGACGATAGTGTCATGGAGACGGTAGACGTCATTTTTATATTGCGTGATTAAGGATTTTGCTCACTCCTGGATAACACCTATCTCGCGAGCGAGAACGTCTGGACGAGACCAAAATCTACGATTCTGTGCGACAGTATAGTTTTGTAAAAAATCCTCTGGCATCTGGATGGCGGCACCATTATCTTGTATCTGTGCATAGATGTTATCATATCGCATAATAGCAAAGGAGTGCCATGCAAATATCACAGTATGAAAAAGGACGAAAACGAGAACAGCAAAAATCCCCATCAACCATGGTCGATGTGCAAAATGAGAGAGAATGGAATGCTTTTTTTGTGACACCCGAAAATACTACGAGAGAGTGAAAAAAATGCAATGATTATTTGGAGAAAATTTTTGTATTAAATGCCAAAAAGAGACTGAAAAGGAAAAAAAATCATACAACTCACGAGCAAAGAGACACCACAATAGAAAATAACACTCACAATATGTGGCGACCAATAGAAAAATGGCGAAGCTCCTACGAGTTCACAGACATCTCTTTCGTCCTGAAAGATACGGATATGGATGCGGATAATCACCACCATCAGGACCGCCATCAACACTCAGATAAATACGAGAAAAATTGCTGTCATATTCGTAAGACGTTTAATCTCCAGAAGCGATGCTTCAAAATCCCTCAAACTCTTCTGAACCTCATCAAGAGATTGAACCGCCTCAAACATATCACTATTTTGTTGTACCACTCGGACAAGAGTTTCTATATTTGTCCCATAGAGCGGCACCATGATGATATCATTGAGAGGATTGACTCCCCCAAGAATTTTGAGAATACTCGGATCCTTCTGGATCTGCATATCGAGAACTCTATCCTTTGGAATATATTGTATCTGATCAGGGCTTGCAATGGTTTTTTTGAGCGTAATCATAAAATCAATCACCTTCTGATCACCAGACGTGTACTGATTGCTGATAAAAATCGGGTAATTAAATTTTTTGACGACCAGCTGTCTCTGTATCTCTGCTTGCTGTATCAAGAAAAATCCGATAAAGAAGGTGAAGAAAAGCCCCGTCAATACCACGACTATTCCGATGGAAGCAAGTCGTGTCCGCGAAATATGTTGCCATGATGTCGTGAAAATACGCGAGAACATGGTCTTACAATACCATAAGTACCACTAAAATACAACCAAGAGTACTGGTATGGAGTTGATTTTCAGGAAATTGGGGTGTGAGATTATTCCTTTCTGGCTTATAAAATATCAAAAATAGAAGAAATTTTTGTAATAATCTCTATGATTGTGTAAACTGGTATTTAAATTTTATAATACCCTGTACTCTTTTTTTGGCTTCGGCACTAATAAGTGGAGTACGCTGACGCGGAAGCCCCGCAGGCACTAAATCTGATTCTTCAGGTCTCAAAATGACACTAGTTTGTGCTCATAATTTGCTTCATGCAATCTGTGCAAGAATAGCCCTTAAATCTACACTTCGGTTTTTCTTATGAGAACCTCATCCTATAAGAAATGAGGCAATAATACGAGCTGATGCAGCACGTCCAAACATACCTAGCAGTTCTAAATCTTCAGGGGAAACATATTTATCCCAATCAATACTCTTTCATAATGTTTGTAGTATAGTTGCTGGCACTGAATTAATACTGACAGGCCTAAGAGTGATGATATCATGAATACGATCAAATCATAGCATGACAGCATCATTAGCAGTTGACCAATCATTTTCAAAATGTGTTCCTATAACATGGAGTCTGGCAGGCTCTCAGGATGGAGTACAGAGTTTATCAAGAGTGATAGTAGAGACAGCACCTATTCATCAAAGAACGGCTTGCAATTGTTGGCAAGCGCCCTCTGGATTAGCTGTATATCGAGTAATATAGTCTCCGGCAGCACTTCCGGGATTTGGTTTTGTATTAATTCGTCCTCAAGCCACAATATCTCCAGTAAGCCCGAGCTCTACCATCTCTGCCATATTACCTATTTGTAGTTCCATAAAAGTTGATTAGAGTAATCATTTTATACTTATAATTTTTTTGTCAACAATGAAAATTTTGCGGAAAATTATCTCTCTCCAATCACTCCACCAGCTGAATCCAAAAATTTCTCTGGAATCGCCGCTTGTGGTGATGTGATGGCATTGATTTCATCTTGCTGTGTATCAGTATCGAGCATCAGCGTCTTCATCTCCGTAGGAGAGGGTGGCTGAATTCGCATCTTCCCTTTTTTCATTCGGATTTCTTCCTTGAGGTCTTTTTTGAGATTGTGCACCTTTGAGAGGACAGAGATTCCGGTCTGTGAAGCGATGATATCAAGAGCATTGCGCATATTGATATGATGGTCAAATTCAGCAATCAGGGTAACGATATTTTCTCTATCACGTGGATCCATCTGCTCAGCGAGCTCATACGCACTAATTCGTTTGAAGGCCGCAAGAAGCACTGGAATTGCCTCAGGAGAAATAATAAAGAATTCATACCCCTGCTCTTGAAAGTGAGTCTTCGAAAGCATCGCAATAGCATCCGTTGGGACAACGAAGAAGACCATTGGGTAAATCTTTGCATCATTATTGATCTTATCGGCGGTGGATTTTACATTCGTACTCACGTAGGTTTGTAAATTCTCAGATTTTGAAACCTTGGCATCAAATATCACATATTGCCCCAGAAATTCTATCATAAAATCTGGTTTAAATTTCCCACCAAATCCTTCAGGAAGATGTTTATTATCATAGGATTGGAAATTATATTGAGGGAGCTTGCAGAGTTCGCCAAGATGACTTTTTACCTTTTCTTCATGCTCTGCCCACATACGATCACGATTCGCTTTTTCCTGTGCGGCTTCTTCTTCGTCTTCTTTTCTGATACGCTTTTTCTCATTCTCCAATGATTCATTGGCTCGATCAAGTCGCTCGACTTTCTCCGTAAACGCTTTTTCCTTTTGGATTTCCTGTGCTTGAAATTGTGTCAGTTCTTTCTCTATTTTTTCCTTTTCTCGTCCGAGCGCTTCGTGTCGAGCTTGTAAATCGGTCAATTGTGCAAACATCGCTTTCCCCTTCCCTGCCAGTTCATCTTTGGCAGTTTTTTCTTCATTGAGTTGTTGATTCATTTTCCCGAGCTCACGAGTTTTTTCTTCCAGCTGCGCCTTCATCTGAGCATTTTCTTGGATATATCTTTCGATATCTCCTGTCCCCCCAGAGGAACGATTTTGTCCTTTAAAATACATCGCAAACCCGATGGCGACACAGGCAAGAAGTCAGAAAATAAGAGGGAGAATATAGGACATAAAAAGGTTTATTAGGTTTGTAGGTTTACTGAGTTAATAGGTTGATGGATTTATAGGTTTCCGAACCAATAATCTGTTCGCTGGGGCGAATTCCTTCCTATCCGCCTAGGCGGATGACTGTAACTATCTGCATTATAGTGAAAATAAAAAAAATCCCACCGAAAGGTGGTTGTATTTTGCAAAAAGAGAAAAAATCATACAATGCGTGGCAAGTAAAGAGTGTCGAGTGACGAGTACCGAGAAAATACCAACTCTCAGTGAATCGTGAACTATAAACTCTTAATTTTAAATTCTTAATTTTCTACTATGGACTACTCCAAAGCAAAAGAAATGATGCGTCTCCAGCAAGAAATGGGCAAAATCAAAAAAGAACTCGCTAATACTCATATCGAGGCAGAAGTTGATGGGCTTGTGGTGACTATCGATGGTGAGATGAAGGTGGTTGCAGTTGTCTTCGAAGATCCAAGCATCCTCTCAGATCAGAAAAAAACAGAAAATGCTATTATGCAAGCAACCAACAAAGGTATGAAAAAGGCACAAGAAATCGCTTCTACTCGAATGCAATCCGTCGCCAAAGATATGGGAATCGACCTTGGAGGGATGATGGGCGGCGGCATGTAGTGCCGCAAGCATACATCGTTTAATACGTTTGATTGGTTTAATAGGTTTTATACGTTGATGGTAAGTTTTTATTCATTTAATAAGGAACATGAGCACAATTCAAAAGTTTGAAGACCTCGAATGTTGGCAACAAGCAAGGAAAGAGACAAAACTTATTTACGCATATCTAAGAGAGTGTCGAGATTTTAGCTTTCGCGACCAGATTCAGAGAGCTTCCGTTTCAGTCATGAATAACATTGCTGAAGGTTTTGCTCGTACAACTGCAAAAGATAGAATTCAGTTCTTTATGATAGCTACATCCTCACTCTCAGAAGTACGATCGATGATATATTTATGACAAGATATTGGGTATTTTTCAAAAGAGCAATCGGAAATACTTTTCGAACAAAATCTCCATACCTCTCAGGTAACCTATGGGTTTTTGAAATACCTCAATTCTCTCAAATAATTTCCCCCTAACTTATTAAACCTATTAAACGTATGAAACCTATTAAACCTAGTTTAGTTATAATGGCTGCTGGTCTCGGAAGCCGGTATGGTGGGCTCAAACAAATCGATCCTATCGGACCGAATGGGGAAATACTCCTCGAATTTGCCATTCAAGATATGATATCCTTTGGTGGAGAAAAAATTATCTGTATTGTGAGTGAATGAATTCGTAGTGATTTTGAGACAATGATTGTCGAGAAATATAAGGGAAAAATCCAAATCGAGCTCGTCGTACAGACAATCGCAGAAATTCCTGAACTCGGAACTCGTCACTCGGAACTCTGAACTGGAACGCAAAAGCGTTCCAAGCCCTGGGGAACTGCCCATGCTGTTTGGTGTGCACGAAAAAGTATTGAGTGACCTTTTATTGTTATAAATGCTGATGATTTTTATGGTCGTGAAGCGCTCAAACAGGCCTATGATTTCTTGATTCATCCCAACGAATGAAACCAACAAAACAAATTAAACCAATTAAACTCGCACTGCGTCGTCACCTATCCCCTACAAAACACTCTCTCAAAATATGGAACGGTCGCACGCGGTATTTGTGAAGTAGTAGATGGTAAACTGGTAAAAATACTGGAGCATACCAAAATCGCCTGGAAAATGCCCCCCTGACAAGGGGGGGTAGGGGGGGTTTTGACACACACATGCCAAGATGGACATGAGATTATTCTGAATCCACAGGTGCCAGCGAATATGAATCTTTTTGGTTTTCAAAAAAGCTTCCTAGAGTTACTCGATCAAGAATGCATCAAATTTTTCAAGGAATATGGACACGATGAAAAGAGAGAATTTTTTCTCCCTTCTGTCGTCATGGAAATGATAGTAGAAAAAAAAGGTGACATCTACGCACTTCCTACAACCAGTGAATGGTTCGGAATGACCTATCCGGAAGACAGAATTGAGGCGAAAGAGAAGATTAAAAGAATATTCTCCGTGTAATTTTACTTCATTTGCACCATAAACAGAAATGAGAGTCCGAGAGCAAATACTGTTTGAGCGTCCTGAAAAACAGAATACGATGAAGAACTGGAGAGCGAGTTTATTTGCTTTCGGTGGTTTTGCAGTACTTTTGCCATCAAAAGTACGAAAATGAATCCTGTAATTGGAATAGCTTGATGACCTGGATTCTGAATCGAGTTCAGAATGACGGAACGGGATAGATTCCTGCCTACGCAGGAATGACGATACTCCTAGTTTCGTCAAAAATCGTCCTCATAGCGATGAATATCATCTTCACCCATATAGTCACCACACTGAACTTCTATCAACACCACAGGATCAGAGGAGGTGTTTATGAGGCGATGAATATATCAACAAGGAATGTAACAACTTTCATTTACATTGAGAATCTGTAACTGTTCAGAGGAAGCTTGGTCTGGCGAGCGAATATCGACCCTTGCTGTGCCCGATACAACCGTCCAGTGTTCACTTCGGTGCTCATGACTCTGAAGAGAAAGTCGCAATCCTGGCTGTACAATAATTTTTTTCACTTTAAACAGTGCCTCATCCTCCAGTACATAATACACCCCCCACGGACGATATCCTATCTCCAAATATCGGTCTTGTTTGTGATCTTCAGGGAGTTTCTCGAGTGTTTCTTTTAATTTTGTTTCATCATCCTTATTTTTGAGTTTCAGAAAGTCACTCGAATTATGTGTTTTGGCACCAAGCCCATCTACAATTCGCACTCCATGAGAAGCGAGAATACCAGCTTCTGGAATCTCAGAAGCAAAACGATCACCTCATTTGGTAAAAATAATCTCATCAAACTGACCAGTTTCCTTTGCTTCACGGATTACCATATCAAGACTCTGGCAAACACTTTTATCTTGGTCAATACTCAAAAATACCCTATCAACTGGCTTGAGTGCTCCCACCACATCCATACGAAATCGCTCATTTTGGAAACTCTTTTCACCTCGCTTCAATTCTGCTTGTTTATCATTATTTATGATCACCCACAATTCATCTGCTCCTGTTTGGCTTTTTGAAAGCTCCAGACATTCGATATGCCCTGGATGGAGAGGGTTGGCATACACGGATGTGATAGCAAGTTTCGGCATAAAAAGTTAAGAAAGGGATATGCTAAGGAACAGGAAGGATTATATATTTTTTGCTCAAGCACCCAAGCACTTACAAACTTACACACTCTTATTTCAACGAATTAAACCTATTAAACCTATTAAACATATGAAACACTTAAAACGTTTCATGGTACCCGCGGTAGGGATCGGACCTACGACCTTTAGCTTAGAAGGCTACTGCTCTTCCACTGAGCTACGCGGGCAAATATGAGAAAAAGCTAGAGATACAGCCAGAGAAAGGAATGTATTGACATACTATGTCCATTCTCTATCTTCTGCTCTATCTATGGCTAACATGGAGCCGATTATCGGATTTGAACCGATGACCTAAGGTTTACGATACCTTCGCTCTACCAGCTGAGCTAAATCGGCAAATACTTTTTGCGATGCCTAAGGTTTATCCGCCTAGGCGGACTCTACCAGCTGAGCTAAATCGGCAAATAAAGCATAAGCAAAAAGATATAGCCAAAGAAAAGAATTTAAAGAATTTTTAAAAAATTCCTTTCTCTATCTTCTGCTCTATCTATAGCTAACATAGAGCTGTATGCTGATTATAGTGATTTTATTATGAGAGCAAGCAATATTTTCCTTATAAAAAACTCCCCGAAGGGAGTTTTTATATTTTGTTTTGATACAGACTACTACAAACCAAAGTCTTGCAAGAAAGCAACTACGCCCTTTTTTCTCATAGTACGAATAGCAGCAGCAGAAAGACGAAGTCGATACACGATACCATCGCGTGGATCGCGGATTTTCTTGTAAAAAAGATTAGCAAGAAACGTTCTTTTTGTACGACGTACAGAGTGAGAAACTTTGTTTCCTGATCCAGTTGTTTTACCGGTATAGACGCAGATTCGGGTCATAATACAATAAGATAAGAGATTTAAGCTGAGATAATAGCGATATCAACACCGACACCGGAAGGGAGATTGATCTTTTGAAGAGTTTCAAGCGTCTCTGGAGTAGGAGAATTGATGAGGAGAATGCGTCGATGACGACGAATCTCAAACTGCTCACGAGCGTTTTTATTGACAAATGTTGATCGGTTCACAGTGAACTTTTCAATCTTAGTAGGCAGAGGAATAGGTCCAACGGTATGAGACCCTGTGTCCTGAGCAGCACTAATGATTTTTTTGACAGCTTCATCGACCACTCGGTGCTCAAAAGCTTTCACAGAAATCTTGAGAGTTTCTGTTTTTGAAACAGCAGAAACCTTCGTGATTTTGGAAGAGATAGCTTTTTTAGTCACTTTCCCAACTTTTTTAGTCACTTTTGCTGGAGTTTTCTTTGTCGTAGATCCTGTCTTCGACCCTGAGCTTGTCGAAGGGGAGCGTGTCGAAGGAGCAGTCTTCTTTGCTGGAGCAGCTTTCGTTTTTATTGCTTTTGCAGAAGTTTTGGTTTGAGCGGACATAATTAATCGAGAATTTTTGTAATAATACCAGAGCCGACAGTTCGTCCACCCTCTCGGATAGCGAATCGGAGCTGGAGTTCCATAGCGACACCACAACCGAGTTCTACGAGGAACTTGATGCTATCACCTGGCATAACCATCTCAACACCTGCTGGAAGCTCGATAGCTCCTGTCACATCTGTTGTTCGGATATAAAATTGTGGTTTGTAGCCCTTGAAGAACGGAGTATGTCGTCCACCTTCCTCTTTTTTGAGTACGTACACTTCAGCTTCGAATTTCTTGTGTGGCTTGATAGATCCTGGCTTCGCGAGAACTTGTCCTCGCTCGATCTGTTCACGCTCAATACCTCGGAGGAGGAGACCTGCGTTGTCACCAGCTTGACCTTGACCAAGTTGTTTTTTAAACATCTCGACTCCAGTAACCACACATTTCTGTGTGTCACGGATACCGACGATCTCGACTTCATCATTGATTTTTACGATACCTTGTTCGATACGACCTGTCGCAACAGTTCCTCGTCCCTTGATAGAGAAGACATCTTCTACAGACATAAGGAATGGCTTGTCGAGGTCACGAACTGGTTCTTCGATATACGTGTCAAGAGCATCGAGAAGATCTCGAACACCCTTTGAGGCAACTGGATCAGTTGGATTGTTGAGAGCAGTGAAAGCAGAACCTTGGATAATCGGAGCATTGTCTCCATCAAATCCATATTTCGTAAGAAGTTCACGAACTTCCATCTCTACGAGCTCAGTAAGCTCTGGATCAGCAATATCACATTTGTTGAGGAATACGACGATTCTCTTCACACCTACTTGAGATGCGAGAAGTACGTGTTCACGAGTTTGAGGCATCACACCATCAACAGCTGATACTACGAGAATAGCACCATCCATCTGAGCAGCACCAGTAATCATGTTCTTGACGTAGTCAGCATGTCCTGGACAGTCAACGTGAGCATAGTGTCTCTTTGGAGACTCATACTCTACGTGAGACGTAGAAATAGTGATGATCTTGTCAGATCCAGCACGAGCGGTACCACCTTTTGCGATATCAGCATAGGTAACAGCGCCAGTACCTCCACTCGTACCTACAGCTGTCAAAGCAGCAGTAAGGGTGGTCTTACCGTGGTCGATATGTCAGATAGTTCCGACATTGACGTGAGGTTTGTTGCGTACAAATTCAGCCATAAAAAAGAAATAGGGAAATAAAAATAAGTAACGGTATTATAGGAAAAACAAGAATAATTCAAATTTTATTTTTTCTTCTTGAGTTTTCGGACTTTCTTATCGATGATAAGAATTGCTCTGCGGAGCTTTTTATGTCATTTAAATGCGATACGTGGCATAAGAAAAAATTAGAGATTTATATTTTTGTTTTTGTGAGATGTGAGAGCCCCATCTTCTTGAGTCGTGCGACTGACTTTGCGAAAGCATCGACAAGCCAAGGTGTCATACCTTCATGCTTTTCACGACGAACGAGTTTTTCATACGTCTTTTGGGCATTTTTGATTTTATCTCCAGTGATGGCACGTCGTTTGCTCACGATGTATATCATATTTCTGGGTCTTTTTCCTGATCATGTCATAGCAATAAAGTGAAAAATTAAGAATTAAGAATTAAGAATTAAGGAGATAAAAAACATAACTTCCGTTACATTTTTAACTTTTAATTTTTAACTTTTAATTAAAAAAATGGTGGAGTCTAAGGGAATCGAACCCTTAACCTCCTGCGTGCAAAGCAGGCGCTCTAGCCAATTGAGCTAAGACCCCATACCTCATTCAGATATTAAATATAAAGAATAAATAATAAATGAAAAATGCTTCATACATACGAGGGCCACCAGACAAGATATCTGGCGGGAGCGACGGGGCTCGAACCCGCGACCTCCGCCGTGACAGGGCGGCGCTCTAACCAGCTGAGCTACACCCCCTCTCTATATAAAGTAGCGGGAGTATAAATAAAATATCAGATTATGCAAATTTATTTCTTCGATTTTTAGAAAAATCTCATACAATGCCACTATGAAAAAGAATTTACATCCACTTTTCCGTCTCTGGAAGAGGTCAAATAGATTTATCTCGTCTCTCTTTTGGCTCGATCCTTGTGCCTGATGAGTATGCATCCGAAAACACGGTACCACACCAGAAGTACTCTGCGTCTGCCATAAAAATGGAAAAATCATGCTCCCTAAATGACGATGCAAAGCAGGAGAGACGCTGGAAAAAGCAGCTGTTCGTGAATTCCGAGAAGAAACTGGTATCTATGATTTCAAGCTCGGAGATATAGTCTGAATTGTACGAGACAGGAAACGACGAAAAAAAACCACCTTTTTCCTTATAGAAAAATCCGGCAAACAACATACCAATTTCCATGATGAAGCGACCCTCTGGGTCAAAATAGAAGATGCCCTCGTCGATATGCGACACAAGGGGGAGAGAAAGTTGATTAAGGAATATATCGAAAACTCTAAATAATAATTCTATGAAAGGATAATGACAGAAAAAATCATACGATACTCTATCTCTGATAATCTTCTTAATGATGGCATAAAAGTAGCCCTAGCTATTTTTTCTGTGCCAAAAAACTCAAAACGCAGAGGTAACACATTGGAAAAACACATTAAAACGACTATTAAAGAATTAGATATAGATAACATGCTAAGCTCAGATATCTTGAAAGCATATAAAGAATTATATAGAAAGAGAGGCCTGAGGGGAACACCGCCAGCAGAACACTTACTACTATTGGTCAAGAAAGTAAAAATGTTACCAAATATAAATAAGATTGTGGACTGTTGTAATATAGTCTCATTGAAAACTTTATTGTCAGTCGGTGCACATGATGTTGATCATATCAAAGGTGATATCAGATTTACAAATACCGACGGAACAGAAAAGTATACACCTCTTGGAAAAGATAACCATGAATCTGTAACAAAAAATGAATACGCATGTTTAGATGAAGAAAAAATACTTTGTCGTATGGATTTAAAAAACTGTGATGAAACAAAAATAAGACTCGAAACAATATCATTTCTTGTTTATGTACAAGGAAATAAGGAAACCTCGCAAGAATATGTGGATGAATGATTACTAAGAATATGTGAAAATATAGAAAAGTTCTGTAATGGGAAATATAAAATTCTACAGAAATAAGTCTTAGATAATACTATTTATTCTTCTTCACCACCCCCTCAATAAGTCCAGCTATTTGTGAGATATAGACGACGACGGTACAGATAATACCAAAGAGAATAATCTTGCCCCATGTATCGAGGAATATCGCTCCAAGACCAAAGAAAAATGACAGAGCCATCACGAGATAGCGTTGAGAGCGATCTTCGACTCAGCGAAGTGTCATACGATGATGGAGATGGGTGAGGTCCCCTTTCATAGGATTTTTACCAGCACGGATTCGCCCAAGGATGACATAAAACGCATCAATAAAATAGATACCGAGCACAATAGAGGCAGTAGCTATTTTACCACCTGAGACAATCGCGAGCGTTGCGATGATATACCCGAGGAACATCGTCCCCGCATCTCCGACAATGCACGCTCGACGAGTATCATACCGCCAGAAGACAAAAATCGTTGGGATAAGAATTGTCAGAAATGAAAAAACAAACACAGAATTGTTACGAGCAGCAAACGAAGTATCCGTGAGATAGAGTTTTACCGAGAGAAGCCCCAGAACAATAAGCGTTACCAGCCCCACGCTCGATGTCATAGCGCGTCCATTATCGCTCCAATTAATCGCATTCATCACAAGGACATACCATCCGATCGTGATAATAAGTGGTATAAGATATATAGTCTTTCCGAGAATATTCCATTGAAGAAGCTGAAATTGGTCGAGTGAGATAATACCTCAGAAAATATTACTGATATAACCGATTTTGATGGCGGTCAGTCCAAAAAATGCTCAGAGACCAACCTGAAATCATAAGCGGAGCAAGGGGGAAAGTGTGCGTCTCTGATCATCCCATGCCATCAGAAGACTGGTGAACACACCTGCTATCACAACATACATAGATTTTTTGATATCTGCTTCTGCCACGGCAGAGAAAATCCATGGTGACCAAAGAAACATATTGAGCATCAGGACGATACCGCCTGGATATGGAATTGGTGCTCTCCCCTGTTCATGAGGGTAAAGATGGGGCTTATCGACGATACCAAATCGACGAAATAATGAAAAAACTCCCCAGGTCAGAACCCACATCGTGAGTCCAGCTGCGAGAGCAATCAAGGGAAGAAAAGTGAAGGCCATAAGAAAAGGTTGATGAGTTTACTAGGTTTCTTAAGTTTACTGAGTTATCTAAATCAAAACTTCCTTCATTTTGTATTTTGTCCTTTGTATTTTGTATTTTAAAAAATTCCTTTCTCTATCTTCTGCTTCTGCTCTATCTTTTATCAGTTTTGCTTCGCAAAACTGGTGCCTAGGGCGGGATTCGAACCCGCACGCCCGAAAGCAAAGGATTTTAAGTCCTTCGTGTCTACCATTCCACCACCCAGGCACGAGAAGTATTGTAGGATTTTTAGCGAAGAATCAAGGAAAAAATATCGTAGAAAAAAAATAGAACAAACCAATATACAAAAATACAAGAAAGTGTCATTGCATATACATCATATAAAAATATACTGAGCTCACTATGACTATTCTTTCCTCTCTCGATATCCTTGCTATCGTCTCCACACTGGTAATTGCCTGTGTTGGAGTGTACCTGGTTATCATCCTCCACCGAGTCGCCCATATGACTCGTGTCGCTGATCGATTTGCTCAGACTGTGGAAAAATTTCAGGACGTCTTTGCTATCGTCGATGATATCCCGACAAATATGATTCGAAAAATCACCGATTCATTTCCTAAAAGTAAAAAATAATACTATGAAAAATATCCAAATTATCCTCATTATCGCTATTTTGATTTTGGTCTATCTTATCAGTATGCAGTGGATAGGAGATAGAAATATCTCAGATACTCAAAAAGTAGTCATAACCCCTCGAACGTCAGTGACAGAAACACAGCTACCTCCTGCAGTTACTTTGCCTGCAGTAGAAACCATAAAAGACACGCAACCAGTAACAGATACTTCGACAGTTACTCCGCCTCCTGCGACAACCCCAACAGCCGATATCACGACTCCGCTCGATATATCAAAATTGATAGAATATAAAAATAGTAATTTTGGCTATCATTTCTCGATGCCAAAAAAAGTCTACTATGCCGGATTTGGTGCACGAGATGGAGCCGTCCACACGGTCGCGATACAATCAGATATGGTCCCAGAAGTATTTGAAACTGCTCTAGTAAGAGTATTTTTCTATGGTAAGAAGATTCTCCCAGAACTCAAAAGTACAACTCGCTATGTCGATCCAAATGGTAAATATATCCTCCTCCTGATCGACGGAGCATATTCAGTCCGCATAGAGTCAGATAATCTCAAGAGTGCAACGGTCCAAGCTATCGAGGCAACGATTGGAGTGGATTAAATCCCCATACCCCCCGTTCGACTGAGCTCACGGTCGAAGTCCTGTATCAAGGGGGCAAGAATATTGTTTCTTTCTTTTCTTACTATTCAGATATGAGAGTCTGAGAGGAAATACTGTTTGAGCGTCAGGCTGAACAGATTTTTAAGACGCTGATTTGGAGAGCGAGTTTATTTCCTCTCAGTGGTTTTGGGTACTTTTGCCATCAAAAGTACCAAAATGCCGCCGGGAATTGAATTGTTTTCTGTTCTGTGAAAATCCCCCCTACCCCCCTTTATCAAGGGGGCAATAATACTAACTCTTTCTGTTCGAACACCCCCATTTTTATTCTCTTTATTCCGCCCCCTCATAAATAAGGGGGAGTTTAGTAGTATTTTAAAATATTACTGAATTCTATCTCTCTCCCCTACTTCTCCACCAGACCGTGAGAGGATTACAGAGATATTTGATGACAAAGAGACTGATCAGGATACCGAGGACGGTCATCTGTCCGAATCCTTTTACCAAGCTCACGCCCATCCACCAGAGGATGAGTCCGACGAGAAGACCTGTGATATTACTGTCCCAAACAGTTGCCCATGCACCTTCGAATCCAAGACGAAGAGAATCCCTCATATCTCTGCCTTGCCGGAGATAATCCTTCACACGTTCGAGCAAGAGGATATTACTATCGATAGCGATACCGATACCCAGGACGATACCTGCGATACCAGAGAGCGTCATCGTGATGCCGAGGAGACGCACCATGGCGAGGAGGAAGATGACATGAATCGTAAGACCAAAAATAGCGACGACACCGTCCATCTTATATCTCCAGAATATGAGTAATGTCACGAGGATAAGACCGATAAAACCACTGAGAACAAGCTGACGAAGTGATGCCTGCCCGAGATTTGGACCAATCGCCTTCTCACTGTGCTCATAGATAGCGACTGGGACGATACCTTCATTGATATTTTTGCTCAATTCTGTTGCCCATTTCTTGGTGTCTGCCTCAGCTCCAGAAGTGATGATAGCGTTTCCATCGATTCTCTGTGAGACATTTGGAGCTGTGAGAAGTTTATTGCCGAGGAAGATAGCGATGACTTTCCCAGCATTTCGCTCAGTGATATCACCAAACATTTTTTGTCCTTCGGTATTGAAGACGAGATTTACGACATACTGCCCCGTCGTAGGATCAGGGGTAGGAATAGTATTGATAAGATAGCGCTCATTGAGTGGTTCTTTATTTGATCCAAGTGCTGGACGAAAACGCAGCGGCTCCTTCCCCACCAAAAGCATATTGGCATCGAGTGGCTTGCCAGGGAGGATATCGCCACCATCGAGTGCTTCAACATAAATAAATCCACTTCATGTCATGTCTCAAAACTTTATAGAAGCCACTTTACCTTCAAATTTCTTTCCAGTAATTGACATATCTCCGAGTATTTTCTTCAAATTTTCGAGTGTCACTTCTTGTTCTGCAGGAATATTTGATTGTCCTTTGAGGTAATTCTTTATGTCCTGATTTTTATAATAAAAGACGTTCTCATACGAATCACTAACCTTTTGAGCGAAAGAATCAAAAGGGATAGTTTTTTTCTGAAAATCTGTATCAATAGCCGTCACCACTTCTCCACGCTGTGCAAGGAGATCATTGTATTCATTCTCAGGGCGCATTTCACGAAATTGGACCTTGATAACTTGCCCAATAACCGCCTTTGCTTCACGGATAAAATCAGCATCTTTCTTTGCTCTTTCAGCGGCAGGAAGACCATTGAATTCACTCGGTGTCGGTATCTGTACGATGATGTGGGTTTCTTCTCCGTATTGAGCGGTATTCAGCGTTGGTTCTGTCGTTCCGATACGACGTACACGTCCATCGAGAATCGTCTTCATATCCTCGATAACCTGAGCACGTCGAGTCGCTGCCATATCAGTCGGGAAATCGACGAGATAATCGAGCTCGACACCACCATGGAGGTCGAGACCGAGCTTATAGGTACCGATTTGTCTGTCGACCTGAGGAAGACCGACGAGTGACCATGGCATAGCTGCCCAGATAGACCCCACGACGAGGAGGAAAAGAAGAACTTTTTTCATACAAAGAAAAACAGGAAATATACGGGTCAGTATAATAATTTTTTCTAAAAGAAAAGTCTACCCCACCACTTTCAGATATTCCTCCTCAGATAGTATCCTCCCATCATATTCACTAGGCCAAGAAGTCTGTATCTCCTTACCAGACTTCGCACAGGTCGTCGTACGAAGAGTACCATTATAGGGCATCCATCGGAAGTTTTCTTGGATGCGTCGCATATAGTATGTGGATGGGAGCGGTACCCCGAGATCACGACAGAAATTGATATCTTGAGCCAGGATTTGAAACGGTCTCTGTGCCACCTCATCCCAATAGGTATTTTTTGTGGTTTCAAGAGTAGCATCTGAAGAGATTGGAATTTCCTCTGATGGCTGATAATGTTCATTATGTTTCTCAGGATTGGGAAGAAAAAAATATCATTGCGCCTTTTGCTCTGACTCAGAAAGGGGGAAATGAAAACTACTCCAGCTCTCGTCATACGGATTCGGGGCAAATGATCATGGAAAAAACTGTCACCATTCACCCGTTGATTTCATATGATCAATAACCTTGTCTTTCAGTGTAGAGTATTCTTGCGCAGAATACGGGGTATTGAGAATACAATTTTTCCCATCGAGAAGTCCACAACATCCAAAAATATTTTCACACCGAGAACTGTAGCCACTATAGAGAGCAAACCGAGCATTATCCATCATAAATGAATATCGTACATCGTATGATTTTATTTGCACTCATGACGACATATATACCATTTCGGCATCTTGGAGACTAATACCATCCAGCACTGTTTTTGCCCATCCAAGACGGGCAATGTTATACCCATCTTCTACGCCGTTTCCAAAAAACATTTGTGATACATTTTTCACCCTGAGGATATAGTTTCCAGAAGAGTTCTCAGCGAAATCCATATAGTGTGATTTGTGCCATGCTACCTCATGCAGCATAGTAGAAAAAAGTGCCTTGCATCGTTCATAACCGGATCGAGTTTCGAAAGAAAAATTTTTCTTCTGTGATTCATATTCTTCTTTTGTTAACTGCTTATTTCCTATGCAATATTGTTTATTTCTGAGATTGGAACACAGGAGACAATCATGACAATTACGACAGTCATAACAAAAAGCCATATCATTACAATTTCTCAGATACAGACCGTAGATACACCGAGAGCATTTTTCAGAATTGATAACATCGATACACCATTCGCATTCAAATAAAAAAACTCAATAGAGCATGTTTTTGCAATCAAGGATTCGATACGAATATCGACTATCCTCACAGCGGACACCACTATGACAGAGGTAGCAATTTCGGCTATACCACCAATCATCAGTAAATTCACAATTCTCATTATGCAGACCAGAGATATGTGGAATAGGACAGCGCTTAAAAAGTGGCTCAGTTTGCGAAAAAAACGATTGAGAAAAATCAAATACTGCCTGAGGCGGTTGTGCCGCAGAAAACCACTCGTCCCGATGCCATACTGGATACAAGCATTCAGGTTGAAAGGTCGAAATAATATCCCGACCAGTTTTATCGCATTTTCGTTTATGAAGAGCCCAGTGGGGCCAAAATGCACCCAAATGTTTTATACGAAGATACGGTGGCATTTCCGACGCTGGAACATCGAAAATGGTACGGAGCTTTGATTCAATAGTGGACATACAGGATGGGAAAGTTCAAAGTTTGATAGGTTTATTCGTTTGATTGGTTTCCGAACCAATAATTCCTGCCTATGACTGTTCCGCCTAGGCGGATGACTTTTTCTCGTGCTCTTTGAATTCTAAATATTCGCTCCATCGAGGTCCAGTGCTGCAAGATCAGCTGTGATATCAGCAGCTTTGCTCGGCTTGGAAACAACCTGAGAAAGTGTATCGGAACCAGTTGGTGTGATACCTTCTTTGAGTTTGATATGAAGCTCTCGCCCCTTCTCTCCATCGATACTCTTCGTCTCAATTTCTGGATATGTGTCTCCGATATAGGCATGGACCTGCTTTCTCTCATATCCGGTGAGCTCATAAATCACTTGATCAATACCATTTTTCCGCGCAAGATCAACTTTTCTATCGACGACCGCAAAGAGTTTTTTCTGTTTTTCCGCGAGGTAATCATTGATTTCTAGGTGAATCAGACAAAAAGAGCCGAGTGCATTTTCACACATTTGTATCAGAAGAGACTGCATCTCTTCGAGCGTTCTACCGTGGAGTCAGATAAGAAGAGCGGAATCATCAGAACGAATTTTGACAGAATAAATATGTTGTTCTTCGTCCTGGATGGTGACTTCAAGGGCAGAAAAATCGAGACCAAGATTGGTAAAAAATCATTGCGCAATGTCGGTTATGAGAGTAAGTGGGACCATAAGAAAAAATTAGTGATGTGAGGAGTGATGGCTCTCATGGATAACAGGTGTATGGGAAGAGCTATTTTCACGAAAAACAGAAAACCAGAGAGACTCAACAAAGATCTCTATAACAGAGTTCATCGCTGAGACTATAATCAAAAAAAGTAAATATACTAGTCCTAAAATAATGAAAACACCTTGCAAAAATATTGGACCGAGCTGAAGTGCTATAATCCAGCTCATCAAAAATGGTAAGAAAAAGATAGCGAGCAAAAGGACAAATTCTCGAGAATATACGAGAATCAAAGAGAAAAAGAGTCGAAGTGTAACACCAAAATTCTCCATCGTCATCATCACAGAGAGTCCTAAAGCTTCGAATACCCCAGAGTCATTGACGATAATATAATACCGAGCGTATTCGAAGAGGAGTCGCGTCACAGCCAAAAGAATCATAAATCCTATCGCAATACCAATAATAACATTCCAATTGTCATGAAGGAAACGATACCCCCAGAAGAAAATATAAAATATATAGACTGGCTTTGACCAGAAAAGAAGTGAATGGTATTCAGCGAGTTTGACAGACTTCCTCCATCAAAACGTAAACGCCTTCATGGTTTTATAGCTCTTTTCGTCTTGATCAATGTAGGCCTTTATAAGATGGATCAATCCGGCATTAAAGATATTTTTTATAAGAAAATTTACGAAAAAATACAGCAGACCTATCGCTATCAGTCCGCCTAACCATGTCAGACTATGACTTCCCCCGAGTGTAGTACCAGCGAATTCTCGCAACCAAGTAAAAAAAGCTGATTTTCGGTGCATCACATCGAGCCATACATACCCAATCTGATAAATCAAGACTTCCGAAAGAATCAAGGTATCAAGTAAAGAACCAAAAAAATTAAATCGACGTATTTTCCCAGCATGAGTGGTCAGTTTCCAGGCGTTTGGGAGATGATTATGTGCGAGAGAAGAGTGCATTTTTTAACCACAAGAAGAATCACGATACTGTTTTAGCTTCAGAAGAACGTTTGTAACCTTCTTTGAAATAACTCTTTGTGACCAGATCAGATATCATCTCTTTCCCAGAAAAAAATGATGATGATGTGACACCCAGGACATAATTTTTGATATACCATGATTCTTCGGGAGTTCCAAGAGGAAATATGATAGATTCAGACTCAAGAATTTTTTGTATTTCTGTTTCTATATTTCTGAGCTTGTCTGGAGAATTATAATACAGTCGCTCTATCAATTTCTCTGTCAGAGAATCAAGAGAAGCATTTCGAATACGTGAAATATTGAATCCATTTTTGATCTGGCCAGAATGGAAAAATGGCATAATATTGTAATGAAATACTCACAAATTCACTCCAGCCAGTACGATATCGTAGGTTGGATTTTGTCCTGCCACGATTTTTTGGATATCAGCGAGGGGGAGAAATTCTACCTTTACGTTGACAGGCAGGGTAGCCAATTTGGCTTGGATTTTACTCGCGACTTCCTGGAAAAGAGGAACATCTGATTGCACGAGAAGAGAAAACTCCAATATTTTTCAGTTTTTATCATAGAGCTTATTTGGGTCTAGAGTTGCTGGCGGAGGAGGAGGTGGTTCTGCGACAGGCGTATTTTTCTTGATCCAATCAGCTTTGATAGCATCGAGAGAAGCAGTATTAGAATTATAGAGTACCATTACTTTCTCCTCTGCGAGAAGTTTCAAGCCCGCAAAAAATTGTATCTTATAAAGATTCTCTCCATCATTAAGGTTTTTGAATTCTTTTCTTGCTTTGTATATAAAAATCCTGTTTCGAGGTATAAATCCTTGCAAAGTATAGTCGTTTACAATTACTTTTGTTGTACCAACTGGAGCAGTACCTTTGAGCTCTATGAGATCAGCCGAGAGAAAGAGGGGTGAAACACGTCCTGGTTGATCTACATATTTCAGAGAAGTATACGAGGGACCTGCTGGTACTGTAGGAGCTGGAACAGGCGTAACACCGCCTAAAGTATACCCTGATAAAAGAGCGGCAGAGGAAAAAAGAGGTTCTGCTGAAATGGTTCGTGGAGAATTCTGTATTTCGCCGAGAAAGACATTTTCTTTTGGTATAAAATTATTTTTGTTAAATTCCAAAGTATTGAAAACATCAGAAAATAGGGCCTTTCTCAATGGTTTCGGGATACGTTCTGCGTTGAGATAGATACTTGAGAGAACTGGACGAGAATATTTTTGTTGGAGAAAACCAGACCCAATATCAGAAACATCGCCTAACCACACATCTGGATCAACGGACTTTTTAACTTCTTTTTTGCTTGTACCAAATCCAAATCGCACCTGATCCAAAAAATATTTATCTCTGATAGATCGGTATGCTGGATTCTTCTTGAGAATGACGGCCCCGGAATCAGGATTTTTTTCAGCAAATATGTAAGGGCCATTAAATGAAATGGTAGAAAAATTGGTATTTTCACGCAATCCTTCTGCATCTTTACCTCGGATAATAGGGAGAAAGAGGATATCGAGCGTGGTAATATCATGAGTATTAAAACGAAAGATAATATCCCCTCTATCTTCACTCACATCCACGACAGAAAGTCGTGATTTGGTAGATTCATTATGAGAGCTCTCCTTGAAGAGTGTGTAGGTCGCAAGCACATCCTCTATATCAATGGCTCGCCCGTCATTCCAGAGAGCATCTTGGTTCAAGGTACAGCGTACATTTGGAAATGTATCGATATCACAGTGAGCGAGATCTCCTACGATTCTTTTGTCATCGAGAGAATATTTGAGCATCCCGCGATAAAGAAATCGGAACACCATATCATTTGTATCGTTTTCGAGTTTTGTGTCGACAGAGAGGATATCGAGAGAGGGTGCCTCTCAGATAACCCCGATATTCACCGTCCCCCCTGGCAGGGGATATACCGTAGCTCCTTCATAGAGATAGAGCACAGCCACGTGTGCCCCCAAAAGGAGACAAAAAAACCCTACCAAATAAAGGAGGTATTTTTTGATTTCAGAATAAAGACTCATAAAAAGTAATTAAGCGAGAAAATTGACCAGGCAACTTCCAACAAAAATAACAGCAAAAATGATCGTCATGATATGAAGAGTTTTAGCAGTGCCTCGACGCTCAATAGGGGCCTGAAGAGTGCTTGTGAGAGCCACATTGAGTCCCCCATCACGTACTTGCAAAATAATCAAAACAACGAGAATAATACCGGAAATAAGGGAAAAAAGCATCATAAAATTTATTATAAGGATGATAAGAGTATAAAAAAAAACATTTTTTTGCAATTTTTTTTGCAATTGACACAAAAATATAGTACGATAAACGCATGAAAAGGTTTTTTCTCCTCATAGTATCCTGCAGTATCCTTCTGCCGACTACTTTTCATATATGTGCTGCCGCAGATAATGGATTTACGGGGGGCATAGCTGAAAAGACGTTTACAATCAGTGTCAATACATTTTTCCCTTGGATGAGTGATAGGGCAGAGAAATCGAGTGACCGATGAATCATGAATGTTGGTGATTTCATAGTCAGTCTCATACCGATGATCACCACGATGATGGCTGTCTGAGCGACACTGATGGTGATATGGTGAGGATATCAGATGGTTTTTGGGGGAGCAAATCCATCTCAAACTGAAGCAGGAAAAAGCATCATAAAAGATGCGCTGTTGGGGCTTTTGATGGGGTTACTCGCCTATGTTATCATATTCTGGGTGTGATGAGGTAAAAAGCTTATAGGCATCAAAGATTCAACGGGGCTACCTGGCGAGAATGCTAATAATATAATCAGTGTTTTTCAAACTGTTATTACTATATCACAAGATATCGCGGCTGTTATTGCCGTCCTCGGAATATGTATAGTCGGGGTAATGTACATCATGTCTCATGGGGATGAAGAAAAAACTGCATCAGCTAAGAAATATATGGTAACCATACTCATCGGTGTCCTCCTCGTATTTGCTGCTTGGGGAATAATGAGTCTCATAAATATTATACCGAATTCTTTTAATCTCTAGGTTTATGAAAAAAAGAGTGAACATTTTAGGATATCTCTTGATAGTATTGATCTCAAATGGACTCTTCTGTCATGAAGTTTTTGCTACCATTTCCAAAGAGGAGCTGACACAGGTTGTGCAAAAAATAATCCCAGACGCATCCTCTGGGTCGCACGCAATCAGCTACACCTCTATCGCACAAGAAATACAGTATTGGATTTTTGCTCTCGTGGGAGTTATAGCAATTATCTACATCATTTGGGCAGGTGCGAAACTTCTCTGGGCACCAGGAAACATGGAAGAAGTATCTACTGCAATGAAATCACTCTGATACATCATTATCTGACTCGCTCTAATTCCTTTTGCATATTTTATTGTCTCCTTTTTGTCCAGTCTCAATATCAATTAATATGAAAAAAATATTTTGTATTCTCTGAATACTTGCCATAAGTACCCTCTCTGTTTTTGCAGAATGTTCTTTTACTGGAAATCCAGCATCAGATTTTAATAATTGTTTTCCAAAGGGTGGTATAAAAGATGGATCATCCCCAAACCTCAGTATCACAACCCCTGGATCGGATTTTATGACATTTACCCAACAGGCAGTTAAATTAGTACAAACAGGTGCATTTTATATAGGAGTAGGTATCATAATTTGGTTAGGAATCTTGATGGTAATCCCAGGAAACACAGAAGCAAAAGAATCAACAAAATCAAAACTTATATCCGTTCTTCTTGGTTTTTTATTGATGCTTTCTGCAACAATTATTGTCAATGCCATCATTAATATCATCTATGAAATTTTTCCCTAAAAAAACATTTCTACTACAGTTTTTATGATATTTTTCTCTTGTGTTGATTCTCTTGAGTATTTTTCAATCTATTTTTGGGACGATACGGCTCTACAATGCGAGTGAACAATCGTATGAAAATCTCTCCACAAAGAAAACATACACAACTGATACAGCTCCAAAAAATGCTGCTACAAAAGTGACTAAAAAAGAAAATTCAGAAGACATCATTTTTTATCTCGTAGAGAATAAGCAAGCCATACAAAGTGCTCTCAAAGAAATGCCTCCAGAAAAGGCAAAAAAAGTGACAGAAAAAACAGAGAGTCTCGAAGACACAATGCAAAAAACGATATCAGAACCAGAAAAAAAGGCAAAAAGTGATGAAAAATTCACCTCACCTGTGGAAATAACTGTCACACCAGAAACATCATCTGCTCCAAAATGATATACAGAAACGCTCTGGACCGTAGTGACTGGTGCATATTTTCGTGATGCACTCTGGAAATTCTCTATCATTGTCGATACAAGCCGTGTAGAACCGAGGTGACAAATGTACAATGAGAGTATCACGCTCTCGAGTCGTATCAGTAATCTCCCGGAGGTCTCAAAGGTGCTCGTTCATGAAATCGCTCATATGATCGATATTTACACGCTCAAAAAAAAGCTCAAAAAGGCTGATCCATCGGAAGAATTTTATGCCATCAGTTGGGTGAAACCCAGTATTATGAAGGCGTGACTTTCTGGATCATCTTTTGTCTCTGGATACGCATCGACGAATCAATATGAAGATTTTGCGGAAAGTTTTACGATGTATGTCTTCCATAACAAGGAATTTCTCAAGAGAGCACAAGGAAACACTCTGATACAAAAAAAATACACTTTTCTGAAGTCACGTATTTTTTGAAATGTATTTATCGGATCTGCCTACGAGAAAGATGTGATACCAAAAAAGGTTTGGGATATCACAAAAATTAGTATCAAAGAAACAAATCTCATCAAAATATTTGCCTGGGTACGAGCTTATGCGGGTTAGGGAAATACGAGAAAATGAAAAAATGCACAACAACAAACAGAATGAGGAGACGAGTTTTTGCTCCTTAGATGCTGTTGGTTACTTTTTTCACAAAAAGTAACCAACAAATCGTGAGCTTTGGAAAATGGAATCGATATTAGATACCATAGATACGTATCAGATTATTCTTGCAATCTACATTATCACGAGGGCACACATAGAGTTTTTTGGGCACACGAATATCGATAGTGAGATATCGTTTTGGGAAAATCTTTTCCTGGTTAATAAGGAGAGTAATCATCTGAAGTTGTTTAACGATATCAATTTGCTTCATCTGTCTCGTAAGACGTAATTGTTCAGATCATCCAAAAAGTGTAAAAATAAACCGAGTCCCTTGGCTCGTTATATGAAGTTCTTTTTCCTGGTCATAATAATCGATGGCTTCTATCGGAAAATTAGGAAGTTCATGATACCAGAGTTTTTCTATTTCTTGGATAATGAGCGTATCAGTTGTTGGGAGTGTCGTATTTTGTGTCCCGCTCAAATCAGGAATGAGATTATGAATACGCAGAGAAGATATATCGATTTCCGGGATATCTGCGATGAGCTGTCCATTTTTTGTAAGAAGAAACACTTCATCACCAATAAAAGCACGATAAATAGGCCCTGAAGAAACGACTTTGATACGTATACCGTCAGGCAGAAGGAGTGTTTTTTCGACCGATTGAATATGGCGAATATTTTCTTGGAGAGAGGTAAAAATCTCCGTCGCAGTAAGACGAAAAATATTTTTACCAGAAAAATCACGTAACAAGGTCATAATAGCCGAACGATCAAAGACAGGTTCTGGGTCGAGAACCAGTTCAATTTTTTCAGATTTGAGCGAGAAAAATGGTGTCGTAAACAGAACTATAAAAGAAGTTATGAGAATACCTCATAAAAAAATCCAACCTACAGTCCGAAAATATCTTCAAAAAAATTGGGTTACTACTCGTGCATATTCAAAAGAGGATACTTTATTCACTCGAGAACGAATGAGTGTCTCAGATTGAATTGGGGGGATCTTGGTAGATATTTTCCAAGAAGGTTCAGAAGTTTTTTTTCGTTTTTTAAACCATTTCATATTTTGATTTTTTTGAAGAGAAATAAAATCCTATAATGATAAAGCTGAGGGCAATAAAAATTGCTGTTCCAAAAAATGTTCGAATACTCGTAGAAAGCATAAATCATCCTATCATCGGACCGATAATCATCGTGAGAGAACCAATGGAAGCTAAAATACCATTCACTCATCCGGCATTGCTTCTGTCCGTATGCGCGATGACTTCCGTCGTATAAAGAGCTCCAACGAACGATCAAAGCGGAGAAATCGCAAGCCACAGAAGAGCAAAAAGTGTAAAATTATGGAGTATTCCCATAATTACAAAAGTGATGATACCGACGATATGAAGTCCGATGATAAGAGTGCGTGGCGAAAATTTCTTTGTCCAAAAACGCGGATACAAAAGAGATTGGTTTATGGCTATGAGTGCTCATTGAATGGCCAGAAAAAATCCAATATTTTCTCCTGGAACCTGAAAATACTGAAACATCGCCAGAGTCATCACAGACTGAAACAAGAATATACCCGTATTGAAAACAAAATAGGACCAAAGATAGTGTGAAATTTTTGGAGAAGAAAAATACTCTACAAATGGCGATATAATATTCAGAGAGAGAGAAATCCCTTTATCAGGATGATGGGTTTCTCGATAATAGAATGCTATTGCGATAGACTCAAGAGCAGCCAAAATCGCTCAAAAAATAAAGATAGATTCGATAGTGCTTACCTTGAGAAGCACAGTGCCGAGTAATGGTCCAATGATAAATCCAATACCAAAAATCGCTCAGAGAAGTCAAAAATTTTTATTTCTTTCTTCAGTTGTTTTTGAGAGATCAGCAAGTATCGCCTGTATAATACTGATATTGCCTCCTGTAAGACCATTCACAATACGGGAAAAGAGATACAGCCAATAACTCTGTGTCAGCATCAGAATAACATAGGCAAGACACGTCCCAAGAACGGAAAATAACAATGGTCTCTTTCGTCCAAAACGATCAGATATGATACCCAGGAGTGGTGCACTAAAAAACGCACACAGCGCATACAATGACATACCGAGTGCAATAAGTGTCCCCGGTTGTAGAAGGAGAGAAAGACCAAAAATGGAAACGTTCCAAGTCGTGAGATGGTAGAGCTGCTGCATGCCTTCAAAGGCAGGAATCATAATACCGATACTGATGACATCGAGGATAAGAACAGAAAAAATAATAAGGCGAGAATATTTCATAGGATTTTATAGGATAGCAAGAACATGAGACATTATCTCTTCTTTTTTCTCTTCGTCCAGTCAAGAAAAAAGTCAAAATACAGAACTTTTGATCATCATCACAACGGCATCATCACGAGGAATGCCACGAGCTCGGAGGTAATACAGTTTCTCATCTGATATTCGTTCGATACGCGCCGCGTGTCATGCTTCTACGTCATCAGAATGCACGAGAAGTGATGGAAGTACACGTATCTGTCATCGTGATCCGAGAAAGATATTTTCTTCTAAAATGTGTCCAGAAACTTTTTCGATTCAAGAAGTAATCTCCACAGTACCATTGAGATCAATACTGCCGTTATCGGCTACGAGTGAAAGTAAATGAATATCCGTCGATGTATGAGATTGATCGAGAGTAGACTGAACTGTGACCTGAATCTGTTTATCATTATAAGACAAAAATAATATATGTACCAAACTTTTTCATGACTCTGTTACAAAATGAATCCTGTAGTGAGAACCTCCTGTCATTACGCCATACCACTCTAGTTGTGTATTATTCTTGATAAGTATTGTGCGAGTCATTGCTTCTTCTGCATGAGTTTGGTCAAACACTATAACTACTCCTCCTTGATCATAGATGAGAGAATCTGGGCTTTGGTTATCGATAGAAATACAGGTCATATTATTATGTCAAAAGAGTAAACTGGCTCGTAATATTTGTCCGTTCTTCCATTCACAGGAGACTGCGGATATCAGCCACCAATGTTTCTTCGGTATCATAATCATAGATGATGATATCTCGAAGCGCAACTTGAGGAACACCAGTATGTCCTGAGAGTTTTTCCATAGTGACTCTTTGATCTGGTTGCTTGTTGATATCGATGACCTCATACGGTATCTTTTCTCCATCAAGAAGCGAGATAAGCTTAACACAGTACGGGCAGTATGATTTGATGTAAATCTGCATGACCGTATGATAGCAATTTCCCAAAAAAAAGATATACTTATTTTCGTATGCATGTTATCATTCTCGAAAATATCAGATCACTCAATAATGTCGGTGCCATATTTCGCACCGCCGATGGTGCTGGATTTGATCGAGTTGCCCTCGTAGGATATACACCCACTCCACCACGAGAGGAAATATCAAAGACGGCTCTCTGAGCAGAAAATTTTGTTCCATGGGAATACTTCGTCGAAATACAAGATGCTATTGAGTACTACAAAAAACAATGATGTACCATTATTGCTCTGGAAAAAAATGAAATAAGTAGCAATCTTTTCGATCTAAAAAAACCAACTTCAATCGCACTTATCGTCGGCAATGAACTCGAATGAGTCTCCAAAATGGCACAAGAAATCGCAGAACATATTTGTCATCTCCCGATGCTCGGGAAGAAAGAATCCCTCAATGTCGCCGTCGCGGCTGGGATTGGAATGTACGCACTAATAGAATCTTCACTTTAAAAAATATGCTTTTTATTTCTCTTACTACAAAATAACTATGAATAAAATATATAAACAATGTCAATCCTGCGGCATGCCTCTCAAAAAAGATAAAAATGGGGGAGGTTCAGAGAAAGATGGTACCACCAGTACCATGTATTGTAGTTCTTGTTATAAGGATGGTCTATTCAGAAAACCAGATATGACCCTGGAAGATATGAAGAAGCTCGTTGATATGGTTCTAAAAAATGAAATGAAATTCGCCAGCATTTTTAGATGGCTCGCCGTACAACAGATACCGCGGCTTGTACGATGGCAAAAAAATAAAAATACCACTCTTCTGTGCCCAAGCTCTATTACACACCATAAATAGCTTATTTGCAATGAGTCTTCTTCGTATTTGAGTTGCAAAAAATGGGCTATTTAATAAGCTAAACAGATATGGACTCGAAAATATTTGTTATACCTACCGATACGTGTATCGGTTTTGGATGTCGTCTGGATGATAAAAAATGATATGAGCTTCTTGTGAGTCTCAAGGGAAGAGACCCAAAAAAACCTATCGCTATAATGGTTCCATCATGGGAAGACCTCCTCTATGAAACGACACTTTCACCGGCTCAAGTGAATTTTTTACGTACCTATAAATTCCCCTTTACTATTCTTTCTGAAGTACGTGAAGACTTTCGAGATGAATACCCTCTTTTGGATGCTTATGGATATACAGTAGTTGGATTTCGCGTCGCGGAGGCCTGTCTCTCAAAAGAAACACTTCCCTACATCCGTAGCCCCCTCTTTCTGACGTCAGCGAATAAGTCAGGCGAAAAAGAGTGCCACACAATCCAGGAGGTAGAGAAAAAATTCTCAGAACACTTGAATCTCCTCAAGATATTACCAGGAGTTGCTGGAAATCTTCCAGCAAGCAATGTGATTACCTTTCGTGGAAACTCAAACGATCTCCAATATACTAGAAAAAATTATCCTCTTCCTCTTTAAAAAATGCTGACCGCTCTCCTTACTTTTCTCCAAAATATTGATGCAAAAATACTGGAAATCATGCGTTCCAGTATAGCAAATATGGAATGGACTCATCCTGTAATTCTCTTTTTTACCGATTTACATCCTATTGTTTTCGGAGTGTTTTTGATAGGACTCTGGATCTATGGAGTGTACCAAAAAGATAACGGACCAAAACACGTCGCTCTAGATCTTTTCTGGCATGTCTTAGGTGCCTTTACTATCTATTGGGTTATTAATCAGCTTCTTCCAGTGAGACCACGACCAGAAACTATCGGGTCCATCCCCGCACTTATTACACATTTACCAGATAACTCTTTCCCTTCTGGACATGCGATGTTTTTAGGAGCTTCATGGTGGGCACTCCATATTCTCTTGGGGAAGAAACGTATCGTCATAGGATTTCTCTCTCTCTGAATACTCACCGTAACGGCTAGAGTGCTTGCAGGAATCCATTATCCTGGCGATATTCTCGTGGGTTTTTTACTCGGATGGTGACTCGTGGCTATTTTTGCCTGATTACCACACGGAAAAAAATATCGCACTTTTGCTCATACTATACCCGTAAAATTAGCATCCTATTTTCGACTTTAAGGTCATTGATTTTTTCTTATTACCATTACAATCTTTTGTATTATGAATTCTGTTCGCCTCACAATCTACTCTTCTTTTCTCACTATTTGAGTAGTGTTACTCGGCTTCTCTCCCAGCACGATCATATCCGAACCACGACGCGAAACAGTCCCAGCAATCGATGCACTCACTATTCTCTATTCGGGTATTACAAAGCTCGACACGGGCAATTCCCTCTTATTGCGTATCAATAGTGGCAACCCTGCAGATCTTATCTCAGAATGTGAAGACGAGAGAATCATTCTAAAACAAGATGAACATACTTCTACACTACAATGGAAACCTGGTAAAGATTGCAAAGTGCCTCTGATATCCTACAAAGGAAAGAAATATATCCTTCCTCTGAACCAAAAAAATATCCCAATAGATACACTCTCTGACTTTTCAACAGAAACGCTCAAAAATACGATCAAGATAACCACGCTCATTAATACTGATACAAAACTTTCGACG
This sequence comes from Candidatus Gracilibacteria bacterium, assembly GCA_041660965.1. Classification (NCBI taxonomy): domain Bacteria; phylum Candidatus Altimarinota; species Candidatus Altimarinota bacterium. The sequence goes on along the minus strand of JBAZVH010000001.1, from coordinate 659,828 downwards.
CTCAAAACACGAAAAATTATTAGAAATATTCAAGCTATTCTGGAGGCACGTAATAATCATTTTCTTCTCCCTATTGAATGAACCAAATTACCAGAAAAGGACACTTTTCTCCCTAATTCTCTCCGCCCATTTCGTGCAGAATCCACAGACGGAATTCATCATGGGTGGGACCTCTACGTCAATCAATGAACGCCAGTACGCGCTATAGAAGAGTGAATGATTGTACATATCAAGAGAGATTTTTCATGGTCTGAAATGGATCACCTTCTGTCTGGTGATAATGAGCTCAATCGACAAGAAAATCTCGATGTCTATCGAGGAAATACAGTGTATCTCAAGACACTCTCTGGGCACGTCGCTATCTATGCTCATATGCAGGATATTCCTGCTAGTCTCCAGGTAGGTGATTATGTAGGCGCAGGAACAACGGTGGGGCATGTCTGAGATTCTGCTGTTCCGAGTAAACAATATCTCTACCACCTCCATTTTGAGCTTGCTATGAATTCTTTTGATGACAAAAGGGCTGGCATGAATACGTTTGCGGATTATCTCGTCTGGCCATGGTTTGGAAAAGGAAAAACAACTGCTTGGGTCCGTGAAAATGATGAAAGCTTATTCCAATCATAGACTTACGTCTACCGCCTTTGGCGGGATTGTTCGACATACAAATTTCAACATATGCTCCCATTATTGAAATTTGAGTCTCACGAATAAACTTGCAAAATAAAATATTCCCCTATACTCTTTGCAGAGTAAGCGAAAATATACTGCCAACTTAAAACAACACGAGTCAAGATATAAATACTGGAAACCTGAGAAATACTCTGGTAACATAAGAGTAAACAAAACAAACTACCAACCCTCACAGAAACACGTTCGTGGCTATCAATGGAGTCGATGCAATCGGTTTTTTGATATTCATGAATACTTTCTCACACCACTCTCTCCCTTGTGATACAAAAATTCTTTAAGATTTTTTAGTGTACCTCTGCCGCTACACGGTAGATAAGCGACAGTGTTCTTTTTATTATTTCTTTTTTAGGGGAATTCCCCCTTCTATTTTTACCCTTTTATTATGTCAGATTTTTTCGAGCAACTCAATTCTGAGCTCGGTTCCATACCCCAAAATACGGGGTCAGGAACACCTCCAAAACCCGTGCCAAAAGCACCTATTTCCAGCACACAACCAGCTATGCCTCAAAAAATGGCACAAAAACCTGTATGAACACATCCGCCATTGACTCCAAAGAAACCTTTCTTTTCGACACAGATAACGTCCTCGCCAATCCAACCACTCACAAAAAAGGAGTGAACTCCAACGGGGAAAATCCTGGGGAAAGTCATGGGCGGATTTGCAAAGAATAGTTCCTCTAAGCGACTTCAGCTTCCTCCAGTACATCCACCTCATGGTGCTGAGACATCACAGCATCCACACCCTCTCGTACAAAAGAATCCTCCTCTCTCCCCAGCAACTCTCAAGGGATTGAATGTGCCTGTGATATTTCCAAAATCTCACGAACCACAGACACTTCCAAAACTTGAGCGCAATATCACTCGTATTATCCCTATCGGAGGCCTCCGAACTATCGGAGCCAATATGACGATGATCGAGCATAATGATGAGATCCTCCTCGTGGATGGTGGTCTCGAATTCGCTCGTGGTGGAGAAAGTCCATGATTTGATTATCTTCTTCCAGACATCCGTTGTCTCCTCTGAGAAACAAAAAAAATCAAAGGGATGCTCGTCACACATGGCCATCTCGACCATATTGGCGCGCTCAAAAATATCATCCCCGCTCTCGGATTTCCACCGATTTATGCAGCACCATTTACGATTGCATTTATAAAAAAATTCTTCGAAGAAGCAGGCCTCCGTGGAAAAGTACAATTCTTCCCCGTGAACCCAGACAGTGGGAAACTCTCAAATATTGGCGTCTTCAAATATGAATTTTTCAGAGTGAACCACACAATCCCTGATAGCTGTGGTATCTATATCGAAACGCCAAATGTACGCATTATGCATATGGGTGACTACAAGATAGAATTTTTCCCACGACTCGATAAACCAGCTGATCTCCAAAACTATGCCCGTATCGCTGCTCGTGGTATCGATATTCTCCTCCAAGAAACAACGAACTCATACAAACAGGAATGGACAGCATCAGAATCAAATGTCTCCACTGAATTGCGCTCTTTGATTCAAGATGCACCCGAAAGAGTCATCATCGGAAACTTTTCAACACTCATTAGCCGTATTCAAGATATCGTCTCTATCGCAGAATCTCTCGGAAAATTCGTCCTCATTAATTGACGGAGCATGGTCGATTCTGTCGCTATCGCCCGAGAACTCGGCTACCTAAAATGCAAAGAAGGTATCATGAAACCGCTCGACGAAAAAACGATGGAGAGTATCCCAGAAAATAAACAAATTATTATCACAACTGGTGCTCAGGGGGAAGAATTTGGTGGGCTCAATACTATCTCAAAATGAGATCACAGGAATATCTCTATCAAACCGCGCGATACTATCATTCTCTCTTCTTCTATTATTCCTGGAAACGAACTCGCCATCATCGGGATGATGAACCGTCTCAATCGATTTTGAGCGAGGATTATCACTATCAAGGAATATGAGGTCCACTCAGGATGACATGGGGGTATCATCGAGCAACGAGTTCTCATCAATCTCGTCAAACCGAAATACATTATCCCCGTTCATGGAGATATCACACAACGACTCACACTCAAGCGTGAAGCTGTGAAGATGGGATGGGACCCAAAAAATGTCCCAATGCTGGAAGATGGTTCTATCGTAGAACTCGACAGTCACCATGAGATTATTTTCTGACGCAAGAAAATCCCGATGGAACAAATCTGAGTGGATGGTATGAGTATCGGAGCTCTCAGCTCTCGTGCAATACAAGACCGCATCCAAATCGGTGAAGAGGGTGTCCTCATCGTCAATAGTAAAGATGGTGTCGTCGAGTCTCGATGACTCTTCTTCCCGGATGAAATCGCCGCTTCGCATACAGCCATTAGCGCTGAGGTCAAAAAACTCACCTCTGGAAAAAAGGCAGGAGACAATGATAAAAATGCACGTGATGCTCTCGCAAAAGAACTCGGGAAAATGCTCAATAAAGTCTGGGGAAGGAGCCCTGTGGTTGTGGTGCTTTAAAAATCATCACTGTCCAAAAAATTGACATCCAAATAAAAATACTACAATTTATACTTGTAAGATATTTTTATGATACTTCATCTCAATCCGTCCACTATTGACCACTTCGTCTCATTTGCCCCTGAAGGCAGAGAGGAGGAAGTGCACCAAGGCCTCACAGATCTAAACCAAAAAATTCCTGTTTCTGAAAGTGTCTTAAATCTCTTAATACAGGATACTCTAGGATCACAAGAAGCTCAGGAAGCTTTTGATGATGCAATAAAAAGGATTGAAATATTGCAAGTTTTAGCACTACGTAGGAGTGTGCTCGAAAGTTTTGACACATGTCTATCGTGAAAAATGAGTAATCGAGAACTTATAGAGACGTTGGGAAACCCCGGCTTCGAAATAGAGAGTTGATTATCCCAACAAAGTATTAAAGACATACAAAACGGGATTCAAGAATTGCAAAAAAAGGCTCTTGAAGCCAAAAAAGCACAAGAATTACAAACTCGAAAAGATGCATTACTCGAGGATTTTTTACAAGGAGGAATGAATATATTGCAAACAATTACAGACCCAGAAAAACCTGGTTCATGAATATTTATTTGTCATAAGAAAACTGACTGAACTTTTGTAGATATAGCTTTTTCATGAGAATTAACAGAAGGGCAGAAAATATTACAAGTAGCAGAAATAAGCGAATCGGGTTATTTATCAAATCCTATTCAGGTATGAAATGATATGCAGATTTTTCGTCGTGATGATTCCCAGTGGATGTATTTGGTAACAAAAAATTGAAAAGAATTAATGTTTGGTGGCCTCACAAATTATGATGGAACATACCAGAGAGTTATCCCAGCAATTCCAGACCATGAGAGATCAGAATCAGCAAGAAAAACTGGAGCATGTCTGTGAGGTCATCTTTATATATATATTGGTGGAGAAGAAAAAGAAATCCTACCACTCTGTCATTTAACAAATATATCATTTTGTCAAAATGAACAGGGTGAGCACTTCGCGATCTTAGAGCGCCCGATAAAATACAATTTGATTCATTTTGTCTCCTGTAAAACTGGAGAAATCGTGGCAGAAATACCAGCAGATGAGTTTCTTCATGCATCAACTTGAGAAGTAAAATTTCAACCAGTGAAAAAGCGGTTTTGACGAGGCAATAAACCAAATCCCAAGAACTTCCAATTAAGAAATCCACAGTAAAGTAAAAATCCCCTCAAATTGAGGGGATTTTTTTGATGTCTTTTGGTGGCGGGGGATGGGATCGAACCATCGACCTTCAGATTATGAGCCTGACGAGCTACCACTGCTCTACCCCGCGACACGCATACAATATATAAAAATACTCTCGATTGTCAAATGGTCTCCAACTCAAATATGGTGTAACCGACAGGATTTGAACCTGTGACCTCTTCCTTCGCAGGGAAGCGTTCTTCCAGCTGAACTACGGCTACACAAACAACTCTATACTGAAAATCCTTGCAATGGATTTGAACCTGTGACTCTTCTCCGCCGCGGCGGACGTTCTTCTATGCTGTACTACGGCTACACAGATGCTACGCAAATTAAAAATGAAAAATGAAGAAAGAAAAATGAGCAGATATCCGTCAATTCTTAATTCTTACCTTTTAATTCTTAATTTTTCTAAATCCACTCAGGATGATCTATATCTTCTGGGTGTGTTTCTTCCAGTTCCTTGATATTTTCAAGACGCTTACTCGTCTCAGCAAACTTTCTTTGCATCTCACGGAGCTTTTCTCGAGTGAGTGGTATCGGATGATGAGATGGAGGAGAAAAACCTCGTTCTGACATAGACAGGGGGATTATAGAGATTATTTTCGTCTGACAAGCCCTCTTGTCAATTTTATTATTTTTACTTCCCCTGAAAAATAGCACGGAACGTCAGAAGAAGTATCTTGGTGTCGAGAAGAAGACTCCAATTTTCTATGTAAAATAGATCGAGTTCTACTTCTCGATCAAAGGTGTTTGTATCCCGTCAATATACCTGTGCCATACCGGTAATGCCTGGCTTGATCGTAAGAACCTGTTTTTGTCTATCAGTATATCGTGCGACTTCTTCTGGAAGATGCGGGCGAGGTCAGATAAAACTCATATCGCCACGAAGTACATTGAGAATTTGAGGAAGTTCATCAATAGACCATTTACGCATAAATCTCCCAATCTTGGTGATACGGGGATCGTGCTTGATCTTAAAAAGCGGACCGTCATGGCGTTCATTTGATTCGAGCATACCACCTTTCAGATGGTCGGCGTTTTCTACCATAGAGCGAAACTTCATCATAGAAAAGAGGATGTTATTTCGTCATACGCGTACACTCGCATAAAAGGGATTTCCCTGGGATTCAAGTAATATCAAGAGGCTCATAATAAGTCCAAATGGGATAAAAAATATCAAGAGAACTACTCCTACCACGAGGTCAAAAAGTCTTTTTATCACACGTCACCATGAAGTGATGCCAATCGTGCGGATTTCAATAAAGGGGATGCGCCCGACAAAATCAATATGCGCATTTTGCTTCGTGGTCTCATAGAGATTGCCCACATATCGGTAACGAATACCATGGATCTGACAGTATTCAAACAATGATTTTTTGATTTCGTATGGTAGATCATGCGAGAGAACAATGATTTCTTCTATGGTATACTGCGCAATAACATCCGCATGCTGACTAATCGTCCCGAGATAAGGAAAATGACTTTTTTGTTCAAAGGGGGAAAGATAACCGACGATATCAGTGTATTGATCCGCTTGCAATATCTTTTCGAGATCTGCCTCAGAATGATTGATGACGAGGAGAACCTTTTTCGTAGCAAGCCATTTTCGACGAATACCAAAGAGGCGTGCCTGCTTGATGAAAAAACGCTCAATAATAATACCCATCAGACAGAGAATAAAGGCGTAGAGAAGGATAAGCCGTGGAATCAAAATAGTGTCATACGGGAAACCATTCGTCAGATAAATGAGGCCGATCATCACAAAGAACCCCACAAAAAGAGATTTTATAATCGTAAAGACTTCTTCGAGAATCCCCATCATTCGGTCGATAGCATACAGGCGTTGAAAAGCAAAGATGATTCCGATAATACCATAACTCACGATAGCAAGTCATAATAAATATGGTGTCTCCAGAGATCGTGCTGGGAGCTGAACGCCAGGAATAAGGTCAGTAGAGATACGAATTGTCCGAGCAATCCAAAACGCCAAAACGACAATGCTAAGTTCCAGAGGTATACGGACGAGTCAAAAGAAAAATTCGTGACGATGCATAAAAATAGTGTAAGGAAATATTTGACATATCAACCCCTAATATGATATGATGCAGCTATGACAGAAAAAAGCCCATATATGATGGCCGCCCTCCTCGGAAGCATGATGCTCATGATGAGTGCTTCGCTCGTCTTTTATGTGCCAAAAAATGCGGCAGATGCTGGTGTGATGAGTAGTTTTTTTGCGATGAATCTACAAAGAAAAAATATCTGAGATGATATACATACTCTCCCTTCAACAAATTATCCATACTTCACGACGGAACTTGGACGATAAAAAAATGACTGTAAGACTATTTCTGAATATCTGCCTGCAGTATTTGGAGTCGACGACGTATTTCAAGGGCTTTATCTGGATCATTGACAGTCTCTAAAAGTTCCTGCTTCAGGTTTTTGATTTCTTGTTCACGACTCACGATAACTTCTCGAGATGTTTGAGTATCCAGCGATTGAATCGCTGGTACTCCTGAATCTGTCTCATCAGTACGAATACTTTGTGAGGAGAGGGATTGTATATTATTTGATCGGGAGAAGAGTATGCCAGCAAAAACTCCGACAACAATCACAATAACAAAAATCAGTATGGAGGATTTCATTTTCATAAAAATATTATAAGGAATAGAAAAAAAATGCAAATCTATCGTATGACCACAAATTCAGTCCGAGAAATTTCTTTCCAACGAGGATCTTTTGCTTGGAGCAAGGCAAGTACCCCTGCATAATGCATAGCTCCATAGTGAATATAGATTTTTTGCGATGGTGTCGATTCGATAGTGCTCACTATATTTTTATTTCTTTCTCAGAGAATCACAGAAAATACAGGAATTTGCATCTCAAGTTGTGCGATGAGATCAGGACGCTCATAGACACGAAGAAGGATATTCATCGCTGCTCGTGAAAAAGCTTGAGCGATATATTTTTGCGATGAGTTCATGCGAGGATAATACAGCTCGAGTTGATGAAAGAGGTCTGTTTGAGAGGTCGTCGGTACCGAGATATTGGTACTTTCTGCAATACGGACAATGTCATCCGTTGAGATATCGACATTGGTACTCGGGAGAATAGCGGTAAACGCTTCCGGCGTCTGAGAAACCAGTCCAGCTACTTTCCCAATAGTGTCATACATTTCTGGAGAAATATCGGTACCGAGAAGTGTCCCGAGTTTTTCCAGATTCTCTGTCGTCCCAGGGCGCACTCCTTCATAAAAAAAGACATAGTCTTGACCTACTAACCGCTGCATATCTGCACGAATATCAGCATAAAAAGTCGGCGAAGCGATATGCATCATCGATTGAAAAATAACCGTTTTGTCACCGTTTGAAATAGTAATACGGGGGAGAGTCGCTGGAGCCCATTGATTGGTTCCAAGAACAATACCAAATATTCACCAGGGCAATAGCCAAATAACACATATGAGCCAGGCCCATCCACGGACAAATCATATCCAAAATCGCTTCATATAACTCTGTTCATATTTCCTCCCTATCAAAACATTTACCAATCCTACAGCAACTCCACCTCCGATCACAAGAACCGCTACGACAGGAATACTAATAAGAAATACGACAACACCAGCCCATGCTCCGAGTACCCAGCTGAGCCAGATATTTGCGAGAAGTGCGATCAGGAGTAGAAGAGTAAGAAACATAGTACTATAGTAAGGAGAAATCCCATTTTGCAAGAAAAGACACCTTTCAAAACAACATCTATTTTTTGAGATCCAGTACTCGATCGTCTTCCATTTTGGCACCATTCAGATAGATATCGACACTCCCCTCTCGACGAATATTGATTTTGGTTTTGAGTTGTTCGAGATAGACCCGCGGGGTTATGGAAGGATTTTTTTCAATGCTCGAAATAAAAGATTTTTGAAAATACATGCCACATACAAATGCTGCGAAAATACAAAAAGTCACCAGAAGAGAGGACCTTATTGTTTTCATTGGAGTGAATGAGCCAGGAGCGTATTTGCGAGGAGCATCGCGATAGTCATCGGTCCAACTCATCCAGGGACAGGGGTGATATCAGCTTTTGGAGCTATATTCTGAGTATCACAATCCCCAAAAAGATATCGTCTATCATCCATCTCTTCCACACAAATACCCACATCGATAACAAGGGATTTTTCATGGATCATATCGGCCGTGATAAGATGTTTCTTCCCGACAGCTGAGATCACGATATCCGCCTGAAGAGTATGCTCTTTGAGGTCTTTTGTGCGACTATGACACACGGTCACGGTAGCGCCAGCATTGAGGAGCATCATAGCGAGTGGTTTGCCAACGATAGTACTCTTTCCGATGACGACAGCTTTCTTCCCCGCCAAAACATTTCCTTCATTGTGTATTTTGTCCTTTGTATTTTGTATTGAAGTAAGGTACCATTCTATGATTTTTATAATTCCTTTTGGTGTGCATGGCACGAGACCACTCTCGTCGCCAGAATAGAGTTGAGTGATATTGGCAGCAGAAAAACCATCCACATCTTTGAGTGGATGAATATGATTAAAAACTTCTTGTGCATCAATATGCTGAGGAAGTGGTGATTGTACGAGAATGCCTGTCACAGAACTATCATTATTGAGTGTTTGGATTTCTTGAATAAGAGCATCCTCGGAAATAGTATTTTCAAAATGCAGGACCTCTCACTGCATTCCAGCGTCTGCACATCTTCGTATCTTATTACGCACATAGACAGCGCTCGCAGGATCATCTCCTACTACGATGACGATGAGTCGTGGTTGTGTTTGCAGTTTTTTCACATCTCAGGCAATGTCTGCGATAAGACTGTGAGCAAAAGATGCAATATCAAGAATCATACGTTAGTATTGTATAAGTTTTATCAAAAAAGGTATGCCGAGCGTCGCTATTACATCCAAAAGAAGAATAAGAATAATCGGAGTAATGTCGATAATGCCGATGGTAGTTGGGAGAATTTTACGGACAACAGCATAGAGCGGTTGTGTGATACTCACGAGCGGACCGATGATAACTCGTACACCGAGGATAGAAAGCCAACTCAAAAGAACATCGATGATAATACACCAATACAATACTCTTAAAAAGAAAGCCAGTCCAGAAATGATATAGAGAAATATGCTCGCCATAACTATACGAGATGCTTATCAACTAAGCTAACAAGATCCCCTTCTGATTGAAGCCCCACGACCTTTTCGACGAGTTGGCCTTCTTTAAAGAGGAGAACGGTTGGGATACTCATAATCCCATATCTTTGAGCGATACTCCCTGATACATCGACATCGAGTTTGCAAATATTTGCACGCCCCTCATACATTTTAGCGAGATCATCAATAATAGGAATCAGCCGCTGACATGGACCACACCAATCAGCATAAAAATCAACCAAAGTCACCCCGGAAGCAATCGTGCTATCAAAATCACTCGATGTAAGTACGTGCGCCATAAGAAAAATAATAAAGAATAAATACGAGGACGAGTATAATGCTCTTTCTCGAAAATGCAAACTATTTGGCACGTAAATTGGTTAGGTGCTAATATTTATTTCATTTTTGCTTTTTCGAAAAAAATTATTACCCTCGGATAATAACACTTTTATGAAAATCATATTTGTGACAGGAGGAATAATATCTGGTCTCGGAAAATGAGTGACGGCCTCATCGATAGGTCGTCTTTTCAAATCCTCTGGATATTCCGTCAATATGATGAAGATAGACCCCTATCTCCAGGTCGATGCAGGGACGATGTCTCCCTACGAGCATGGCGAAGTCTATGTGACGGAAGATGGTGCAGAGACCGATCTCGATGTCGGAAATTACGAACGATTTGTCGATATCAATCTCGATAAGGGATGCAACCCCACGACAGGAAAAATCTATCTGACCGTCATAGAAAAAGAACGTCGCGGGGATTATCTGGGGAAAACCGTGCAAGTTATCCCTCATATTACGGATGAGATCAAGAGAAGGATTCGTGAGCAAGCAGAAAAAGCAGAAATCCTGATTGTCGAAATTGGCGGCCTCGTCGGCGATGCTGAGAGCCCTGTTTTTATCGAGGCAATTCGTCAGATGCGAAAAGATATTGGCAAAGAAAATGTCTGCTATGTTCACGTCGTCCCTCTCCTCTATATGGAGGCATCTGGAGAATTTAAAACCAAGGCCATTCAGCTCTCCACACGACAACTGCGTGAAGCCGGTATCCAACCAAATATCCTCGTGACTCGTTGCTCAAAACCGATGCCACAAGAATTGAAGCCAAAGATTTCTCTCTACACCGATGTCGAAGAATCCGATATTATAGAAGCCCTCGATGCGAGAACTATTTATGAAGTCCCTCTTCTTTTTGAAAAACAAGGCCTCAAAGAAAAAATAGAAACCGTGCTCAATCTCCCAAAAACAACCACCAATCTCACAACCTGGAAACAATTTGTGGATAATATCATCACGCCAAAACAAGAAGTCCATATCGCTATCATCGGAAAATACGCCGAGCTGGAAGACGCCTATATGAGTGTCCGGGAAGCTCTCGTCCATGCAGGCGCCTATCACGCCACCAAAGTCCACCGACATTGGGTGAATTCTGAAGATATCGAAAAAGATGAGAATGTTCTCAAACAATTACAGCAAGAAGGAAAAATAGATGGACTGATTATCCCAGGTGGTTTTGGTTCACGAGGTATCGAAGGAAAAATCACAGCAATCAAGTTTGCACGAGAAAATAATATTCCCTTCCTCGGTATCTGCCTCGGACTTCAGCTCGCTGTGATAGAATTTGCGAGAAATGTCTGTGGTGTAAAAGATGCAACGTCCTCGGAATTTCTCCAACCCTGTGGAACCAATTTTATCGAATACTTGCCAGATCAAAATGATACAATCGATAAATGAGGTACCCTCCGTCTCGGACATCAGGAGGCAGAAGTAGCAGAAGGAAGTCTGATATATGCACTGTATGAGAAAGCAGGTCAATTAAAAAAATCAGATAGTGCCCCCTTGATAAAGGGGGAATCAAAGGGGGATTGAGAATGAAAAATGGGGGGTTCTGAGAGTGGGGAAACCCCCCCTACCCCCCCTTCTCAGGGGGGAATAATCTCAGACCGCCATCGTCATCGCTACGAAGTCTCACCAGATAAACACGATATCCTCCGTCAAAATGGTCTCGTCCTCTCTGGCACATCACATAATAGCAGACTTATCGAATATATCGAACTTCCTACTCATCCCTATTTTGTGGCAACACAGGCCCATCCAGAATTTAAGAGTCGACCAGAGAAACCACATCCCCTCTTTCGGGGGCTGATTGAGGCGGTGCTAAAACAGTCAATTAAATAATCTATGTTGGATCAAATTTATTCATACAGAGAAATGTGCGATCTTGAGAATGTTCAAACCTTGCAACGAGGAATGAACTTCAGAATGAATCCAAGATATTCAGTTATTCTGATGTCTCGGAGATCCAACGCGCCATATTCTGATAGCATTTCTGATGATGGCATCACTATTGAATATGAAGGCCATGATGAACCAAAAACATCATATGAAATGAATTGCAAATTGCTTGATCAACCCGAAAGAACCAGGAATGGCACTCTAACCCAAAATGGGAAATTTATTGCTGCAATCGCAAAATTCAAAAAATGATTATCTAATCCTGAGATTGTAAAAGTATATGAAAAAATCTTGCCAGGCGTATGGTCATTGAAAGGTTTATTTGATTTAATAGACCTCAAAGTTAAACATGATGGAAACAGAAATGTCTTTGTCTTTATCTTGAAATTATCAGACGAACAGGATCTAACAACAAACGAACATATTGACTTATCTCATACAAGACTAATCCCAAGTGAAGTAAAAAAAGAAGTTTGGAAAAGAGATAACGGTAAATGTGTATTGTGCAGTTCAACAAAAAACCTACATTTTGATCATGACTTACCATTTTCAAGAGGAGGTACTAGCTTAACTAGCAAAAATATAAGATTACTTTGTGCTAAATGTAACTTATCTAAATCAGATAAAATAGAATAAATCTTTCTCGTGACAAAACCTACTTTTCACTACCCTTGGTATCGATGATTTTGATGATACTTCGCTAGGAGAGCAAAGAGGATAGCTATACCCGAAACGCCCATAATTTGTTCTCCAGCAAACTTTTCTAGTGGTATAATTTGCTCAATAGTTTCGTGAGTTTTAGCAATTGCAAGTCCAAGTGCCATCGACAAAACCCCCATCCCTAAAATCACATTACCCGCTTGTTCAATTTCTGGTGAAGATTTTGGTGGCATAAAATAAAAATTAGCTATAATCCATCTATCATTTTATACGCGAAAAATAAATGTCAACCAACGACGATATTCAAGCTTTTTGAGAAGTTTCTCGTACCGTCTTTAATAGTCTTATTTACTTTTATTTCTTTCGATAAACCCACACTCATGTAATGCCCATCGTAAAAGTGACACGGTCGAGACACCCGCTCAAAGAGTGTTCAAAATTTCAGAATTTATATGTCATAATACTGCTTCCGCATTATCATTTTGAGCCAATTGTGAGAGGAGTATTCCTGCTACCAAAGTTGCCACGTAGAGAGCATATTCACGATTTGTTGGACGATATGGTGATCTCGATGGCTTCATGTCGGGTTTTGAAGGAAGGGGGATACGATAAGCATTATCACTTACTATATCATTATCACTTTCTTCACCAGAGAGTTGTTCTCATCGGGATTTCATTAAAGCAAGTCAAGCTCAGAACCACATTATCATAGATGAATATAAAAAATTAGATGTTGCCTCATGCAAAAAATGTGTACACTCTATCTACTGACTCCTATAATTTATAGATTAAAAAGAAATGTCAAGTGATGCTGAAAATATATCTGCTTTTTGAGAAGTCTCTCGTGCCCTCTTTGATGGCCACGATGAGGCAGTGTATTCAAATGAGTTTGAGTATGGGGTTTCTGAATCAGTCGTACGAAAAATCTGGGAACAAAATAAAGAGCCAGAGTGGATGCTCGAGAAACGCCTCGCAAGTTTGAAAGTATTTCAAGAAAAATCTCTCCCAACCTGGGGACCAGACCTCAGTAAATTGGACTTGTCTAAAATCTGCTACTATGCTCGGCCAGAAGGGGCCTCAAATGCTCTCTCATGGGATGATGTCCCAGATACGATAAAAAACACGTTTGAGCGCCTCTGAATACCCGAAGCAGAGCGCACGATGCTGGCTGGTGTCGGTGCACAGTATGATAGCGAGGTCGTGTATCACAATCTCAAGCAATCACTCCGAGACCAGGGCGTGATATTTGAGGATATGTCTGTCGCCGTGCATGAACATACAGAGTTGGTACAAAAGTATTTTATGAAATTGATTCCAGCGAATGACCACATCTTTGCCGCTCTCCACGGAGCCGTGTGGTCAGGAGGAACTTTTCTCTATGTACCAAAGGGGGTGAAAATATCTGAACCATTGCAAGCGTATTTCCGTATGAATGTAAAGTCTGGAGGACAATTTGAACACACGCTGATGATCGTCGAAGACGATGCAACGGCTCACTATATCGAGGGTTGCAGCGCACCAAAATATAATACGCCGAGCTTACACGCTGGTATGGTCGAGATATTTGTCGGCAAGCGTGCGACGATGCGATATACCTCGGTCGAGAACTGGTCGCTTGATACCTATAATCTCAATACAAAACGGGCGGTCGTCGAAGAAGAGGGTTATATGGAATGGGTAGGAGGAAATTTCTGAAGTGGTGTCACGATGCTCTATCCATGCAGTATCTTGAAAGGAAAAAAATCTCGCTGTGATCACCTCGGTATCGCTTTTGCCAATGCTGGTATGGAAGTCGATGGTGGTGCCAAGGTTATCCATATCGGAGAAGATACGTCGTCCAATGTGATTATGAAATCCCTCTCAAAGTGAGGAGGACTTTCCACCTATCGAGGGCTTCTCGATATCCTCCCTTCCGCACATAATGCTGTGAGTCGGATAGATTGTGATGCTCTTATTCTTGATAGTCTGTCAAAAAATGATACTATTCCTGATATCCGCGTCAAAAATACGTCAGCGATTTGCGCCCACGAGGCGAGCGCGGGGAAAATCAGTGAAGAACAGATGTACTACTTGCGCAGTCGAGGCATCGCCGAAGACGCTGCCAAAGCGATGATTATCAATGGATTTATTTCTCCGATAGTCAAAGAACTTCCTCTCGAATACGCCGCAGAATTGAACGCGCTGATTGCACTGGAAATGGAGGGAAGCGTGGGGTAGGGGAAAAGTTTAGTAGATTGTTACAAGTGCTTGAGTATGTATGTGTGTAAGTGCTTATGTAAGTTGAGGTATGGTTTTCCGAACCAATAACCTGTTCGCCGTGGCGAATTCCTACCTATGACTATAACTATCACTATTCTTTAATTGGTTACCAAAAAATCCTTTCTCTATCTTCTGCTCTAGCTCTATCTCTTTTACTAAATGTCCTCCTTCGATACCATCTTCCGCTGAAAAAAGAAACCTCCTGGTGGCAAAGAGACGGCTCATGAAATACTCAAAAAAAATACAGGAGGGAAAATTCATCGAGATATACAAGCAAAAAGACAAGAAATCATACTCACCGAAAAACACAGACACACGAAAAATCTCCGAAAAATAACAACTGGCGAAAAGATTTTCCGACTCCAGGAACACATCAAAAAATTCTGAAATTCTCTGGAGAAAAGACATATAGGAGTTATAGTATTACTCGTATTTTTGAGCTTTATCGTGTATGGTGTCTGATTCGTGATACGAACAGAGACAACCATAAAACTGATACAGTCCTCTCCAGGAAAATATATCAACATTGATATGCTCCAAAAAACTGTGCACGGACTCTGGCGAGATTATCAGATTTTATGACTCGTGGCTGATAATTCTCCGATTCCTCTCGAACCCTTGACGAGCTATGGGCAGATACTCAAAAATACGCGTCTCCTCATCTATCAGAGTGACTGAATCAGACAAATGATTCAGACTATGATCGGGTGGAAAAAAAAATCACAGCAGGAAAGTATTTTCCCACTGCTAGAAACATTATGGGTGATATCAAGTGATGGTATCAAAAATATAAAAACATTGATGAATTCTGCGGCAAAAATTGCACCTCTCGAGAGCTGATTTCAAAAAAAATACACACACTATATAAATTCTGTAGAGGCATTTCTGAAATACAAAAAGGTATGGTATGCGATCCTCGGAGAAGAACATCCGACTAAAATCCTGATACTCAATCAAAACAATGATGAGCTCAGAGCAGGAGGATGATTTCCTGGAACAGTGTTTCTCGTAGAATTTGAGAAATGAAAAATAACCAATATATCCTTTCATGATATCTATCAAATCGATCATACAATCACAGGATACACCCCTTCTCCAGAATGAATTAATCAATTAAAATCAAAAACATTTCCCGGAAAACCAATCGAGTTTCGCGTCAGAGATGCCAATTATTTCCCTACTTTCGCAGAAAGTGCCGAAGAGATAAATACGCTCCTAAAAACAACAGACATCGGAGAAGTCGCTCTCGTGATCGGCATCAATACATGACTTTTGACTGATATTATGAATCTGGTCGGACCGATGCAAGTAACCGGAATACCAGTCAAGCTCAATCAGAGCAATATCTCCCTCATACTCTCTATGCTCGTAGAGGCAAAAGAAAAAATCAGCTCAACACCAAAGGGAGTGATTCATATGTTATGATGAGCTCTTATCGATACTATTATCCAACAAGGCAAAACAGCGGATGTAGCAAAGATTCTCTGGAGACATATCGAAGATGGAGAGATCCTTCTCGCTTCTCCGGATAAAAAAACTCAGCAAGCCATAGATGATCTCCACCTCTTCGATACCTGGAAAGAGTATCAATGAGACTTCATCTACCCGATATTTACTTCAATCAGTAATAATAAAACAGACAGGATGATGCAACGAACATTTATCGTCAAACAAATCAACAGCTGTACACGCGAAGTCACACTCACACAAAAACATGGCTGGAATGTAGCAATAGAAGCTTCGGTCAAAAAAATGGCACATGATCTCGGTATCACTGAGAAACTCCCTGCGCTCTTGCCGATACAAGGCAGCGGGGACAATAAGCAATATATCAGATTTATACTCCCTGCATGAGCCACTCTTAGCTCTCGAGGGAAAATACGTCTTGAAAACGTGCAAACCAGATATCCTCACACCATTCTTGGTGGCTATATCACGACCCGACCAGGGGGAAATTCGACACTCAAGTTTCAGTACACGCTGCCAAAAGATCAGTGCAACACGCAGACAAAGTTCTTTAAACAAGCAGGACTCAAAGACACCATATTCCGCATAGAAAAAGATGGCAAAGTCCTCTCCGAACAATTTTACCAATAAACAAAAGTATGTTTTATTATACCCTCTTTGACACCCCTAAAATACTGACAAAAAAATATATCCAAAGTGTCTGAAGAGCACTCGAAGAAGTTACCAAGATCCCACAAAAAGGATCTATCAACATCATCGCAGTATCGCTTGAAGAGATCACTCGCCTCAATACTCAATATCGTGGGAAAAAATGAGCAACAGATATTCTGACTTTCCCCTACCTGGAAAGTGTGCAAACGGAAAAAGATATCGCAGGGGAGATCTATCTCTGTCTAGAAAAAATAAAGCTCTATGCGTCAGAGCGATGAACGACCTATAAGGAACAACTACAATACATCATCATACACTGAATGGTCCATATGATGGGGTATGACCATGAGAGGGAGAAAGACGCTCAAAAAATGGAGGAAGTGGAACAAAAGATACACACCATTCTCATGGAGAAGGGACTATAGTGGTGAGCAAAAAATCGTCTCCCTCTCTTGAAAATTCCTACAGAAAATATTTGACAAAGTGTAATAATTACTACTATTCATAGTGTCCACTTCGATTTATTTGCCATTGGTATATTTTTTGAAAGAACGCTCTATTTTTTATCATTTTTTATGATACACACTGCAAAGAATGCCATCGTTTTCGCTGTTATTCTTCTGACCGTTGGTATTTCTTTTGGTATATCCCAAACTGATAGAGATGGTGGTAATGCTAATAAAAATACTTTTGTTTGCAACAAAAACAAGGATAAAGAAACACGGGAATATCAGAAGAATCTCAAGGAGCAAAAACGTCTCGGAGACATACAGACACGTCTTCTCTCTGATCCCAATGTAGCCAATGATACTTGTAAGAAACTCAAGAAGAAAGAACAAGGCAAATGTCAGCAAGATGTGGCAAAATTACGCGATGTCACTCGTGACCTCGTAAAAACCAATCAAAGAATCAGTGAATATGAACTGTGTTATCTCACACCAAAGTGTGGAAGTGCTACCAAGGATGTATTTATTGCTCCCCCGTCGGAAAATCTCTGTGCTTCAGGAAGTGTCGTGATGGGCGTCACATTTGACCCAACAACTCTTGGATCAAATGGAGAAGGTATGTGGAAATGGAGATGTGGAATCGTCGGTTCATCAACAGGAGAAACATGCTATGCACAGAGCATTATGGTGTATGGATGGATAATCGGTGAATGGGGAACATGCTCAAATAGTATACAATATCGTACCACTCAATGTATAGAAACTTACTCTGGTCAGCCAGTCGATATATCCTATTGTGGTATACCAAATGAGTCTTCTCGTCCATGTGTTGTAACGAGTAAGACACAGATGCAATCCTCTCTCTTTGAGAATAATCCTATGGATGCAGCTAATGCACTTGCTAATATTGGTATTATCGCGAGTCATTTTGATACGCCTGAAAATTATGGACTCGATGAGGCAATCACTCGACAAGAATATCTCAAAATCATGCTCACTGCTATGAAATTATTACCAGCGAGGGGTTATCAATGCCAAAATATTTTTAGTGATATCTCAGAACCATGGGTTTGTGCCATAGCTGAAACCGCCCTTGCAAATGGGCTTATCTCACGACAAACCAATGAACAAGGGAAAACTCTATTTTGAGGAACAAACGCGCTCTCAGTGTATGAAATTCTCGTTCTCAATCTCAAGTCACAATGTATCGGGCTCTATGATAGTTCACTCGCTGGAGTTCGTGCTCTTATTAAAAGTCTCGGCATCATAAATGCTGACACGCTCATTATGACTTGAGGAGCGACTCGAGGAGATACCTATCTTTCTCTTGCGACATTTCACAATTATTTTAATCAGAGCATCACGACTGATCCGACTCTCCTTGATGCAAGTATTGTGAGCTGCTCTAAACGAATCAATGTGGTTATAGAAGATCCTTTCTGTATGCTCTTCCCAGATTTGTGTCAATAAATTCCCATATAAGAAAAGACTCCCAGAAATGGGGGGTTTTTCTGAGTCAAAGCTCCCATAATTGATGCATCTTAAGTCCTGGACTTATAAAAACTCACACAAATATATTGACAGGGTAAACATAGTCGTATAATATATGTGTTAGTTCGTGAGATAACCACTCTCTTGAGTATGAAACTCGCTGCCAACACATCAGTTCGTGAGCCAAACAAATCAATTCAGCCAAAAAAGACCGGAGCATTTATATGAGGAAAACTCAGCCAACTCAAGTCAACCGCTATAGCAGCTGTTGCAGCACTTGGATTGGCGAGTTCGGCGGAGGGGTGAGTAATAAAAAATATCACCTGAGCCCCAAACAGCACCGTCTCCACACCAACACTTGACCAATCTGTAAGTGGCGTGAGTGAGTTACACAGTACTACACCATGAATCAGTCAGATATTTGTAAATAATAATAGTCTTGACGGTATTTACAGTTCTACTATCCAAGTAGGGCTCAACGCTGGAGACGTCGGACCAAATGGTGGAGTACTCACTGTAAGTGGTTTTTACCAGATAGTAGCCAGCAGTGGAGCTCCAAGTGTTACTAATGATGCTAATGGTCGATTTGCTTATCATATAGTTGGAGGATCTTCAAATGATATTGTCACATTTGATGGTACCGAATCAATGAATAATGCGACTCCTACAATGACAGTAGCAATTAATTCCGGTTCTATTCCTTTCTCTTACGATATCCCTATTAGTGCTGGTGCTCAAACTGTCAATCTGATAAACTATGCCGATGCGACACGTGTATGAAATGCACAATTTGCTGTCTCGGGAGATGGCCCCACTCTCAATGAGGGGCTTCATTTTTCGTACACACCAAATACCATGCCTCCAAATCCTGATCTCAATGCTAACAGTATTCCAGATAAATGGGAATATGATAACTTCGGTATGCTGACTCCAGCCGATGGTGATCCTGATAAGGATGGGATGAGTAATTTCGCAGAGTATTGATTTCGTACTAACCCAACTGTTGCAAACAAAAGCCCTATTGTTTGCGAATTTGAAATCATAAATGGTGCACGGTATCTGTGTGTTACTTTCCCAAAGAATCCAGAAGCTACCAATCTCAACTATATAGTAGAATCATCCCCTGATTTACAAACATGGAAGAGTGATACGGTAACGGTTGCTCAGAGTGCTATAGAGGAAAAGGTACGCAGTATCATACCAGTAAATAATGCTCCACGATGATTTCTCCGAGTAAAAATAGAAACCAAATAATCTATACAATAAATATTTGACAGGTAAAATATATAATTATACTGTACTTGTCAGTAGTTTTACTTTATTTCTTTATCCTATGATAAATACACTTGAAAATAATTCAGAAACATCAAAAAAAGTAAGCGCTATCTCAGGATTGAGTGCAAAAATCGTTACAGCTCTTGCTGCTCTCGGTATTGCAACTTCTGCTGAAAAAGTGGAAGGGGCAACGGTACTTATTGGTGGTACACTTCCGAACAGTACCGTCTCCACACCAACACTCGATCAATCCGTAAGTGGCGTAAGTGAATTACACAGTACTACTCCATGAATTAGTCAGATATTTATCAACAACAATAGTCTTGACGGTATTTACAGTTCTACTATCCAAGTAGGGCTCAACGCTGGAGACGTCGGACCAAATGGTGGGGTACTTACCGTAAGTGGTTTTTACCAGATGGTAGCCAGTAGTGGAGCTCCGAGTGTTACTAATGACGCGAATGGTCGATTTGCATATCAGATAGTTGGCGGGTCATGAGCTGACATTATCGCTTTTGATGGTACTGAATCAATGAATAATGCAACTCCTACAATGACATTGGCAATTAATTCTGGTGACCTTCCCTTTTCTTATAATATCCCAGTGAATGCGGGAGCACAAACTATCAATTTTACCAACTACGCTGATGCAACACGTGTGTGAAATGCGCAATTTGCTGTCGCAGGAGATACACATCTCAATGAAGGACTTCATTTTGCATACGCGCCAAATACGATTCCAGAACCAGGAGTTGGGATCCTTGCTGGGGTGGCTGGCACACTCGCTCTTTTACGCAGAAAGAGACAAAATTAAGAGTCCAAGTAAGTTCAAAAATAATTGTAATATATAATTCACGCAAAAAATCCTTAGAGTCTCTAAGGATTTTTTGTTAGTTAATCAATCAATCCATTCTCAAGATCGTCTATATTTATTAACGCATCACAGCTTCATAAATCATAGTCATTGATAGAGTTTAAAACTCACGAAGCATTTTGAAGTGGGTCATCAGTATATTTGATAATATTTGAAGTGGATTCAAATTTAGTCCTAAGGATATATCAACCATTATTACACGGAGCATAATAATATCAACAGAAATCTTGGGTTGTAGCGTCAAAAAGACAAACCTCCCTGTTAACGCTATTTACTGTATCATACAAGGGGTCTCGGATAAGTTTTTCATTATTTGTGCTCGTAATACTGGCAATAAGAGTACTCAGATCAGGAGCATTCCCACTAACTGTTAAAGATGCTTGTATAATAGTTTCTATAGCTCTCAAATCTTCGATTCGTGTCGCATCCCTCGCTTTCTTCAAATACCCAGTATACGCTGAGAGACCAGCAGTCGCCAGGATAGCAATGATTGCCATCACGACCATGAGCTCTATCAATGTAAAACCAGACTGCTTGCGCATAACTTTTTATAAAAAGAAAAGAGAAAGAAGAAAAAATAAAAGAGCAGGATTTTTTGATTCTTTTATAAGAAAAAACAGTTCCTTTCTCGCTCTTTTGCTCTATCTCTATCTCTACCATCTAGGGGACTTTTTACGTCTTCCTATAAATTTTACTTATATTCCGAGAGAAGCAATACTTTTTTCTATTTTTCTTGGATGTATGGGCTTTTCTCGTGGTAAGAAAATTGTGATTTTTGAGTTGAGGTTGAGAGAGTGACGTAGATATGATGATACGATAAGAATCATCAGAAAAAGAAAAATAATTTTGACAGACTGGGTCTTTTTTCTACAATGCAAACGCGTTATAAATGCAGCAGAAATGAATTGTTATAAGAAAGTAATCCTTTCTATGCACTTTTATACTATGCCTATGCACTTTTTTGGAGGGATGGCAGAGCGGTTTAATGCAACAGTCTTGAAAACTGTCGTGGCGCAAGTCACCCTGAGTTCGAATCTCAGTCCCTCCGCCAAAATATATCGTAACTCACCTATCGTAGGTGGGTTTTTTTATTGAGAAAATACAGCATTCTCTTATTTCGTTTGGTAAAATGTTCAAAATCTCATATACTCATCAACAGCTTGAGGACACTAGTATTTCTCAAGATATAATTTCAATGATTTAATGGAATAGCTATGAGCCAAATCAAAACAAAATTTTCAAAAATAAAAATAGACTATTCGTGGTCTTTTTCTGATAAGACACGCAAAGATACAGCTTATGCCACACACGGATATCATCGTTATCCCGCAAAATTTATTCCTCAAATAGTTTCTCGCTTGGCTGATAAATATACAAAAGAGGGGGATTTAATTGTTGATCCTTTTGGTGGTTGTGGGACTACGCTCGTTGAGTCAAAAATTAAGGGAAGATGTTCAGCAGGGGTTGATATAAATCCTGTTGCAGTCTTAATCACAAAAGCAAAAATTACCCCAATTGATCCAAGTAGACTTGAAGAAGCATTTGCCTCCTTAAAGGTAAAACTGGATACATATAGTGAAGATACAAAGGTAAAAGCACCCGAACATAAAAGGATTGATTATTGGTTCAAACCTGAAGAAAAAAGAAAACTCGCTTTCATTTTTGCAGAGATTTCAAAGCTTGATGATCAAGATATGAGAGATTTTTTCTTCTGCGGATTTTCAAATATTTTAAAGAACTGTTCTATATGGCTTCAAAAGAGCAACAAGCCAACAAGAGATATGGATAAAAAACCTTCTGAACCAATTTCAACCTTTTACAAACAAATAAAAATGATGATGAGAGGGAATGTAAAACTTTACCAACTATTAAAGGAGAATGATTATCTGCAAGTACAGAGCAAAATTTATTGTACAGATGCTCGGACAATTCCTATAAAAAATAATTCTGCGAACTTGATCATTACTTCACCGCCTTATGTTACCTCTTATGAGTATGCAGATTTACACCAATTAACCGCTTTGTGGTTAGAATATACAAAAGACTTGAGCCATTTTCGTAAAAGATTTATTGGGACATCATATCATAATAAAAAAGATTTGGTCTTGAACAGTGAACTTGCTGAAAATATAAGAAGCGAACTCCAAAAGAAAGATAAAAAAACCGCCGAAGAAGTTTCGACCTATTTTAGTGAAATGAATCAGGTTTTTTCTGAAATGAAAAGGATCTTAAAGAAAGGTGGGAAAACCTGCATAGTTATCGGTAATACGAGCCTAAAAGGCGTAGAGATATTGAATGCTGAAGTTTTCACTGAACAATTACAAAATCTCGGTTTCAAAATATCGGATGTTATCAAGAGAGAGATTCCGTCCAAAAATCTACCATCAGTGAGAGATGAGAAGACAGGAAAATTTGCAAAAATAACAGATAATAACAAAATATCGGCATATCCGACCGAATTTATTTTAATAATGGAAAAAATATGACTATAAACGATCTCATTGTGATTTACGACTCGAAAAAGAAAAAATATGGCATTGAGGCATACAGACATATTTCCAATGTCTTAATGGAAGCAAAAGAACAACACAAAATAGATTTCACAGGCGGTGACCATGAGCAATCTTGGCGAGCTTTCAAGGGAAAAAATCTTGAAAAACTTATAGAATATATCATCACAGACGAGGTGAATGCTTTGGGGTTGCGAGTTGTAAATGGAAATAGTCTCGAAAGAACCAATGGATCAAATCTCCCGAAAGAATTGAGTTTAGTAAAAAGAAACTTGATTGTTGATTATGGAGAATTTGGCTCACACTTACCTGATGTTGATTTGATAATTTTTAATCCACAAACGAGTAAAGTTATCGCTGTTTTATCAAGCAAAGTTACTTTGCGAGAAAGAATCGCTCAAACAGGATATTGGAAAATCAAACTTGCTTCTGACGAAGCGACAAAACATATCAAAGTCTATTTTGTAACACCTGACGAGGATGGGACGCTTACAGTTAGAAAACCATCGAAGAAAGGCAGGGCGATTGTTGAGATAGATACCGATGGGAGTTATGTTTTGAGCGAAACGAATATTGAAGAAAGTAATAAAGTGAAAATGTTTGATAAGTTTATCGATGATCTTAAAAAATTATTGCATTAATTTAAAAATATGCCAAATTTTAACTTAAATGAATTAAGACGAGATACTGTAAACAATAATCGCTATGAAAGGCGTTTGGCTAAACTTGTCTCAATGAATCAAGAAGTAGACAGAATTAAGGCTGTTGTAGAAAGTGCCGTTGAGAATACCCAAAAAGGACAAAAATCTTTTGTTATTTATGGCGAACCGCAAAGCGGAAAGACAGAAATGATGATTGCTTTAACAGCAAAACTCCTTGATGTTGGTTTTAAGATTGTAATTGCCTTACTTAATGATAGTGTCCAACTTTTGGGACAAAATCTCGAGCGCTTTCAAATATCAGGTCTTTCTCCTTCTCCAAAAAAGTTTAGTGAAATTCTACCGCCCGAAGTAAAAATTGGAGACCATCAGTGGGTTATTTTTTGTAAGAAAAATTCAAAAGACTTACATAAACTTATTCAAAAGCTAGATGGACACTCTAATAGAGTAGTAATTGATGATGAAGCTGATTATGCGACACCAAACTCAAAAATAAACAAAAAAGAGAAGAGTAAAATAAATGAACTAACAGAAAAATTGATTGGTTCGGAAGGTACTTATATCGGTGTTACAGCAACACCCGCTCGTCTTGATTTAAACAAAACTCATCAAAATCAAAATGAATTTTGGATTGATTTTCAGCCACATTCAAATTATACAGGGCAGGACATATTCTTCCCTGTTTCTACAGAAGATTTGCCATATAGACTAACTTTTTTACCGGACGCGGGCGATTACCCAAAACATTTACGAGAAGCATTATTTAGCTTCATAGTAAATGTGGGATATTTAAACTCTGTTGTTAATGACCCAGAAAAGAATTACTCCATGCTTGTTCATACAAGTAGCAAGAAAGCTGACCATACGGTTGACTATAAACAAATTGTTAAAACTTTTGAAGTATTGAAGGACGATAAAGATTCAAACCACGAGGCATACTTTAAAAGAATATGGGAAATTGCCAGTGCAAGATACCCAGAACATGCGAACGAAATAACAAAATACGCCATTGGCCACATAGACAGAAATAACATTGTTGTAATGAACAGTGATAAAGAAGTAAACGCGGCGGACAATCGGACGGCGACTGACCCCACCGCACCCTTTACTGTGGTTATTGGTGGAAATATTATTTCCCGAGGAGTTACCTTTAATAATCTTTTGTCTATGTTTTTTACAAGAGATGTAAAACATAAATTACAACAAGATACTTATATTCAACGAGCTAGAATGTTTGGCTCGCGAAATGATTACTTAAAATACTTTGAGTTGATAATTCCTAAATCGCTTTATTTAGATTGGCAAAAATGTTTCATTTTTCATAGATTATCTCTTGAATCAAGAAAACAAGACAAGCGAACACCTGTATGGCTTGACGGCGAAAGAATTACTGCTGTTTCGGCGGCAAGTATTGATAAAACGAATGTTGTCGTAGATAAAGGTGAAATGAGTTTTGAGCTTTTTAATTTTGATACTGAAAATATTGAAGAAATTTTAAAGCAAAATATAAAGCCAATTCAAAAAGTAAAAGCACTTTCTGAACTATTTGGGAAAAACTGTTTACCTGATTATCTGATTAGTTACATAGAAGGATTTTGCCCGCTTGGGGATGAATCACTAGCAGTTCACTCTCCGAAAAGTATATCCGGATATACAGAAAAAGAGGGAGAAATGGACAAAAATACTATTACACGTGCAAAATGATTTATTGGTGACAGGGAAATGGAATTGATAAAGTATCCTAATGCAATTCACCATATAAATATTCTTTATAACGAATTGGGGAAAGCTCGTATTTTCTATAGATATAGAGGTAATATCCGTTTTCTAAAAACTTCCAAACATGATTAAAGAATTTGAATTTTACCATGGAGCTGTTTTAGCAAAATTGCTTCATGAATCAGATCAGAGTATAACAATCGAACCCTTTCCGAGTGAAAGCAATGCTTCTTATGTTGTGAACAAAAACATAGGTCTTTTTATTAAGCATTCAGCTAAAAGGATGTCTCCTTGGAGATTTAGTTTCGCCCAAGAACACCAAAACGAGATTCTGGAAATGAAAAATAAGTTGGATGAAGTTTTTTTGTTATTGGTTTGTGGAGAGGATGGGATTGTATCATTAAGTTTTAACGAACTGAAAAGTCTTCTTAACGAGACACATGAGCCAGTAGAGTGGATAAGTGTTGCTAGAAATAAAAAGACACACTACACAGTAAAGGGTTCTGACGGTGCTCTTGGATATAAAATTAGCCACAAGGATTTTCCAAGAAAACTGTTTGAAGTAGAAACAAAAAACATCTAGGAATCGAGCAACACATTTTCCTGATTTTTAAAAATTGTATGATATGCAAATTGAATCAACAACACTCTGGGATTTTCCTCGTCAAAATTATGGCGAAAAACCTCATGGAAACAACAAATACAATGGTGTAACGCCCGCCTTTGTCATTTGGAATTTGCTCCAAAGGTACACAAAAGAGGGTGATTTGGTCGTTGATCCAATGTGTGGCAGTGGGACAACGATTGATGTAGCTAAAGAATTAAATAGACGAGTAATCGGTTATGACCTAAATATTGTTCGCCCAGACATTATCAAAAACGATGCCAGAAAAATTCCACTTGAAGATAATTCAGTTGACTTCTTTTTTATCGATTCTCCTTATTCCGATAATATTAGATATTCTGAGGATGGGCGATGTATTGGCAAAATTTCTTGTGAGAATATTGAATTTTATGATGAACTTGAAAAAGTGGCATCCGAAGGCGCAAGAATTTTAAAACCAGGGAAAGTGATAGCATGGGTAATCGCAGATCAATGGATTAAAAAAAAGTTTACTGCAACAGGTTTTCTTATGTGGCAGAGATTAGAAAAATATTTTGAGTCAATTGATATTGTCTGTCTGACGAGACACAACCAGACATCAAATACTTGACTTTGGCACAATAGAGCGAGACAATACAATTTTTATTTACGGGGTTTTAAATATTTATTTATAATGAGAAAGCCTAAGATTCTAAACAGATAGCAACTAAAATGAAAACCTTGGACCGAAAAACACCGCCAAAATATATAAAAAACTCATCCTAGATGATTTTTTTATTTCTTTGAAAAATATAGAGACACCGTGTCTGCCCTGCGAGCTCGTATTGGTAGACAGTTTCGAGGATCAATCACAATTTTCTCGCCATCTGCTCCCCATCTTTTTGTTCTTCTTCAGAGTAGATTTTATAGAGAATGATCTTCCCATTTCTTTTCAAAAAAGGCATTGACCAAGGCAAGATATCGCTCATATACGCTGTCGCTCGCGAGACCACATAATCATATTTTCCCGCATAGTCCCTATTTTTTGCGAGGATTTCCGCTCGCTCCTGAAGAGCTGAGATATGCTGTAATCCCAGTTCCTGCACAAAATAATTCATCGCTTTTACCTTTTTCCCGACACTATCGAGCAGTGTCATCTGGAGTGAAGGTTGGATAATCTTGAGAGGAATACCGGGGAATCAACCACCTGATCAGATATCGAGTATTTTTCATTCTACATTCACAGCGCGAAGAACGGCTAGAGAATCTATAAAATGCTTTATGATAATCCCCTCCTCATCACGAATAGCGGAGAGATTCGTATGAGAATTATATGCGATAAAGAGTGTAAGAAATCGTCGAAACAGGGCTTCTTCTGAGACAGAGAGTGTCCAGTTATAGGAAGCAAAAAGTGCATGGAGATCCATACAGACACTCTATGTATTTTGGAGGAAAGACAACTATTTTTTCTTTTTGAGAAGATCACGGATCTGAGTCAATAATTCCTCCTGTGTCGGTCATTTTGGTGCTGGTTTTTCTTTTTTCTTGAGCTTATTCATCGCCTTGATAACGAGAAATATACAAAATGCGACAATGAGAAAATCGAGAATTACCTGAAGAAAAGTACCATAATTCAGGGTAACAGGGGGACGAGCCAAGGCGCCATCAGTAGTAGCCAATAATCATTCTCTGAGAATGATTTTATAATCTGTAAAATTCACTCCCCCCGTAAGAACCCCGATCAAAGGCATAATAACATCCGTGACTAAAGAAGTTACTATTTTACCAAACGCTGAACCAATAATGACTCAGACAGCGAGATCGACGACATTGCCACGCATAGCAAATTCTTTGAACTCTTTTATTATAGACATAGAAAAAATTAAGAAGAGAGACGTATTGTATCCTTGCAAAAAGAAAAATCAAGACAGAAAACCGTTGATTATAAAAATAAAACTATACACTAGAATAAAACTCCTTAATTGATTTTTGAATGATAAATAAGAAGCTCATTTCTTTTGTTTTACCTGTCTACAATGAAGAAAAAAATATTCCTTATGTGTACGCCGATTTACTGGAAGTTCTGAGTAGGGTATCAGAGAACTATGAGTATGAGATTATTTTCGTCAATGATGGAAGTCGAGATAAGAGTTGGGAAATAATCCATCAAATTGGGTTGCAAGATAAAAAAGTAAAATGACTCAACCTGTCACGAAATTTTGGGAAAGAATTGGCTCTCAGTGCTTGAATTGATGCAGCAGGAGGTGATAGTGTCATCACGATGGATGCTGATGGTCAACACCCTGTGGAAAATATACATGATTTTTTGCGATTCTGGGAAGAAGGGTACGAGATCGTATACAATATACGACCAGAAAATAAAGGTGCTTCCTGGATAAAGAAATTATCATCAGTTCTTTTTTATAAAATCTTCAATTCATTCTCAGAGTTTAAACTTGAGCCAGGGGCAACAGATTTCAGGCTGCTCGACAGAATAGTCGTCGATGCGTACAAGCAATGCGGAGAAAAAAATCGTATGTATCGATGACTGATTGATTGGCTTGGTTTTAAGAGGAAAGGTGTGGTATTTTCGAGCACAAAACGGCTCACCTGAGAAGCGAGCTATAATTATAGAAGACTGTTAAAATTAGCCGTGAATAATCTCACATCATTTTCTTTTTTTCCCTTGAAATTTGTATGATTTATAGGTGTACTTATAACGTGTTCTTCTAGTATATTACTCGTATTCCAGGCACTTGATAAGATAGGGGTTATACATATGCAATTCAGCAATCTCGGGATCGTCATAGTCATAAATACGATGATGATGGGTATCGTGATGATATCGCTGGGATTACTCGGGCTCTATATAGCCAATATCAATGAAGAATCAATTCATAGACCTATTTATATCGTGAGAGAAAAAATAAACTAAAATACTTGATTTTTTTCAGCAAAGACCGTAAAAAGAAAAGATAATCTTTTTGACTTATCGGGTATCTTTTTTACAATACAGGGGCTTTGTTGGGGATTCGCCAAGTGGTAAGGCATCGGACTCTGACTCCGACACCGGGGGTTCGAATCCCTCATCCCCAACCAATTCACCTTTTGAGGGATTCTCACCAAGGATCGAATTACTCGCTATGCCATTCAAGGCATAGCTCCCATCCCCAACCAATTTATACACTAATACTCTCTTATGAATGACGAAACAAATGAAATAAAATCTCCCTGAGATGAAAAAAGTGCTGGTTTTTATGGTATCAAAAGTGATCTCGTAAACGTCTCTACATACTGAAAAGAAAAAATTACCTTCAATCCAGAGCGAGGAGGCATCGTATTCTTTTGCCATGATTGCAATGCTATCGTCGAAACAGAACGGCTCGATGCAAAAAAAATGAAATTTACCTGTAAGGTATGTAAAGGAAAAAAGATATCGTATGGCACAGAAGAAAGTCTCAAGGAACACTATAAAAGACTCCTTTCAAGGAGATAGAAGGACACAGGACATCGAGAAAGAATGATGGTTATCAACTTTTTACCGAAATATAAACTTTCTGTAAAAAAGATTTGCTTTTATAAATTTGCTCGATACAATGGGTGTACTAATTAATTCTATTAGTACATTTAATTTTTAATATTTTCTATGAACGAAGATAAAAAGGCAGCTCTCCAGGCCGCGCTCAAAATGATCGAAAAACAATATGGCGCTGGAGCCGTGATGGTAATGGGTGAAAAAGTCCATATACCTATCGAGATGATATCGAGTGGGAGTCTGAAATTGGATGAGGCCCTCGGTGGCTGATATCCAAAGGGGCGTATCGTCGAAATATTTGGACCAGAATCCTCTGGTAAGACAACGCTTGCACTCCATGCGATTGCAGAGGTACAGAAAGCAGGAGGAACAGCGGCATTTATCGATGCTGAACACGCACTCGATCCACAGTATGCTGCGAAGCTTGGTGTGGATATTAAGGCACTTATTATCTCTCAGCCAGACTATGGTGAACAAGCACTCGAAATCGTCGACGCTTTGATTCATTCAAATGCCGTCGATATTATCGTCATCGACTCTGTCGCAGCATTGACGCCAAAAGCAGAGCTCGAAGGATCTATGGGTGACTCTCATATGGGTCTCCAGGCACGTCTGATGTCTCAGGCGCTTCGAAAAATAACAGGGGCTATTAGTAAATCTGGCTGCACATTAATTGCTATCAACCAACTTCGTATGAAGATAGGGGTGATGTTTGGTAATCCTGAGACCACAACTGGTGGTAACTCTCTCAAGTTTTATGCTTCTCAACGAGTTGATATCAGAAAACGTGCGGCTATCGAGGAAGGAACAGGCGATGATAAGAAGATCCTTGGAAATATCGCTCGAGTCAAAGTCGTGAAAAATAAGATAGCTCCTCCATTTCGTGAAGCGGAGATAGAGATTATGTACAACGAGGGTATCAGTAAACTATGAGAAATTATCGATCTCGCCGTCGAAAAAGGACTTATCAAAAAATCTGGAGCATTCTACACACATGGAGAGACAAAGCTCGGTCAATGACGAGAGAATGTGAAGCAATACCTCAGAGAAAACCCTAAACTCATGACTGAACTCGAGAAAGCCATCCGATCTGGGAAAGTAACGGAAATAAAGGTGACTAAAGAGGGAAAATAAAGAAAAAATATGAATTCCGACCAAAAGATTGAAATCTGCAAAAAAACGAGAGAGTACGCTCAAGAATCTTTATTTAAGGTGCTTCAGGAAATTCTAAAAAACAATCTATTACTGTCAGAAGCTGAAATTCGAGATAGATGGATTTTTGAACTACGGAAAAATAATGACATTTTCAAAGAGGGTTGGTATTCTCCACCACCTTATGGAATTGGTATCTTGATTGGAACCGATGAAGATGGAGAAAAAAGTCGTCTCAACTATCAGAGTCTCAGGTCAGAAGATAAATGGCCGCGAAAAAATATTCAACTCAATACTAACAATGGTATCATGTATGCCTACGCTTCTCCCATAGATAGAGAAACGGGTATAATTGGGGATTTTGGGATTACGATTTACTTTGGAGAAAAACAAGAAATCATCAATCATCTGATTGTATGTCATGAGATTGTTAGACAAGTATTTGATTACGTGGAACCAGGGCTTACATTTTCTGAAATTGCGCAATATATGAAGGGGTTAATCACTTCGCATCATCTTAACAATGAAATCGAGTGCAAAACTAGTCCCTCAACTGCAGATGATGTAGGGCACACGATTCCTTTCATTATGGAAGATATGACCGAACAAGAACAAAAAATACTCAAACGTGGGGATCATGATGAGATACAAAAAATGATAAGTGAAAAAAGGATATATATACGAGCTTCCGAAGACCAAATCGTAAAAAACGGCATGGCCTTCACTATAGAACCAAGGCCAAGAGTCATGAATAATTCCAATATTCCCATGGTGTCCTTTCATTCAATATGTGCAATACATAAAAACGGCACAAAAGAACTGATTACAAATTTCGATACAATCTTTAATTTGATTGGAATGAAATATATTAAATAAATAGAATTATGAAATAAATTATCGAGTGAATTATATTGCATAAATAATGAAAAGTCATAGACTATTTTCATTCTTGAACACGAAATCATGAAAAAACTATTATTTTTAATGCCAGTTATCGCAGCCGGATTTTTATTGACGGGGTGTACTCATGCTAACACCGATAGTAACTACCTTGGAAGCGAATACAATGGAAATTATGTTTGGGGCTGAGCAATGAACTTAGCTTGGAATGAGCTCAATGAAAATATTTTACATGAAAAACTACAACTGAATACTGACGATAAGATTGCCTTAAAAATGGCAGAAAAGTTTAATAATCCAATATTCACTAAAAATGATTTGGACGATAAAAGCTACTATATAAAAAGCGGATACGGCCAAACAACCGTTGATACTATCAACAAAGAATCTAGGAAAAAATTCCCCAGCAAAAGTTTTAAGGATTTAGAAATACAGTTATTCCCATTGGACATTATTTCTTATGCATACTTCTTGAAAGAAGTGCAATACAAAATACCTTTTACGAAAAAAGATGTATTATTTGAGAACCAAAAAGTAAGCGGATTTCATTTAGGGAGTAGGGATCAATACGAGAATTTAAGAATTATTAATTATGATAATGATGACAAATTCATCATCGCATTAACACTAAAAGATGCTAATGACCAGCTCATTTTAGCGAAATGATATGATATGACCGATCCAGATGCGATAGCTCTTGCAATAAAAAAAGGTGATTTTACATCATTTTATGAAAATTATTATATAAATTCCTTTGAGGCTCCAAAATTAACACTCGATTATCATAGAGATTATGAAGAATTTTTACATAAATTATTGAGGAATAATGGATTTGAGGGGTATGAGATATCTCAAATGTTTGAAAATATCAAATTTAATATGGATGAAAGGGGTGCAAAAGTGGAAAATGAAGCAGTAATAATAGGTCTAGAAGTAAGCGCAGGCCCACGGGGAAAAACACCACAACCCGCTAATTTTTTACTCAATAAACCTTATTGGGTGATTATGAAAAGGGCAGATTCGGATAATCCTTATTTTATGCTCGGTATCAAAAATACGGAATTAATGGAAAAACAATAAAACCTTGTCGAACCTCCTGGCTGTATTTTCCCAGAAGCTCTGTTCTCACAATCCTACAACTCTTTCTTCATCCATTTTACTACTTAATACTTCCCATGTCCTCCTCCTCTGTCAAAGATATTCTCTCAAAAACAAGTCAACAATTTGGCTTGTTGGATGATGACCGGAAAATGGCCTTCGCTCGTGAAATGAGTGGATGGAAAGGATGGAGAATGGCTTTTACTGGCAAACTTAAGGTCGCCGATTTCCGCACAATCGTAGAAGGAAAACGTCTCATCTATCAGCAACAAGAGAAAAAATAAATCTAAAGATTATTTTTCTCTATTTTTGCACCAATGCTTCGTAGCCCTGCTGCAAAACTTTCGTATCCACGTTCGATATGAGAGACATTTTCGAGTATAGTCTCTCCTTCTGCGATCATGCCTGCTATGAGCATCGCTGCACCGGAACGTAAATCCCAGCTTGATACCTGTGTTCCACGAAGCGGAGTCTTCCCAAAAACGAGTGCCTCGTGTGGATTGAGAAGAGCAATATGTCATCGCATTTTTTCGAGTTCAACGAGCCAATTCAGTCGGCCTTCAAAAAGTACTTCATGAATACGGCTCATCCCATCTGCCTGCGTCATGAGAATGCTCGCGGGAGACTGGAGATCAGTCGGAAAACCAGGATAGATGTTTGTCTGCAATTCAGTTGATTTCAATGTTTTTGTTCGATACACACGTAGTGTCTCTCAGATAACTTCATATCGGACACCCATTTTAGCGATAACAAAAAGAAATGCTGTGAGATCAGCGATACGAGCCCGATGAATATCGATATAGTCTCGTGCTGTCAGAGCTCCGATAACTGCCAAAGTACCTGAAACAATATAATCCCCTACGACTTCTCATGACATCTGCGAAGCAAGCGGTGCAGGTGTGATAATGATAGTATGATCATATCGGAGAGCAATATGCGCCCCCGCGAGACGCAAGACATCGATTATATTCATCACATGTGGTTCATAGGCAGCCAGCTGAATGGTGGTTGTCTGAGTACGAGCGAGAGCTGAGAGAAGAAGGACGATAGTGCTTCCCACAGAAAAATACGCATTAACCGCTATTGCTTCTCCATTATCATGCCCTGAAAACGAGAGCATATCATCAATCTGTGAATTTTCGTATCAAAATTTTCTGAGTCCTTGGACGATGCCATCAATCGGTCGTTTTCCGATGCTACACCCCCCAGGATATCGGAGTGAAACATTTCCAAAACGCGCTAAAAGTGGAGGGATAAGATAGTAGGTCGCACGAGCTGTTTTAAAAAGTTCTCGGTTAAGACCTTCAAGAGAGAGATTCGTATTATCAATGGTCAAAATATGATCAGAAAAAGATACCTTTGATCATAAGCTTTTCAAAATTTCACACAGGAGATGGACATCAGAAATATCCGGGACATTCGTCAGTTCGGCATGTTCAAAAAAGAGCGTAGAGGCAATCATTGGTAAGGCAGCGTTTTTTGAGCCACTTACCGCGATTTCTCCTGAGAGATCAACTCACCCTGTAATAGTATAGGTACTCATAGTGTTTGGTGCTATGATAATAAGATTTTTTGGCAATATGCAACCACTAGAGTTCTGAAAAGATAGAACCTTCTCCTGTATCTTTTTGAAGAATAAACTTTTTATGGAGTTCTTGAACACTATTTTTGATAGCCGCAATACGATCTTTTTCAGTCTCCAAAAAAACATGTGGAAGTGTATGAAGATTTTTTTCAAGGAGTATATACTCAGAATGTGGTTGTTCTTCTATAGGATGAATAAGATGAGGACTTTGTGCAATGAGCTCAGTCAAGCCCACTTCAAGATGATCCAGCATCCGCTTCATCAGTATAATCAGTGAATGCTCCACATCCTCACGATCTTCCAAGATCACAAAAGAATGCATGTGTTCATCGGGAATATCAAATATTTTCTCGACCAGTCAGAGAATAATATCAATAATAACTCCCTGCTCTTCATTCGTTTTATCACGTATTTCACCAGTCTTTATCACATCCAAGAGACCATCTTGCAGAGTCCCCCAATTTTGAAAATAGAGATTTTCATGTCCAAAAAGTATGATTTTGAGACGTGATTTATAGTCGCGATGAAGAGAGCTTTTTTCTACCACATCCAGCACTTCTCGGATTTCCCGATCAATCACCTTCTTTTCGATAAGGAGTTCGAGAAAATAATCTTCGAGGGCATTGTCAGATCCTGTCTTATTTTTGACAAATGTGTTCATATGTATAGTCTATCAAATAAAGTACTGAATTGCAAATATTTATGCCGGAAACTCCCCTTATTACACATCTCACACCAGTACTACAGAATTTTCTCAAAAGTATGAAAATCTCTTGAGAAAAACGCTCAGTGCCAAATATATCCTGGAGTACAGCGCAAGGAATTCTGCAAAATATGGAAGGAATAGATATAAAAAATATCCTGGAAATAGGCCCAGCAAATGGTTTTTCGACGATGATATTCGCTCTGTGACACCCGAAATCCCATATCACGAGTGTGGAATTTTCTCGCCATGCATTCGAAGAATTGCGCTACAATCTTGCTACATTCTCCAAACTACAAAACCAGGAAATTCAAGAAGGAATTCCAGCCGATTTTGGACGAAAAGTCACTTCCGATATTTTTCAAGAGACAATCGGAAGTTTCTCAGTGTATTTTTGAGATGCAAGAGAAGTCCTTCCCTATTTTCAGACAGGAAATCCAGAAGCACAGTGCAAAAAACCAAAAAGCACGCTCAACATCCCAAAAAAAACATTCGAAGTCATCTTTATCGATGGGGCCTTTCGTATGACACGAGAATTTTATGATCTCTCAGTACCACTCCTCAGTCCTGGAGGGATCATCATCATCGATGATGTCATCAAATATCGCTGGAAAATGGATGGTTTTTATGAATATCTGGATTCACTGTGCGTAAAGTATGAAGTGATTCAGACCGATCCGGATGATGGGATAATGGTGATAAAGACATAGTGGTCCAATGCCCCCCATCAACACAAACAGAAAAGGGTTTTTAGGACAGCAACTGTCTGAGCGGGATGAATCAAGTATATTCTTGAATTCAGTCTATAGCGAGTTTTGCTGTCTTAAATGCTTTTGGTACTTTTGGCACCAAAAGTACAAAGTGCAGCCAGGAATTGGAATAGTTTTATGATCTGGATCCTGAAACAGTCCGTCTAGGCGGACAGGATGACGAAAGATTCCACCTCGCGTCCCGATATATCGGGACTTGGCTGGAATGACGGAATCAGTGTTATATCACAAACTGCCCCTTCTCATAAATAATTTTCTGGGAACCATCTAGGAGAGTAGCTGTGACAGTGCGATCGGTCGTACTCATAATGTCTGTATGAACGACACTATCGTTGTATCCTCGATCAATCCATTCTTCTTTTGAAGTATTGGCAATATCACCTGTAAATGCGTCCTTGTACGCCATTCAGAGAGCAAGGTGCGTATTACCAAATGGTCACCCAACATTTTCATCATACAGTGTCTCACCCATAAATTTGGTAATTCTAGATAATCTGGAATCCGTAAGAGAAAATTCCCCTGCTTTATTCGCATCTTTTTGAGCAATCATCTGTTTGAGGAGGGCTTCATTTTCAGTTGCCTTCGACTCAATCACGAGTCCATCCTGAAATCGTAATTCTATACCACGGATAATACTGCCTTGATACGAAAGTGGCATATTAAATCGTATCCACCCATTCGTACCACGCCAGTCAGGACTGGTGAAGACTTCAAAACTCGGGATATTGCATCCACGACCTGCGAGCCACTTTCGATCACTACCAACTTTTACCGTAAGATCCACATCCTCACCCAGGACATGCACGGATTGAATTTGAAGAAGATTGAGTTTTTCTGTGAGCATATGAAGTGTCTCAGTGACTTCTTGCCAGCGCTGAATAGGATGCTCATCGTCCAAGAAACAAGCATAAATAATCTGATCCCAGTATTCCTCTAAGCTCATACCCGCAAAAGCTGCCATCGCCTGTGTTCCGTACATCCCCAGCGTCCATGTGAGCTTCCCTTGATTTTCTTTATTATTCAGAGCTTCACGATAGGGTTTAATCGTGGCAAATCGTTTCATTATATGCTCTCCATCAATACCGAAAAGCTCATATTTTTCTTCCTCGGCTATGATAAAGAGACGGTGATCGATATCTTCTACGGTACCGAGTAATCTCTTCATCGGACGGTAGAGAAGCTGTGATACATTCGCATGCTGAAAAAACGAACGTTGCAGCCCATCAGGCACAATCTCTACCACAGGATGCCCCCCTGCCTGCAAAACAGTGTCATGGAGGGGTTTGAGAATCGAACGTGCACATTCGGGCACAGAAAGGAGTACGACATCACCTGGCTTGATTCCGGTACCATTACCGAGAGCAAAATTTATGAGGACATCAGCATAACGCTCGAGAATAAGAGAAGAAGGAGACATAAAAAATTATTTATAGATTTCAAATACCACTGGCAATGCTTTTCTGCTCCCAAAATTCAGCTCAGGATGATCTGGGTTGCGGTGTGCCACCGAACTTCCCCCATCGAGATTAAAGACAGTAAGAGTGTCATATTCACCACGGAAACGAGACTCTCGGAGCACAGTATCGCGTACTTCAGCGAGTGTTTCTGGTTTTATGAGGGTGAGGAACCAGAGGTTTTGTATTCCATTTTTCTCAAATAACACCATAATGGTACGATTATGAGGACTTCCCATATACGTTCTCGATTCGAGATGTTGTTCGATGATCCCCTCTCGAGACGAATAAATCATCGGGCCTCCTTGAAAAGCGAGTTCACAAGTATTGAGAAGACCATCAAAGTAGACACTATTCAACCAAAAAGAAATTTGCTGTTTCGTATCAAGGCAAACTATATGGGTAATGTGACTGTCATCATAGATCATATCCGACCAAAGCACACCACCGATCCAGAGGAGTCCAGAATGATATTTGGTATCCTCTTGACGAGAAAAATAAGAACCATTTACGAGTGTATTTTTTGTACCGGAAGCGAGCGAACCAATTGTAGGTGTAGAGATAGGATTGTAGAGAATTCCAAACCCCTTTGGTGCATGGGTCCAGATAGCCCCCACTCCATCATCAAATATCGCCTCTGATGTGTCAAAAGAGTCAGTGAATAATTGTCTCCGAACAGATTCGTAGAGTGCATTTTTTTGAAGTGATTCTGCAGTATTTGAGGATATCATCACATTTTGTAGTTCTACCAATTTCGTATGAACAAGGAGTTTGAGTTTTTCGGCACGATCCGTCGGGAACGTAGCCAATTTTCTCTCAATAAGTTGTGTAAATCGTATCGCTTGTTGGGTTGTAGTAGCATCAGTCGTGTATCCAAACACACTTCAAAAAGTACACAATATACAATACAGAGCACAAAGACAAAACAATCGGTGTGATAAAAAGATTTTTTTGAGATGAAACAACATGCTCTGATAGTATAGAAATACACCAAGAAAACAACTTTTTTGCAAAAAAATACCCTTCCAAAAATGGAAGAGTATATATCAAACATGCTTTATACTAAACAGAAACTGCATCAACAGTCACAAAGGTGGAACGCACTTGCTTTCCGTCAAATCGAGTGCGTCCTTTTTCATAAAAACGAACGACACCTTCTGCAGTTGCTTGGAGCGTGAAATCTTTGCCTTGGAGAACGCCAACACCAGGAAATACTTTATTGCCTTTTTGACGAACGATGATATTACCAGGGATAACCTTGGTACCTGCGTATACTTTTATACCACGTCGCTTTGATTGTGAATCGCGACCGTTATTTGTGGAGGATACTGCCTTTTTATGTGCCATATATGATTAATGAAGAATGAGAAATGATTTTATTTTTTATTACCAGGAGTGTTCATACGAGCAAAACGAGCATTCACTTTATTTGCGTCAGCATTTTTGTAGACATCCATTTTCTTTTTGAAAGCAATACCAGTTTCTTGAGAAGCATCAATAAGCTCGAGAGCAAGAGCTTTCGCAAATGGAGTACCCTTTTTAGACTGCGCTGATTCCTTGATCCATTTTGAGGCGAGGAAGAGCTGACGGCGAGGAGCGACATCTCCAGGAACCTGGAAGATAGCACCACCGATACGTCGTGGTCGAACCTCGATATGAGGCATCACGTTTTCAAATGCTTTGTCAAAGATAGCTTCAGGATCCTTATTCCCTTTTTCCTTGATAAGAGAAAAAGCGTCTTCGAGAAGCTGCTGAGCAAGCTTCTTTTTTCCACCTTGCATGATGTAATTAACGAATTTTTGTTTCTGAGTGAGTAACATAAGAGAAAGAATTATTTTTTAGGCCGTTTAGCACCGTAATTACTGCGTGATTGTTTGCGGTTAGCAACTCATTGGGTATCGAGTACTCATCGGACGATATGATATCGCACACCCGGAAGATCCTTTACACGGCCTCCACGGATCATCACTACTGAGTGTTCTTGGAGGTTGTGTCCTTCACCACCGATGTAAGCGATAACCTCATAACCATTCGTCAGACGTACTTTTGCGACTTTACGAAGAGCCGAGTTTGGCTTTTTTGGCGTCATCGTGTAGACCTTTGTACAGACTCCTCGTCTCTGAGGACCAGCGATAGGAACATAGACTCGTTTGAGGTTGTTTTTGATAATCATCAAGGCAGGAGATTTACTCTTGCGAACCTTCGTGACACGAGGTTTTCGGATAAGTTGTTGAATGGTAGGCATGGGAAAAGTTTAATACGTTTAATGAGTTTTATTTGTTTAATTGGTTTATCGTTTAGACCATTGAATAGCTTTACGAGCTTTATGGAGGCCTGGCTTCTTACGCTCAACCTTTCGAGCATCACGAGTGAGGAGACCATGTTCACGAAGCGCTGTCTTGCATGTCTCATCGATGAGAACGAGGGCTCGAGAGATACCATGAGCGATAGCTTGGGCTTGAGCACTTTCACCAGAGCCACGGACAATCACAGAAAAATGATAATCCCCAGCACCTGCGACCTTGAAAGGGGTGTGAACCAAAGAAACGAGATCAGTACGAGAGATATACTCCTTGAGTGGACGATCATTCACGGTTGACTCACCTTTTCCAGGAAAAAGACGAACCTGTGCAGTTGCTGTTTTACGACGACCTATGCTATACGTGTATTCCATAATCTGATTAAAAAGAAGTAGGTGTTATATTTTCTGGAGTCTGCGCCTCATGACTATGCTCTGCTCCTTGAAATTGTTTGAGACGAAGAAGTATATCTTCTTTATGACTATTTTTTGGGAGCATACCAGCGACAGCGAGACGAAGTGGTTCAAAAGGTTTTTTAGTCTTGAGATCACCAAGAGAAATAGTCTTAAGCCCACCCATATATTGAGAATGAGTATAGTACAGCTTTGATTGATCTTTACGACCTGTTGTGACGATCTTATCAATATTTGTCACGATGACATAATCACCATTATCAATATGGGCAGAGTACGTATGTTTTTCTTTGCCAGTGAGTTTTCGTGCAATAAACTGTGCCAGACGACCAAGTGTCAGTCATTCAGCATTTATGAGATACCATTTGCGTTCGATTGTATTTGGGAAAAGTGTTTTCATAGAGAGATATTTATACGACGAGTTCGAGGGTTACGAGCATACTCGCATCACCTGCACGATATTTCAGTGGGGTCATTCTGGTAAATCCAGACGTTCTTTGCGCGCTTTTTGCGACTTCGAGAGCCGCCTTGCATGCCTGTTCTGTGTAGAGAGACTCCTGAAGACCACGGATAGCATTCATCAGATCTTTTTCTTGTCCAAGTCGAATAA
Organism: Candidatus Gracilibacteria bacterium; assembly: GCA_041660965.1. Lineage (NCBI taxonomy): Bacteria > Candidatus Altimarinota > Candidatus Altimarinota bacterium. Next base: position 618,895 of record JBAZVH010000001.1, on the reverse strand, counting down.
GCTTGTGGATAAGAGGAACAACTGCTTGTGCTCGTTTTTTTGTCGTAGCCACTTTTTTGTGGATAAAAAAGCTGCCAGCAATATTTCGAAGTACTGCATCACGATGATTCGCGTCGCGTCCATTGAACTTCAGATGTTTTTTTGATCGGTGTCGCATAGGGAGAAAAGTTTAATAGGTCTAATAAGTTGTTATTTTGTACTTTGTCTTTTGTATTTTGTATTAATATTAGTCGTCTCAAAGAAGTTTTTTACCCTCTTTTGCAAGAGCTGCTCTGACTTCGTCCATAGCTTTTTTCCCAAATCCTTTGATAGATGAGAGCTTGGCTTCTGTACATTTTTCGAGTTGTTCGACAGAGAGGATATTACCATTCACGAGTGCATTGAGTGTACGAGGCGAGAGTGCGAGGAAATCAATATGCGTAAAGTTTTCTTTGTCTTCTGTTGCCTGAGCATCTTTGCGTTCTTTGTCACGGAGGAGTCGAGAATCGCTCATAAATGAGCTCTCGATCAACACTTCTGTATCACAGAAAGAGTCAAAATACGAACGAAGCATTTGAGAACCAAATTTGAAAGCGCTTTCTGGAGAAATAGTTCCATTTGTTTTGACAGTGATACTGAGCTTATCGAGGTCAGTCATATCTCCAAAACGTTCACTCGTTACTTCTGTGCTCACGTTGAGGACAGGAGAAAAGTTTGCGTCGATCAAGAGAATCATCACATCATCATCCTCTTTTTTGAGAATTTCGATAGATTTGTAGCCCACATTCTTTTCGACACGAATCTGGATATCGAGGTCAAACCCATCTCGATCAATTTCTGTAATGTAGAGATCTTTATTGAGAATCTCGACACCACCAGATGTTTTGATGTCTGCTGCTGTGACTTTCCCTGCTTTGTTCTTTTTGAGATTGACCCATACGATACCTTCATCTGATTTTTCGAGAATGAGATTTTTGAGATTGAGCATAATATCTAAGATGCTATCTCGTACGCCAGGAAGCGTCGTATATTCGTGGCTGATACCACCTACCTTGATACCCGTGACACGAGTGCCAGGGATAGACGAGAGGATCACACGACGAAGCGCGTGTCCGAGAGTCATACCATACCCTCGTGGAAGAGGGGCAATATCAAAGATGGACTCCTGTGAAAATTGCGCTTCTGAAATTTTTTGTTCAGAAACACGAGGAAGACCGATGATAGTGTGGAGAGTGTGCATGAGAAAAAAATAAAAAGAGAAAAACTACTTAGAATAAAATTCGATAATTTTCTTCATATCAAGAGCGATGCTCTGATCAAAGTCTGTGGTCTCTGGAAGACGTGTAACAGTGATTTTGAATTGTTTTGGGTCTGCGTCTATCCAATCAACAGATGATACTTTTCCTGATTGGTTTTTTGTGAGAAATTCTTGTGATTCAATCTGAAGAGTTTTGTAAATAACCGTGTCTTTGAGTTTTTCACGAACGGTGATAACATCACCTGTCGCCACTTGGTACGATGGGATATCGACCTTGTGACCATTGACCGTAAAATGAGCATGATTCACAAATTGGCGAGATTGCATGATTGTACGAGCAAAGTTTGCCTTGAGTACGACGACATCGAGGCGAGTCTCGAGAAGCTTTTGCATATTCTCGAGAGTATTTCCTTTCATTCGAGATGCTTTTTTAAAGTAATTCGCAAATTGTTTCTCAGAAACACCGAACATACGCTTTGTTGCTTGTTTTGCACGGAGCTGTTGACCGTAGAGATTCATACGACCAGTATTCTTCCCCAGCATTTTTCGCTTAGAATCATTCAAGGCATATTTTTCACTCCCGAAGAGGTTTTTACCTTCTCGGCGACAGAGTTTCTTTTTTGGACCAGTATAACGCATAGAATAAATTAAAGTTTACGAATTTTCTTTTTCTTGGTCCCATTATAAGGAACCGGTGTCTCATCGACGATGCTATCGATCTCGACTCCAGCAGCAATAATCGCTCGAAGAGCATTATCACGACCAGAACCGACACCTTTTACCTTGACATGCGCTCGTTTAAGACCGTAGAGACGGAGCGTTTCTTCGAGACATTTTTCCATAGCCATAGTCGCAGCGTACGGAGTTGCTTCACGAGCACCCTTAAAACCTGCACGACCACCACTATGCCATGTGAGGACATTGCCATCTGTGTCAGACACGCTGATATGTGTATTGTTATAAAGTGCAGAAACACAGATAACACCCTGTTCTACAGTGCGTTTGGTTTTCTTTGATCGACGAAGTGTTTGAGCCATAGAGAGAAATTAATTAAGCGGCAACTTTTTTGTTAGCAACAGTATTCTTCTTGCCTCGTTTTGTACGAGCGTTTGTTTTCGTTCTTTGCCCGCGAACAGGAAGTCATTTTTTATGACGAACTCCTCGGTAACAGTTCATATCTTGAAGCGTCTTGATATTCGTCATAATCTCGCGTCGGAGATCTCCTTCGAGTGTATGTTTTTTGAGCTCATCTCGGATAACACCGAGTTCTTCTTCTGAGAGTGTTTCTACTTTACGTGATGCATCGATTTTTACCGCTGCAAGAAGCGCACGAGAACGAGTAACACCGACTCCATATATAGAGGTGAGTGCTACCCAGAGGTGTTTATGATTTGGAATGTTGACTCCGAGAATACGTACCATAAGAAAAAGAATATAAATTAGCCCTGTCTTTGATTAAAACGACGATTTTTTTTGTTAATAATACGGACATACCTTTTGGTATGGCTTTTATTCCACCGTACGACTATGACGTCATTACGTGGATCTCGTTTTTTTATTGATGGACGAACTTTCATACAGATGAAACATTATGACGATAAATAATTCGACCTTTTGTCGTATCATAGGGCGTAATCTCGATATCGACGATGTCTCAATTGAGAATCGAGATACGACACTTACGCATATGACCAGAAATATAGCCGGTAACTATCATAGTATTTTCTCCCAATTCTTGGCCAGCAAGAGAGTCAATCTGTACTCGATAATCACCATTTGGGAGAGACTCCAGCACGGTACCTCGGGCAGCGATTTTTTCTTCTTTTACCATGAGTTAGGAAAACATTTTATGATATGTGGCGGCATTGTATAAAAAAAGCTTTACTTTGCAAATTTTTTTTATCAAAAAATAAAAAAACAATTCTGGAAGAGAGAAAGTATCCTGTAGAACGTAAGGTAATATCCTGATTGTCAAAATACTCTCTTCTTCTCGAAGTGCCTTTTCTTTTCCAGAATTGTAGGATTGAACAATTTTCTTATTCAACATCAGGAACCAGCGCATGCGTCGAATGCACTTCTGTCACATCAGAGACATTTCCTTCATAGTATTGCTCATCGACCTCGAGATTGTTATTGAAGTATTGGAGCGTAGGAATACGGCGACCGACGATAACGTTGGATTTGATATCTTGAAGCGGATCGATACGCTTTTTAGAAGAAGCATCGACGAGGACTTTGACAGTTTCCTGGAATGACGCTGCAGAGAGCCATGATTCTGAATGAAGCGATACTTTCGCAATACCGAGAATCAATCTCTGCCCAACTGCCTGACGTTTGTGCTGTGTAACCAGTATCTTATTAACATCATTGAAGGCGCCAATATCCACCGTATCTCCCTGGAAATATTCACTATCTCCTGGCTCTATAATAGTGACTTTTGAGAACATCTGGCGGACGATACAGCTGACATGTTTTGCATTGACGGTCTGACCTTGAGAAGCATAGATTTCTTTGACGGCTGCGACGATATAGTCTTGTGCTCTCGCAGGACCTGCGATAGCCATGAGTTCATCGACATCGATATCACCTTCGCAGAGCTTGTCTCACTTGTGGACAATATCACCCTTTTCGACAGAGAGTTTTCGTCCAAAAGGAATAGAATATTCGAGCGTTTGTGCTTCGACGTCTGAGATAGAGATGATACCATTTTCGATTTTCGAGACGACACCACTGAGACTCGCAAGAATCTTGTGTTTTGTCTCGAGATTCACTGCAAGAATTTGTTTAACTTTGATGGCATCACCTGTTTTTACACGTTGCTCAGAATCATGAGGGATATAATACTCCCGAGTTTCTGGATGAAATGCCTTGATAAAAACAGTTGAAGAAGTTTTGGTGTGTTCTACTTTGATAACGTCTCCATCGATATGGCTCACTTTCGCGAGGTATTTTGGTGTACGCGCTTCAAGGAGCTCTTCAACTCGTGTCAAACCAGTCGTGATATCACCTCCTTCTTTTGCGACTCATCCTGTATGAAACGTACGCATCGTCAGCTGTGTCCCTGGCTCTCCGATGGATTGAGCCGCGACGATACCGACAGGAGCTCCTATCTCCACAAGACTGTTGCGGGCGAGGTCCATACCATAACATTGCTGACAAACTCCTTCATGCGTTTCACAGTTCAGCATGCTACGAACCGGTATAATAGAAACATCTGAAGCGAGAATAACCTTGAGAAGTGTCTGATCGATGATAGCACTTTTCTTTCCAACAACTGTTCCTTTTTTATCGAGAAGGTCCTTTGAAAGAATCTTACCATAGATACGTTCTTCAAAATTTTCTCCGAAAATACCTTCTGGTTTTGCTCGGTCTACTTCTTCAAAATGGAGCGTTCCACAATCATTTTCACGAACGAGGATATTTTGTGCTGCATCGACGAGACGACGGGTCATATATCCAGACTGAGCTGTTTTAAGAGCCGTATCTGCCTTACCTTTTCGTCATCCGTGTGTCGCAATAAAGTATTCCAATGACGAAAGTCCTTCTTTAAAGTTTGATTTGATAGGCAGTTCTATCGTCTTGCCTGATGGAGAAGCGACGAGCCCCTTCATCCCACAGAGTTGTGTCACATTTCCCCAACTTCCTCGAGCTCCCGAATCGATAAAATGATAGATATGATTTTCTTTGGGAAAGACTTTTTTCATGGCAGTCTCGATATCATTTTTTGCTTGGCTCCAAACACGGATAGACTGTCCGTATCGCTCTTCACCTGTTAAGAATCACTCATACGCCATCTTTTGGATCTCACGAACCTTGATCGTCGCAGAAGCAATAAGCTCCGATTTTGAACCTGGCGTGAGCATGTCGCTTTCAGAGATAGACAGTCCACTCATCGTCGCATATTTAAATCCGATATTTTTGATTTCATTGGCTACTTTCGCGGTCACGGTCGTTCCATACGTCTCAAAGATATCTCCGAGAAGTTTTGAGAGCTGCTTCTTATTCATCGTCACATTTTGGAATGGATATTCCGCCGGAAGTGCATGATGAAAGACAATGCGCCCATAGGTCGTCGTCGGACCGTCTGCTATCAGAGGTACCCATCCACGCACACGAAGTGGTGTATGAAGTGTGATATTCCCCTGTTGATAGGCAATACACGCATCATCATAGGAGGCGAGCACTTTTACTGCAGCGCCATGTGAATCTTCTTTTGTGAGATAATAACATCCGAGAATCATATCCTGTGTTGGAGAGACGATTGGTTCTCCATTACTTGGATTGAGCATATTTTCTGATGTTGCCATCAGTTCTCGTGCTTCTTTTTGTGCTTCTGGTGTGAGTGGGAGATGGATAGCCATCTGATCTCCATCAAAGTCCGCATTAAACGCCACACAAGTAAGAGGATGGAGCTGAATCGCTTTTCCTTCTATCAAAACTGGCTGAAATGCTTGGATACCAAGTCGGTGAAGCGTCGGAGCACGATTCAAAAGAACATACTTTCCTTCGATCACTTCTTCGAGAGCGTCCCACACTTCTTTTTCATTATCTTCGATAATTTTTTCAGCATGTTTGACGTTAAACGCATATTCTCGCTCGATCAATTTACCGATAACAAATGGTCGGAAGAGAGTAAGCGCAATAGTCTTTGGAAGACCACATTGATCCATCTGAAGTTTTGGACCGACGACGATAACCGAACGAGCAGAATAGTCCACACGTTTACCGAGAAGATTTTGTCGGAATCGACCTTGCTTACCCTTGAGCACATCTGTGAGTGACTTAAGTTTTCGCTTATTCGCCATCGCATATCCTGAGCGAGAGCTTCGAACAGATCAACTAATGAGCGCATCAACTGACTCTTGGAGCATTCGTTTTTCATTCTTCAAGATGACATCTGGTGCGCCGAGCTGAATCAATTTTTTGAGACGATTATTACGATTGATGACACGACGATAGAGATCGTTCAAGTCTGAACTCGCCATACGTCCACCATCGAGCTGAATCATCGGACGGAGATCGGGAGGCAGGATTTGAAGCGCTTCCATAATAAAGTCTCGTGGATGCTGTTCACTCGAAAAGAGATCGATAGAGAGACGAAGCTTTTGGAGCAATTTTCTTTCTTTTGATTTTGGCGCTGATTTTATTTCCTTTTGGAGTGACTGAATCATAGTGGCCAGCTCGATGCGGTCGAGAAGCTTACGAATAGATTCTGCACCGGTTCCTCCCGCAAAAACTTGTGGAAATTTTTCATGGAGTGAACGATAATCAAGCTCTGAGATGACCATTCCGACTTCGAGAGATTTGATTTTATCACGAATACTCGTGTATTCTTCATCGAGTTCTTCGAGATGTTTGACGCAGTTATTTTCGAGTTCTCGAACAGCTTTTTCCTTGATCTCACCTGCTTCATGCTGGAGTTTTGCCTCATTGAGCATACCAGTGAATTCTTTTTGCATCTCAGTACGAGTCTGTTTGAAGCGATCTTCGAGAGACGAAAGAGCATCACGGCGAAAATCCTCCTGAATATCAGTAATCACAAACGCTGCAAAATAGACCACTTGATCGAGTTTTTTAATCGGGATATCGAGCATCAATCCGACACGACTTGGGACAGACTTGAGATACCAAATATGAGCCACAGGAGCAGCGAGTTCGATATGAGCCATTCGTTGCCTTCGAACCTGAGACGTCGTGACTTCGACACCACAACGCTCACAGATAATCCCTTTATAGCGAATTCTTTTGTATTTTCCACACGCACATTCATAGTTTTTTCGTGGTCAGAAAATCTGCTCACAGAAGAGACCCCCTCGCTCTGGCTTTTGCGTTCGATAGTTAATGGTTTCTGAGATAAGAATCTCTCCATGTGATTGGCGGAGAATATCTTCTTTTTTTGCGATACTGATAGCGATACCGCGGACCTTATTGAGGTTTTTTCCAGCTGTCACATTTTGCTTTCCAGCATTTTTTGAAATCGCAGAATAATCCGTGATACGGTCATTGAGGAAATCTGTCATCTCATCTGTCAGATAGGGATTCAGATTATCTTCGAGCAGAAAATTATCCACCTCCTCTGGTCAAAGAAGATCATCAAGAAGGGCCTCTTCTGAGACAGACTTTTCTTCATCCTCTTCTGGAAGAAGTTCAGTTTCAAGAAGGTCAGTATCCTCATCAGAGAGAAGATCGGCATCGAGGTGTATCTCTCCATCGATATCCTCTTCAGGAACTGGGATAAGAATATCATCGTTTTGAATATCTTTTTTTTGTGCAGTCATAGAAAAAAGGGTGAGAAAAAATTATTCAGTTTCAGTGACAAGATTTCCGGCAGCAGAGAGGGTCTCTACTTCGCCCATACGATCAGCATAGATTTGTTTTTGGATATCGAGATCAGGTTGTTCGAGGAGGTCCATCTTGAGTCCCAGAGCTTGGAGCTCCTTGATGAGGACATGGAATGATTCTGGAACACTTGGTCGTTTGATCGGTTCATTTTTGACAATAGCGCGATAGGACTGGGTACGCCCTGTGATATCATCTGATTTGATGGTGAGAATTTCTTGGAGAATATTCGCAGCGCCATATCCCTGGATAGCCCAGCATTCCATTTCTCCAAATCTCTGTCCTCCATTTTGAGCACGTCCTCCGAGAGGTTGCTGTGTCACCATAGAGTATGGTCCGACTGATCGCGCATGAATCTTATCTTCGACAAGATGATGCAGCTTCAGCATATAGACTGTTCCGAGCATGGTATGTTCTTTGAATGGTTCGCCAGTTTGTCCGTCGTAGAGCTGTACCTTTCCTGATTCATCCATTCCAGCATCTCGCATGAGTTGATGAATAGTCTCGATACCGATACCATTGAGGACTGGTGTCGCAACCGTGATACCGAGCTGGCGCGCTGCCTCTCCGAGATGCGCTTCGAGCACTTGTCCGATATTCATACGAGAGACGACTCCAAGTGGATTTAATATAATATCGACTGGTTCACCAGCAGCCGTGTGAGGCATATCTTCCGCTGGCACGATACGAGCGACGATACCCTTATTTCCATGTCGACCCGCCATCTTATCTCCGACTTCTATCTTTCGCGTCTGTGCCACCATCACTTTGATTTGTTTGAAAACACCATTCGCGAGATTGTCACCTTCTTCCTTTCGAAGTGTCTGTACTTCGATGACTTTTCCTCCACTCCCTGACGGCATATAGAGAGAAGAATCTTTCACATCTTTTGATTTGTCACCAAAGATAGCTCGGAGGAGTCGCTCTTCTGGAGAAAGCTCTTGTTCACCCTTTGGAGTGATCTTACCGACGAGGATATCGCCTCATTTTACGAAGGCCCCTACTCGTACGATACCATCTTCATCGAGGTCACGAAGTTTCACAGATGATACATTTGGGATATCAGCTGTGGTGCTCTCTGGTCAGAGTTTTGTCTCACGGACATCCATCGTATATTCTGCGATAGAAACGTGTGTGAAATAATCCTTTTCGACAATATCAGCATTGAGAATAATCGCATCTTCAAAGTTGTAACCATTCCAAGGCATGTAGGCGACACGGAGATTACGCCCGAGAGCGAGTTCGCCATTTTCCATAGAGTGCCCATCTGCGAGGACTTGTCCGATACGAAATTTTTGTCCATGAGAGACACGAGGGTATTGGTGGACCTGCATATCGTGGTTTGATCGTTCAAATGTTATGAGTTCGTAGGTTTTCTTTTCTCCATCGGCATAGAGGACTGTGATATGTTTTGCATCGATACCGAGGACTTCTCCGTCATCTTCTGCGATTACGCAATATCCGCTCTTTTCGCCAAAGACTTTTTCATTTCCAGTTCAGACAATAGGAGCATCGGAATGCACGAGAGGTACTGCTTGGCGCATCATGTTCGATCCCATCTCCGCACGAGTCGCATCATCATGTTCCAAAAACGGAATCAACGATGTCGTCTCGGAGACGATTTGTTTTGGAGAGATATCAATATGTGTGATATCACGAACGTAGACGAACGTTGCATCGGTATTTTGACGAGCACCGAGTCGAGTTTCTGCGAAATTTCCGAATTCATCAATCGGAGAATTGGCTTCAGCAATCGTAAAATTACGTTCTACATACGCGTCCACATATTCATACCGATCAGTGAGATATCCACGAACCAGGACGTCTTTTTCTGGATATGATTTTTTCAAAAGTTCCGCATGCTCCTTTTTCATCAATACTTTTTCTGGGACAATGACTTTCCCTTTTTTATCCAAGAGATCTTCGAGAGTGATACGATTGATCGCTGAGACGCCATCATTTGGGACAAAGTGGGCGATTTCACGGTAAGGTGTCTGAATAAATCCATGTTTATCCACACGAGAGAATGAGGCAAAATGCAAGACAAGACCGATATTTGGACCTTCTGGTGTCGCAATAGGACAGATACGTCCGTATTGTGTTGGGTGGACATCACGAACTTCAAACGATGCACGTTCACGAGTCAAGCCACCAGGACCCATCGCTGAAATACGTCGCTTATGAGCGAGCTCAGAAAGCGGATTACTCTGATCCATAAATTGTGAAAGCTGTGAGCTCGCGAAGAATTCTTTGACAACAGCTTCGACAGGACGGTGGTTGATAAAACTTCGTGCGCTGGATTCACTGAGATCAAGAACAGTCATACGATCCTTCGCAATTCGCTCCATACGAGCGAGACCGACGAGAAATTTTTCTTGGATGAGTTCACCAACTGAGCGAATACGTCGATTATCGAGACGATCGATATCATCGGGTGTCGCTGTTGTATCCCCGATATTGAGTCGAAGAAGATAACGAATAGTTTCGATAAGGTCATCATTGGATATAAATCGACCATCGCCTTCGTAGACATCACTGACACCGAGTTTTCGTGCTATCTTGAGACGAGCCACTTCTCCGAGATCAAATCGCTTTGGATTGGCAAACATCGTGCGGAATAAGTCCTCAACTCGCTCATCCGTACCGAGATCACCCGGACGAATCAATTTATAGAGTGTATGCCATGCTTCGACTTGTTTTTTTGTTTTATCCTTATCGATCGTTGGTTGGATATATTTTGCGATGATATCTTTATCATCCTTGAATGCTTTGATAATCATGGCGTCACTCTCGATACCGAAGGCACGTAGGAGTGTCGTCGCAGTCATTTTTCTTTTTTTATCGATACGAACCGTGATAACTCATTTTTTGTCGACAGTAAATTCGAGCCATGCTCCTTTTTTTGGTTTGATTTTCGCTGTGTACACACCTGCATCGGCTTCGAAGGAAATACCATCCGCCTTGATAATCTGATGCACGATAACCCGCTCAACACCATTGATAATAAAGGTGCCCTTTTCTGTCATCACAGGGACGGCACCGAGAAAAACGGTATCTTCTTTGATTTCTCCAGTCTCTTTATTGAGCATCTGGAGTTTTACACGAAGATATGATTCGTAGTTGAGATTTTTCCGACGACATTCTTTGGGCTGATAACGAGGTGCTTCTATTTCGAAGTCTTTAAAATGAATCTCAACACGCTCTTCAGAAAAATCATGAATAGGAAACATCCCCTCAAGAGCTTCTCGAATACCAAAATCAATAAATTTTTTGTACGAATCGAGCTGTGCTGCGATCAGTTCTGGCATTTCAAGGATAGAACGATCCTCTGTATAAAAATGTCGTCCTGAGCGAACATACAGAGCTCCATGCGTCGGAGTTTCCTTGATAGGCGTCGCGACCTTGCGTGGTTTTGCGACGAGAACCGCTTCTATTTTTGTTGGAGGGGTCGGTTTCTTTTTTGCGACAACTTCTGGTTTTGTTACTTTTTTTGTCGTAGATTTTGATCCTGTCGAAGGAACTGGCTTCTTTTTTGTAACAACTGGTTTTTTAGAAGAAACATTTTTTTTCACTTTTGGAAGAGGTTTTTTCGCCACTGGCTTCTTCGGTGAAACAATTGGCTTCTTTTTTGCAAGAGTTGGTTTTTTAGAAGAAACATTTTTCTTCGCTACTGGCTTCTTCGATGCAACAATCTTTTTCACGGGAACCACAGGTTTCTTCGCTACTGGCTTCTTTTTTGCCACAACTGATTTTTTTGTCGTAGATCTTGTCGGAGGAGGAGATTTCTTTGAAGATAGTATCTTCTTAGGAACCACCACCTTCTTCACTTTTGGAAGAGGTTTCTTCGCGAGAACAACTGACTTCTTCTTGGTAGGAATATGCTTTTTTGCCACAACTGCTGGCTTTTTTGGCACTATCTTTCCCACTTTTTTAGCAGGTTTTGTACTCTTTGCGGGAGCACTTTTTTTGCTGTTAGAGACCTTCGCTGATACAGTAGTGCCTGCTTTTTTAGCAGGTTTTGGGGCGTTTTTCGCAGACATAGCGTAAAAAAAGAAGATAAAAGACACAGAAAAACCGCATAGACAAGCTATACGATATACACGGAGAGGTTATCTAGTAGGTTCGTGCACGAAAAGGCAGGGGATATGTAATATGGGAGCTAGTATAGCGAGTTTTTTTGAAATGCAAGTTTTTTTCTTTTTTCTTACAAAAAATATCTCACACCATAAAAAAAGTACTTGTTTATGCTAAAAATTACACCGTGAAAGTGTCCTTTGGGAAGATCTGTTTCACGACACCGACGATATTGATATCATCATACTCCTCGAGAATCAGATCTTTATGATTGGAGTTATACGATTGCAGGACTTTTTGTCCGTTCACAGTATGGATCTTTTTGATTTTTGGTTGGTTATTATGGACGACGAGGACCTTATCACCTGTATCGAAACTACTCTGCACATGAATCAAAGCAAAATCACCAGACTGAATAAATGGCTCCATGGAATCCCCTTTTGCACGCGTAATAAAATACTGATCCAGCTCTGCGGTATTGATAAGATTTTTCTCGATAGGGAGTTTTTTTCGTGGATATTCCTCGAGGATATTTTTCCCAGCATTTCCACACTGTGCAAATCAGAAGAACGGTAGAGCAAGCTGGTTCGTATCTTCATACCGCTTCAAGACTTGGTATCCTCAGAAGGGGTTCTTGGAAATATATCCCCTATTTTCGAGCTGCTCAAGTTTATCGAGAACCTTCTGGGGATGATCGATACCGATAGCGTTTCCGATATCCATCAGGGTGGTCGTATATTCCTGGTTATCGTGGAGAAATTCGAGGATATCCCTGTGGCGTGAGTCGAGAAATTTCATAGTGGAAGGAGAAAAGGATATTTTCAGATTCCATTATATTCAGTAAAATCTTGAAAGCAAATCTTTTTTAGAGAAAGTAGTTTTCCTGTGAAAAGTTGAACCGTAAGCACTAATTAAATTTACAGTGGCTTCCGAAAGATAAATAAATGCTCATGCATAATAAGAAGGAAATTATTTTCCTGTGATTTTTTCATATTCTTTTGTCTCTGCAAGAGAAAACATACAATCATATTTTTCTCCTTCTATTTTCATACACCAAATTTCATCAAAACTTGTATCAAGTAAACATTCACTTGTATGAATGAGGTTTCGGTATGCTTCTTCTCTTGAGTATCCTGTAGCAAAACCTATCACCTGCATATTCTCAATATCTGGTTCTGGTTCCTCGGAATCTGGTTGATAAGTATATCACTCAAAAGTCACGAATATGAAATGACTCATTTTTTTATATTGCTTGGTATAAATTGAATCGAGAGACATAGAAAAATCGTTAAGAAATAAACGATCATGATCTATGAATTTTTGGAAAAAGATCAAGAGTAAGATCTATTTAAAGATCAAAACTAGAGTTTTTTATAAATACCATTCTCTAATCTTTCGATATATCAATGGACGATAAGTTTCTGAAGTTGTTGACGAATTTTGTCAGGAATATGATTGTTTTCTGGATGAAGTTGGGATAAATGAGATTTAAATTCATACATATCTTTTAGAGAAAAAGTATCTTTTCAAAGCATATCGATACATCGCATCACATCGAGGAGCCAACCCTTTGTTTCTAGATTTCAGGTTTCTTGAAGAAAACTCGTCTTGTTCCAATTTTCTAGTACCTGTCATTTGCTCAAATTTTTACCTTCTTTTACATAAAATATTTTTCCACTTTCTGGAATCGGATCTAGGAGAATATTGCAACCAATCCATCCTGCTCTTTTAGCTGTTAGGGATAGGGGTTTTCTTTCTTCTATAATTGCTGGAGTAAAATAATGTTTCGGCACGACAAAGAAATTAAATACTTCGTATTCTTTTGTATAACTCAAACCAAAGAAATTTGGATTCTGAGAACTCTTCAGTCGTTCAATCATAGTCCTGTATGCGCCATCGGTAATCTTCTTTCAAAAAGTTCATTTCTTGGATTTTAACTCAAAATCTTCTTGGCAACTTTTGCAGAAAAAATCACCAACAGGAGTGTTGTTTGGATATTGTTCAAGCGATTGTCAGCAAACAGGGCAAAAAATATTTTCATGTGTCCATGCCTCAGTTATAACTCGCACTTTTTGTGACGAACTCCTATGATTTGTGAGACTAAAATCGAGAAAAGACATGTTGTGATTATATTCATTCCCCACTTTTCACAATAAAAAAATCCCCATTGCTGGGGAAATTTTACAGAAGTCATAGTAACAGTCATAGTCATAAGAAGAAATTGTTGGTTCGGACAACCCTCAATGCATCAACTTAGTAAACTTAAGAACTCAGTAAACCTAGTAAACTTTCGTTTACTATACTGTCTCCACTGCCGGAGCCGTAAACAGGAGCTCCTTCATCGGATCATAGAAATCGAGATTTTCTTCACCGACGATATCGGTCATTACTTTGATAAGCTCAGACAGTTTTACTTCTTTTTGAATACCCGTTGCCATATCTTTGAACTGGCAAACACCTCGTCGTGCTTCCATAATACCGATGATAGCGACATATCGTGCATTGAGTTGATTGGCCTTTTTCAGCTGCGTCTTCATCGAAGGAGACCCAAATGAAGCCGATACTTTGAGCCCACGATCACGTGCTTCGATACTGAGCGGAAGAGCGATTTTTTTCGCTTCCTCGCCGACTTGGACAAAGTAGAGATCGAGGATATCTTTATTGATAACAGAAAGTCCGGACTCCTTCATAGAGTCGATAAGACGTTCCACACCCATCGCAAAACCGACGGCAGGAACAGGATTTTTTGAGCCAATGCTTGTCGCAAGTCCATCATAGCGTCCACCACCACAGTAGGCGTCTTGTGTGCGACCAGAATTATCGACACATTCAAAGACAACATCGCAATAATAGTCGAGCCCACGGACCAGGGTAGGGTCTTCGACGTACGGAATTTTGAGAATATCAAGATACTCTTTCACGGCTTCGTAATAGGCAATTGTATCTTTTTTGAAGAAGGCCTTCAGTTGAGGGGCATACGGAAGAATCTCACGGACATCAGGATTTTTTGAGTCGAGCAGACGAAGAGGATTTTTCTCGACACGTGCCTGATCTATCTCGTCGAGAAGATGAGATTTTCCACGGAAATACTGCTGGAGCTCACCAACATACGCCTCACGTTCTTTTGTGTTTCCGAGAGTATTTATCTTGAGTGTAAACTTTTCTCCCAGTCCACAGTCCCGAAGGATTTTGACAGCCATATGGATATTTTCGGAGTCGAGGACAGCATCTCGTTCGCCGATAATCTCAGCGCCGAGCTGATGAAACTGTCGAAAACGCCCCTTCTGTGGTCGATCATAGCGAAAATGCGGCTCTATGTAGTAAAGATACACGGGCTGTGGTTCTTGAGAAAAATTTTCGAGATACGAACGCATGACACCAGCCGTGGATTCTGGTTTGAGGACCAGGTCACGACCTTTTTTATCCTTAAACTCGTAGAGCTCTTTGCTGACAACATCCGTCTCGAGTCCGATAGAACGGACGATGAGATCGCGCATTTCCATAACGGGAGTGGAAATACGAGTAAACCCAAAGTGTCGAAAAATATGTCGAGATACTTTTTTTATAAACGTGTAATAGCGCTGTTGCTCACCAAACCAATCTTGTGTGCCACGAACTTTTTGCGGAATTTCCATAAGAAAAAATAAATCCTTGCTCTAAAAATAAAGGATAAAATAAAAAAGAGTATTGAAAGAGTATATCGAATAAATGCTTGAAATCAAGATGGAATATAAAAACATAAAAATAATTCTTCACACAATCCTCACAAATCAGGACTAGTCAAGGAGGAAAAATCTCCTATACTGGGGAATATGAAACGACGGTCTATTTTTAGTGCGCTCATTTTGAGCCTTTTCTGCGTATTGCCCACTTTTGCTGAGACAGCTGTAGCCGTTCCGGTCAGTGCTCCAGTGGAAGATGTGTATGATTTTGCAAAACCTGCAGTATGAGAAGTAGCACCCGCAGTTACTCCAGAAGAAATTGACACAAAAAAAATCGCCGTAGTTCCAGAAGAGGATGTCGCACCTTCCGATGAAGCACTTCTAGTGGATGCGCAGACACTTATTCGTGACAAACTGATCGAAAAATACCAAGCACGTCTTGATAAAGTAATGGAACAACTCACAGAAAAACTGGCTGGAGTATCAGCGGAAGTACAGAGACAAGCCCTCACAGAAGTGCAGGGACGTATCACAGAGAAAAAAGCTCTCATTGTAGCAAAAAAGAATATCGATCCTCTCAAGCGAGATATCACTATCGCCATCCTCGACCATATCACCCTACGTATCGAAGGTATAATCCAGCAATCAGCGCATCAAGTAGTGACGACTCCAGTCTAAAAATCTCATCAAATATAAAAACCCTCCTAGAAAAGAGGAGGTTTTTGATGCTCAAACAAAAAATACAAAGTACAAAATACAAAATACAGAATGGAGGAAATAATTTTATTTTCTCGCTATCTGGAAGAGAGAGTCCGAGAGCAAATACTGTTTGAGCTATGCTTTCTTGATAGTCAGAAATGGGGTTTCGGGGGACAAACTGTTTGAGCGGGATGAATGCAGATATTGTGACGAATGGAGAAAATAGCGAGTTTTTGTCCCCTGAACGCTTTTCGTACTTTTGGCGCCAAAAGTACAAGAAGCTCGCCAGGAGTTGGTATAGGCATAAGTTTCACCTGGATTCCACCTCGCGCTCGTGCCTCGCTTGGCTGGAATGACGGGCAAATCTTTTACTTTGTATTTCTTTTAATCTTGGATTGTTACTCGAACAATTTCTACTTTTTTGAATGGGCGATCACCACTATCGGTAGGAACAGAAGCGATGATGTCGACGATATCAAGCCCATTTACGACCTGTCAAAAGACAGAATGCTTTCCGTCAAGCCATGCAGTCTCTTCGGCATGCACGATAAAAAATTGACTTCCATTCGTATTGGGACCAGCGTTCGCCATGGAGAGAAATCATTTTTTATGAGAAAGCTCTGGATGAAATTCATCTTCAAATTTTTCACCATACACACTTTCCCCTCCTCGACCAGTACCAGTCGGGTCACCTCATTGGATCATAAAATCTCGCATCACACGATGAAATATCGTACCTGTATAGTAGCCACGTTGTGCGAGTTCGACGAAATTTTTTGCTGTCCTTGGGACTTTGTCTGCAAAGATTTCGAGCGTGATATCACCATGGTTGGTGTGAAGCGTTACGGAAGGATTTTGTGGCATATATATAAGGAAGGAAATAGTATGAAAGATACTACGAAAAAAGAGGGAAAAACAAGAGGAAATGTTTTGTATGTATTTTTTCTCTATTAAATACTTTTGTCAAACCTATAGATACTGAAACCGTTGGATTATGCAGAGGTTTCTCTATACTGTCGATATCCTGTGTGTCAAAATATATCTCTTTTGAGACACATCGTATGGGATACACTCCAGATTATCACACAAATCTATGCCAACGAAAGTAAAAGTCCGGCAAAAAAGCTCCATAAAGCGCAAAAAAGAAAAAATCATGAACCCACGACGTCAGGGAAAATTGTTGGCTATATACACATTTTTTACAGTGCAAAGACCATGGAACAGTCTATGGGGTAAGAGACCCGAGATGCTCTCATGGGCAGATGGTATCATGCATTTTTTAGGGAAAATACATGATTTTTTGACGGCGCAACGGTCATTTGATGGATTTCGAAAAATAACGAAGAAAAGACACAGTATCCATAAAAGTACAACACGTGAACAACATATTGAGATAGGATGATGAAACATGGTGATAAAATGGTTCAATAAACACATCTATCTTCTTATCGATATCGTATTTTTGATACTCATCTACTCTTTCCTCTTTCGCGGATTAAAGATGGAATGGTTTTTGCGTGATATCACACCCATTGGATGAGATGTGCCCTATCATTATGCGAATTATATGAATCTCAAAGAGATTCTTCTTCCTCATTTTCAGATCACCGGATGGATAGATGCGAGCTATGCTGGTTTTGATGTTTTCCAAAATTATCCTATTTTTTCTTTTTTACTGATTTACTTTTTTGATTTTTTCATGGGCTCGTGACTTGCTTTTAAGACAGTCCTCATGATGGGGTCTATATGTCTCCCTCTCATACTCTATCTCACACTTCGTGGCATGAAAGTGGCAAGACCAGGACCTCTCTTCGGAGCAATTCTTTCCTTGGCATATCTTTTTCATGATAGTCATTTTGCATTCGGAGGAAATTTACGAAGTGTATTTTCTGGAGAATTTTCACATAGTCTCTCAATAGCATTCCTCGTCATATATTGTGGTTTTCTCTATGCATCTTTCGAGGATAAAAAGTATACCCCTCATGCGATTATTATGCTGGCGTTGGTCGGTTTCACACATCCTCTCTCATTTGCTGTTGCGATATTTTTACCCTTCTGGTTCTTTTTTAAAAATCATAGCCCCGATACTGAGGATGCTCCTCTTGTTGGACCTACTCGATCAACAGTATGATTTCTCAGGGATGGACTGACTGGCTTCAAAATAGTCCTTATTGGAGGTCTTTTATTTTCTAGTTGGGGAATAGGATTTTTGACGAATAGTATCTATCGAAATATGCAGGGCCCGGGAAAGGGTTATATATGATATTGATGGGGCATCAATACCTTTAGTTATTTAGTTCCAGACCTCCTTCTTCCTTTTGCTCTTCTATTTTTTATACTCATACTCTATTATATTTTTCATACAAGAAAGATTGCTACTGTTCAAACATTTTTTTTATTTTGATTCATCGTCTCAATTGGGTTTTTCTTGAGTAAATTTATGGGGTCTGCGATACGATTCTTACCATTGGTATATCTCTTTGCTCTTCTTTTTATAGCAACAAGTGTGTGACATATATACCAGCATATATTTCACAGCAAGCTCCGCCAGATACTCAAAAAATGTGCCTATGTATTGGTGATTCTCTGTCTTGGGTGTATCTATTATTTTGCTTCCTCACATCATTTATTTGATCGTTATAGAGGCACCTCTGGTTATAATTTTATGGGGGCTGAAAGTAAATGAGAATGGACATCGATCTCAAAAACGGCTCAATTTTTGTCAGAAAATTTTGATACTCAAACTGAAACAAAAAAAGATATTTCAAATCCGCCAAGAGTTTTTTCGCTGTTTAATGGGGATGTGCTCAGTGCTCTATCACACGCAACCATCTATGACAGCTTATTTTCTGGATCAATGTTTGCAGAACAAGGTGTGACAACTTTGAGAGAAGTGGAAGGGGGAAAAATCACTCTCGAAAAATTTTGGGCCACTCTGGAACTCAGTAATGTAAAAGTGGTGGTTGCACCAAAAGTGCTTTCAGATCGCTTAAAGGATTCTCCCTATTTTACCTACCTCACGACCTTTGATCAGCTCACACTCTATGTGACAAACAATACCACAGATACCTATGTAGTGCCCCTAAAAAACAAAGTCACCTCTATTTCTGATCTCAATACATGGAAAAAGACGAGCAAACAATGGTACAAAGAATATACACCAAATGCATCATTTATAGTCTACGATCCAGATGAAAAAAAGAACAACACTCTTCCATTTATGAAATATGATCCAAAGAATCGAGCTTCAATTCCGTATGATAATGACTGCCAAGTACAAGAATTCGTACGACGCGAAAAGATAGATATTAGCACCAACTGTATAGGACATCCTCTCCTGATCAAATATGCCTATCATCCAAACTGGCAAGTAAAAGGTGCGAACGGTATATACCTTGCAACACCTGCCTTTATGGTAGTGACCCCAACGCAAGAGCACGTCACAGTATATTTTGGAAAAAGAGCATATAATTATGTGGCGTATCTCTCTTTATTGCTCGGCATACTCCTCCTCATATTCCACCAAAAGATAGAATACGCTCTCCAAAAAAATGCACTCAATTTTTATGCTAACCACCGAACACTCTTTCAAAACTGAGATTATTTCTTGGAAAAAACAAAAATAAAAAAAAGCTCAGTATATATGGTACGCTCTATGCTGGCGTATAGTGTGCCTCTCTTATTGATGCTGAGCATTCTAGGGTCGATTTTGTTTATCTACGCACACAAATAGGCCTCTCAAACACTCTATCTAAGCAGCGACATTCGCCCTTGCAAAAGCAATATTTACCTTTGCTCGTTCGAGACTTGTTCCTATATAGAGCTCTATTTTTCAGCCCAGAACAGCTTTTTCTTCATCTGTAATTTTTTCATTCCAGAGGGTCTGAAATTCAGCATCTCATTGGCATATTTCGATAAGGAGCTTTTGTTCTTTCTTTGCTTTTTGCGCCATTTTTTTTACGAAATCATGTCCTACGCCATGTTCACTGTGTCTCCAAGCATATTTTCTGAGGATGGCTACAAGTGCTTCGGTAGGACTCTTGCGAACTCAGTCAAGATTTGCGGCCATTTGCTGTTCTCGGATGGTGAGCTGATCGAGCTCTTTTAGGGCACGAGCAAATGATTCATATGTTTCGGCTATCATCATATTTGGTTGATAGCGGGCCTGGACTGATCATCGGAGATCGCGCTGAAAATCTGTGGTAATCAGAGAGTAGAGCACGCGCATGCCTGATTCTACGACAGCGAATTTACCAGCGATATTTTCCCAATGGATAGGATTATTTTTTCCTGCATCTGCGGAAGATCCACCGAGTCTTTTTTCTGCATCCATGGAAGTCACTTCTGCAATCTCGGAAGAATACAGCAAACGCATATCATTCGCAAAATCGGCGAGAACACCCATCAGTCATACGATACTATGTCAGACATCTGAGAGTCATTCTTTTTGTACGATTTGCGTTGCTGTGAGGTCTGGCTTGAGTCAGAGTCTGGCAAGTGCTTTTTCTTCGAATTCCATGGCCCTGTCTTTTCCGATAACTGTTCCGACACTGGCTTGGGTGCCGACTATGCCACTTACTTTTCATCTAAGACTATCAAAGCTTATATCACACTTGCTCATTCGTTCGGAGAGACGCGCTGCATACCCAACGAGAGTAACACCAAAAGGCACAGGAGAAGTGTGCTGAAAGTGTGTCCGTCCAACCTGTATCGCTCGTATCTTCCCATCATCGCCTGGGGTGATAAATTCTTCTGCAATATGGAGTATTTTTTCTACAACAGAGACGACGAGTTTTCGCATTTTTTCGTTCCATGCCTTTTTGAGCAAATAAGAACGAGCAGTATCGAGAATATCATACGAAGTCGTGCCTGGATGGAGCAGGGATAGAATATGCTCATCTGTTACACGGCCCATTTCTGCGAGGACAGCGAGCTGGTCAGGTTTCGTTCCTGTTGCTTCCAAGAGGGCGATATTGAGGACGTCTATATTTGGTAGCGCACTTTCGAGTGTTCGTAGGTCTTCAATGGTCGCTTCAGCTCCAAAATCTACACGAGTTGCGAGTAATACTCTCTGCACTTCCACGCAGGCCAGCCATTCTGCTTCTGCGGAGAGATAGGGTGTGAGATCTTTCTGAGCATACTTCCCATCATCAGGGCAGACGACTCGGAGTTGAAATTCTTTTACTGCCCTTTCTTCCAAGGTAAGATCTCCGGCAGGGTAAGGATTGGTAGTCATACAATGATGATTAAAAACGATTTTTCTAATGCTCGGAAAATCCACGAGCTTCCTTATCTGGAAGAGTATAGAAGGTGATACCGAGCTCTTCACATTTTTGGCGCACATGAGCATCTTGCACAGATCCAGACGTGGCAAATAGAGTGGTGATGCGAGCTCTTCCCAGTGCCTCGACTCAATCTGAAAATGGGAAGAAGCTATCACTATACGCAACAGCTCATACTACACTATGCCCAGCATCAGTAGCTCGTTTGATCGCGAGTTCCACGGCTCCTACTCTATCCTGTTGACCGACGCCATTTCCGATGAGTTGACCATTTTTTACGATGGTGATAGTATTGCTGGTTGAGCGAGAACCTATCGCCCATGCAAGTTGTATATCCCTCCACACATCTGGTGAAGGCGTAGGAACAAACTGACCAATAGTGGGGATAAATTTTGGTGCATCTTGGAGCAATACGCCGTCACGGATAGCGCGTATTGACTGTGTCTGAGGCACACGCACTCATCCTGATACCAGATGTGGATTGGTGATAAAACGACATTTCCCATTTTTTCGAGCAGCAAGAGCTATCGCATCAGTATCAAAAGATGGTGCGATGATTTCATCGAGCAGACGTTTTTGACCATCAGGCATGCCATGATGCAGGAGGGCATCCATGATTTCTTCAGTGACAGGAAATGAGAGTAAAATCGCTCCACCAAATAGAGCACGTGTATCACCGGTAACCATATTTTTTACGGCTTCAACGGGATTCTCATGGACAGCAGCACCACACGTATTGCCATGTTTTGCGCCGAGGGCGATAGCAGGAATTTTTCCATCATGACTCATGGTCTGTTCTATTGCTTCGAGATATGCCACAAGTCGAGAAATATCAGTGAATCCGACAAAGCTGGGTAGTGTCCCCTCGATAACCGTAAAATTTGCGAGGCCGAGAGGATTTGCGACGTTGTCTTCATCGGGAATAAAATAGGCGTATTTCTGATGAGCATTTTCTCCATATTTGAGACGGATTGGTTGGTGAAAATGGAGCGGATTTTCTGGCGTTATCTGGCGAAGATCTCAACCATTTTGTTCATACTCTTCGTCGGCTTCTTTTTTTGCAAGATAATAAGCAATGGCAGTGTCATAGTGTGCTGTGTGGGCAAATGCCATTCTCGCAAGTTTTTTACGTGTTGTTAAGGGGGTTTTTCCAGCATGAGAATGCAGATCAGCGAGTACTCCGTCATATTGGGCTGGACTCGTAACAATAGTGACTTCTGCATGATTTTTTGCAGACGATCGGACCATCGCTGGTCCACCAATGTCGATATTTTCGATAGCATCTTCATGAGTGACATCGGGCTTTGCTATAGTAGCTTCAAATGGGTAGAGATTTATCACTGCCATATCAAATGCTTTGATATCATACTGTTCCATGACGGCATCATCAATCCCCTTTCTTCCGAGGAGACCTCCATGAACCTTTGGATGAAGTGTCTTCACTCGACCGCTCATCATCTCATCATAGCCAGTATATTCAGAGACATCCGTGATATCAAACCCCGCATCTCTCAATGCTTTTGCCGTTCCTCCAGTGGAAAGTATCGTGAGTTCTCGACCGTTAGCTTTTTGAACGACCTCAAGTTTTCTCATAAAATCAATGAGCCCTGTTTTATCTGATACAGATGCCAAAACTGTAAATATCTCTGGTTTTTTTTGAGCAGAAAGAGACATAATAAGATGAATAAATAAAGGACTATGGTGAATTATAGTCCTTAAATACTGAAATCAATTTTTAAATAAAAATCTCTTCAATACGCTGTGGATTCGAGGAATGATTTTAATTTCGATGGATAGGACGACACATCGATTCAGCTCAAGGAGAGAGGAATGTGAGTGCCGATGATGAGCTTATGCTAGAAAATTTTTAATATTTTGTAATCTTTTTCCGAAAATGACTCGCCTGCCTGGATACGGAGGAGGGTCTCTGTTTCATACGCAAATGATTCTTGCCCCTGTATCTCTTCTAGATCATAAAAATCGATACTTTCGCATTTGTGGGGCTCAAGATTCTTCAGTGTTCAGACATATTTAAGAATATCCATATAGATATTAAAATAGGTCCGATCAGACCCAACAGTATGGACAATATGTACTATCTTGAGATCCTCCTCTCATACGACGATATCCAGCTCTTCTCGGAGCTCACGAATCAGGGCTTCTTTCATCGTCTCAGTACCTTCCAGATGTCCTGACGGAAGCTGATACATACCATCTCGAAAGCCAGTATTTTGTCGTTTTTGAAACAAGATCCTCCCCTGTGGATCACGTATGATACCAAATACTGCTGAATAAAAAGTCGGTTGACGCATAGGAGTATAGTATGTATTTTTCGAGAAAAAGCACAAAATTTTTCTATACTTCAATATATTTTTTATGGTTTTCTGTTTATATCCCCTCGACGAGAAACATATCAATCATGGGTAAAAATATTCTCATTCTTAAATTCTGCACATGCTTTTCTAAAACCCCGCGTTCATAGAGATGCAGGAGTACTTTCGATAAGACCAGGATTAATCTCTGGATCATTACGGTATTTAGTCATAAATACTCGCACCAATTCCGATCTTTTACCTTCATTTGACCATTCTCGAATAAATTCATCACCGCAAGGAAGATTGAAAAAAATAAAAAAGGCATATAAAAAATGGAGCTGATTGGGGCGAGGTTCAGTAAAATCAAATTTTTCAAAACTAGGTAATCTATCAAAATTGACCTGCTTCATAAGAGCCGCTAAAATCTCAGGATCGATTCCTGTGGATCGTATATCCTGCATAAGTGCCTGATACATCTCTCAAAATCTCACTTCAGCAAAAGGAAAATCATAATGCTCTGTGGGCGAGCATTTGTCTCAAAGAGCTCTATCCATTTTTTTCATATTGGCAACTTCTTTTGCATCACGCAAAATATATTGCGCTAATCTTACAATGGATACCTCAGAAAAGGCGTAGGAGAGAGTTCAGAATCTTGGAAATTTTGAGTTTCACTTATGTTTCAAATAATGTTTTACAGGGTCATTCCACATTTCCCTATTTTTCATCACCATATCTTGATACGCCCTAGTATGCTCGAGTAGTCCTCTCACATTTATATCTAATCGCCTTTTTACGGCTGTTTTTGCTACATATTTTGCCATTCATATTGGGAGTCATATGTTTTGGCAACTCTGGGTTGTGGCTTGTAATCTTCCCAAGACTTTGTCTACTCTCCCTCTAGATTTTTTTAAGAATTTACCCAATTCATCGGGAGTAAAAGCTTCCTGAAGAAGAGGGAAATCTGGTAATAGTTCGTTGAGTGCATCTGGCATATATTTTATTGTGTCTCGTAATCTTTGAAAAAATAAAACACTATCACTATAGTGTTTTATTATAATTGTCAATGGAGGCACCACCCGGAGTCGAACCGGGCTACGAAGCTTTGCAGGCTCCTGTATAACCGATCTACCATGGCGCCATGCATTTTGCGAAGCAAAATGAAAGAAGAAATAATAAAGAAGAAATAATAAAGACAGATTTCTTGTTTATCTCGGGGATTATAGCAAAAGGAGGTCTTTTTGCAAACTTTTCAAAATACTGAGAGCTTTCTCTTGTTCGATAAAAAGTGGGCTCGTCGCAATCGTGATAATATCCGCTTTTGCAAGCCAATAACGAACCGTAGCGAATGTTTCATTCTCATCAAATCCTTGAGAAAAATAATCCAAATCGAGATCGACAATTACCGAACCCCCCTTTAATTCCCCCCTTGACAGGGGGGCAAGAGATACACATTTTTTTAATTGATTATTTTCCCAGATAAAGGCATTCACCCCTTCTCTGTTTTCTCCTGTTACCATCAATGCCTCAGAAAAAAGTCATGTCGCGAGTGCTGGTACGATAAAATCCGCAATAGTGAGGACAGTATTGGTATAGTCCTCAACTTCCGACAAAGTACAAAATACAGAATTCAAAGTACAAAATGAAGGATTTTTTTTGTTTATATCGTTTTGTATTTTGCTCTTTGTATTTTGTATTGGCAATACCGTAGGTGTTGCCAAGTCTGTATGTTGGTCAATATGCACGAGGAGCCCACCTGTTTGAATACATCATTTTTGAAGTGCTTCATACCAAAAAGTAAAGGCATGATTATGATTATCACAGATCCAGGTTGGTACACGAGCATTTTTGAGAAAGATATGATGTTTCAATCATGTTGCTGATCGAATAGCACCATCAACAATGGTCTCAATAGCGGTATGTTCTCAGATTTTTACATCGTCTAAAGTACCTTCGATAAGATCAGGCACATAAATTTTTGGGCCCTTTCTCACTGCATAATCCAGACGATTATTACTCACGGGTTCGGTAATAAAAAATCCAGAAGAATAGATGGACATATGAAAAAAGTATAGGGTAGATTTGTGGAATTCCAAAAATATCTTTCTTATATGAGAAGAGAAATAGAGGAATT
Organism: Candidatus Gracilibacteria bacterium; assembly: GCA_041660965.1. NCBI lineage: Bacteria > Candidatus Altimarinota > Candidatus Altimarinota bacterium. The sequence continues at coordinate 593,156 of JBAZVH010000001.1, read as the reverse complement.
GTATTTCATGAGACCCATAAAAAATTTGCAATTCAGAGAAGTGCTGGATATAATACAAACAGAGTTACGCACTACATTACCATTTTTTACTCCAACTATGAACTATATCATCCTCAAAACTATCATCGATTCGACCATCCAAAATTATAATCAAACCAATCCAACGCAGACTGTTACAGAAAATAATGTCTCAATCATCAATATGACTGCCAAGGGTATCGATATACTCATCCGATGCCCTCATACGCATAAGGATATCCGTATTCATGCGGAAGTAAATTTTATGAATTGACCACAGCCAACAAATTTTACTATCTCAGATAGTAGTGTCGCGATGACCACAAGACAAATAGATGATAACGATGTCACAGCGGTCCATAAAGCTCTTCAATCAAACACAAGTCTCTCTGATCTATTCAGAGAATAATCTCTTCGCATGCTCCAAAAAATACGAATTGTCCTCAAGTATACTCTCTGGTGGATAGTGGTTGTAGGATGTATTTGGCTTATCGGTGCCATCCTTTATCCACTCTTTATCGAACAATATAATTCGATGGCACTCAGAAAATATACAAACGCTTCCGGAGAAATCACACTACAGATTCCCACAGGACAACAAACACAACTTGATACGCTAGCGGATTGAGCCACACAAACAGTCAGTACAAAAATATCCAACTTTTTTATGCTCTTCAAGGAGGTACTCTCAAATAACCAACCAAAAAAGGAGGTTATCTATAAAAAAGATAATGCTTCGGGAATCTATACGGGACAATAAATAAAAAGAACTCTGTTTGGCATTTGTGAGGTTTTCGCTATACTCCTCCTATGTGAAAAAGTTATAAAGATCTGATATCGAGTCATCCCGATTTTCCCAAGCAATGAGTGATCTTCCGAGAGATTTCTCCGCTTCTTTTTGATGTAGAAGCCAGAAAAAATATCATAGAAGAATTTTGAAACTTTATGAATGGCAAGAATATTACCGCGATTGCTGGTATCGATGCTCGCGGATTTCTTCTCGCATGAATGTTGGCTGAGAGATTTCAGCTTCCTCTCGTGATGATACGTAAAAAAGGGAAACTTCCCGACGAAACGACTTTTGAAGCTTCCTACGAGCTCGAATATGGAGTAGCAACCCTCTCAATGCGAAGAGATATTTTAAAATCAGACGATATCGTATTCATAGTCGATGATGTCCTGGCGACAGGAGGTACGCTCCAAGCAGCGATTGAGCTCATCAGAAACTGCGGAGTACAATCCATCTACGTCGGAGTTCTTGTGGAATTACTCTTTCTCAAATGAAGAAACAAATTATCACCAATAGATATTTTTTCAACCATTCAATATGACTAAAATACTTATTATCTCTGCTCTAGCAGAAGAGATGGCGCCTATCACTCAATATCTCGGACTCGCACAAACGATGAAAGTAGGAGATATCATAGAACACGAGGGGTATATATTTGCCGTGAGCTCTGTCGGTAAAGTCAGTGCCGCCATGATGCTCACAAAAGTACTCGAAAAATATGATATAAAATCAATTATCAATATCGGGCTCGCGGGAAGTCTCTCTCCGCACCTTGCCTTTGGCGATGTCGTGATAGCTGAGCACACCGTCGAACACGATGGCATCATAGAAGGCGATGATGAAGCACAGAAAAGGATCTATCCTCTCTTCGCACTTACCACCGTCGAACATCCCGAACTGAAGCGATGAATCCTGGTCACTGGTGATCAATTTATCAATTCATGAGATGTAAAAGAACTGCTTCAAGCAAAAGGAGGACAGCTCGTTGATATGGAATGAGCCGCTCTCGCAAAAGTCGCACATCACTATAAAACGCCACTTGTCATACTCAAGGTCATCTCTGACCACGCTGATGAAGGTGCTGAAAAGGATTTTGAAACCAATCTCCATGCTGGCGAACGAGTCGTCAAACATTTGCCTTTTATTTTAGGATTTCTCAGCCAAAAATAAAACTTCCTTCATTTTGTACTTTGTATTCTGTCTTTTGTATTATTAATCTCACTATGGAACGTATCGCTTCATTCTCTGTCGACCATAACCACCTTGCTCCAGGTATGTATCTCTCTCGAGAAGACACAACACCTTCAGGTGATATCATACGAACGTACGATATCCGGATGAAATCTCCAAATCATGAACCAGTACTCAGTATCGGCTCTGCGCACACGATTGAACATCTCGGAGCTACATTTCTCCGAAACGATATAATCTGGTGAAAAAAGACCATTTATTTTGGTCCTATGGGATGTCGAACAGGTATGTATGTGCTTTTCTCTGGTAAACCAACTGGAGCAGAGGTCGTTGAAATTCTTCAAAAAATGTATCAATGGATTATGGAACTTCCAGAAGATTATCCAATCCCATGAGCAACAGCAGCAGAATGCGGAAATTATAGGGACCACGATCTCAGAGATGCAAAAAAAGACGCTCAAAAATTCTTCCAGAGCATCAAAGCTGAGAAAGAGTTAGGAAAATATAAATATTTATAAACCTGCAAGAGATAACTACGCCGATTGTTCCATTTCTTTCATGGCAGTCACCGCTCCAGCTATGATATCGTACATAACCCATGGACCAAGAAACGCAAGTGAAGAATAAGCAGAGACAAAATTGGCACCGCTTTTAACTGCCTGATACCCAGTTCAAAATCGCTCTTTTCTTGTGTTGCCTGTTCAGAGACCACCCGATGCTATAATAATCATTTCCGGTGGCGCTATTTGTCGTACTAATTTCACAGTGCGAATCATTTCAGGAAATATCAACGCTCAGCTAAGCCCTCATTTATTCTTCCCGATTGGTGTTTGATCTTTGAGTCCTTGGTTTGGCGAAGTATTGATACATGTATATCAGGAGACAAGATGGCTCGTGGCAGCTATCACTCTATCAAGGGCTGCCAGATCCAGATGTGGAGGGAGTTTGAGTATCACAGGTACACTAAACATCCCAGCCTCATTTATTCATTCATGGATAGCAGTGAGTGTCAGTACAAGGGATTCCATGCTCTCGCCAGAAAAAGCCTGCACTCAGCTTCATCATCATACATTTGGACAGGATACATTATATTCTATAACCTGAGCAAATGGAGCTGTTTTTCGAGCGAGCTCCTTGGCTTCTGCAGGTTTATCTATCATAGCTGTTGCTGGGGCATTGGAGATATTAATAATAAAAGGTATATGGTGTATACCGAGTGTATCTCTTTCATAGGTCAGTTGTGCGACCCACATATCAACACCGGGGCCATTGAGTCACATAAAGTTTACAATTGACTGTGATCGCTCATCTACAAAAAGACGTGGTTGGTCCATATTACCCAACAGAGGAGTGGGAGTAATGCTACCAAGCGTTACGGCTCCTATTGGAAGTGCACGAAGTACCTCCTCTGGTTTACCATCGTGCATTTTGACAAGACCACTTGGGATGAGAAAAGGAGACGTAAAATGTGCATTGCCTATTGTAAAATCTAATCATTGATTGGCTAACCAATTATCGAATTTCTTATTTCACAAAATAGCATGACAAAGACCTGGGAAATGCGACAAAACTCGTCCTAAATCCAGACCAAGTCCGTGGGCTCTTTCTGGATTTTTCTTTGCTCGAATAATCGGTCTCCCTATATGCCTATATCCTGCTATCAATGCTGCACGAGGTAATTGTCATGGATAATCATTCATAGAATATAGTAAAATTAGATTCTTTTTTCTTGGATCAATATTCCTTTTAAATTATATTTTCTAATATTACTTTATAAATAATTTTGTCAATGATATTGCGCATGAAACCATAAAAAAAACCCTCCATTTCTGGAGGGTTAATTTTTTGCGAGATGTTATCTCGAAAGTCCTGGCACCTACCTACTCTCGCACTCTCAAGGAGCACTACCATCGGCACGACGGGGCTTAACTTCTGTGTTCGGAATGAGAACAGGTGACCACCCGCGTTAAAGGCACCAAGACACTCGAGACAACATTTTCTGCGAAGCAGAAAATGAGCAGAAGAAATAGCAGAAGATAGAGAAAGGAAAATATTTAAAATATCCTGTCTATGGCTCTAGCTATAGCTCTGGCTGTCAGAGTTCTATACACTAAGAAAAAGATGTGATGAGTAAAGAGCAGTAAATAGTATTAAATGCACACAAAAGCGAATAAGAAATACAAAATTAGACCGTTAGTATCGCTCGGCTGAAGACATTACTGTCCGTACACCTGCGACCTATCAACCTCGTATTCTCCGAGGGGTCTGATATCTCATCTTAAGGTGAGTTTCCCACTTAGATGCTTTCAGTGGTTATCTCGTCCGAACGTAGCTACCCAGCGTCTGTGCCAGTAGGTCTGACAGCTGGTACACCAGAGGTTCGTTCTTCCCGGTCCTCTCGTACTAAGGAAGAGTCCTTTCAAATATCAACGCTCACAGCAGATAGGGGCCAAACTGTCTCACGACGTTCTGAACCCAGCTCGCGTACCGCTTTAATTGGCGAACAGCCAAACCCTTGGGAGCTTCTTCACCCCCAGGATGCGACGAGCCGACATCGAGGTGCCAAACCATGCCGTCGCTGTGGACGCTTGGGCATGATCAGCCTGTTATCCCTAGAGTAACTTTTATCCGTTGATCGACACCACTTCCATGCGTGTGTGCCGGTTCATTTTCACCGTCTTTCGACTCTGATCGACTTGTAGGTCTCTCAGTCAGGCTGGCTTGTGCGAATACACGTCACGTCCGATTTCCATACGGACTAAGCCAACCATTGCGCGCCTCCGTTACTTTTTAGGAGGCAACCGCCCCAGTTAAACTACCCACCAAGCACTGTCCCCCGTCCACATTCTACGATAAATGCTTCGAGAAATCTCCAAGTAAAGAGATATCAAGAAACAAACGTAAAAGTAGTTAGTATCGAGTAGTTAGTATTTAGTATAACGCAATTGCATCATACTAACGACTAAAAACTAACGACTAAGTACTCTTTCGTTCGATGAAAGAGGACGGGGTGAGTGTAGTAAATCATAAAGGGTGGTATTTCACCGTTGACTCCAGAGGGACCAAAATCCCTCCATCATAGTCTCCCACCTATCCTACGCAACATGATTCACGACACAATACCAAGTTATAGTAAAGCTTCATAGGGTCTTTCCGTCTTGCTGTGAGTAATCGGCATTTTTACCGATATTGCAATTTCACTGGGTCTATGCTTGAGACAGTGCTCAGATCGTTATGCCATTCGTGCGGGTCGGAACTTACCCGACAAGGAATTTCGCTACCTTAGGACCGTTATAGTTACGGCCGCCGTTCACCAGGACTTAAATTCAGAGCTTGCACTCCTCCTCGTGATCTTCTGGCACTGGGCAGGCATCACCCCCTATACATCGGCTTACGCCTTAGCAGAGAGCTGTGTTTTTGGTAAACAGTCGCCTGAGCTCGTTCGTTGAACCCACTTGCATAAAATATACAAATGGGAGTCCTTCTTCCGAAGTTACGGACGCTATTTTGCAGAGTTCCTTAAGCATAGTTATCCCATACGCCTGAGTGTACTTACACTTGTCTACGTGTGTTCGATTACGGTACGGTTTTGTCTACTAATATAGGAAGCTTTTCTTGGAACCAAATTATTGTAGGACACAGATACCAGCCTTGCCGAAGCAAAACGATACCAAGCTCACAAGCTTACCCGAGGGATTGCTTGCGAGAACCCAACCATTGCGGGTCTCCAATAACACGATCCGTCACAACCTATACACATATAGAATCAAAGTTCAGGAATATTAACCTGATATCCATCAGCTGCCCCTATCGGGTTGACCTAAGGACCGACTCACCCTGCCATGACTGCCATGGGACAGGAAACCTTAGACATTCGGCGATGAAGGTTTTCACTTCATTTACGTTACTCATACCAACATTTTCACTTCCCGTACCTCCAGCAAACCTCACGGTTCACCTTCTTCGGCATGGGGAACGCTCCGCTACCACGCATAAATTATATTTTACACATCTCCAACTTCGGTTTTCAATTTAGCCCCGTTGAATTATCGGCGCAGAATCACTCGACCAGTGAGCTGTTACGCACTCTTTAAAGGAATGGCTGCTTCTAAGCCAACCTCCTGGCTGTCTGAGTAATTCCACTTCCTTTACCACTGAATTGAAAATTAGGGACCTTAGTTAGGAGTCTGGGCTGTTTCCCTTTCGACTACGGCGCTTATCCGTCGCAGTCTGCCTCGTATACCATGCATGAGGGTATTCGGAGTTTATCAGGAGTTGCAAAGGTTATTCACCTCAACTAGTCCAAACAGTGCTCTACCCCCCTCACAAGACATATACGGCTATACCTAAATATATTTCGCGGAGAACCAGCTATCTCCAGGATCGATTAGCTTTTCACTCCAACCCACGAGTCATCCAATAGACTTGCAGCTCTAAATGGTTCGGGCTTCCATGCTAATTTCTCAGCACTTCACCCTGCTCATGGGTAGCTCTCCTGGTTTCGGGTCTAGTGTACGTGACTGAGCGCCCTATTAAGACTCGCTTTCGCTTCGGCTCCGGATGTTTCTTCCTTAACCTTGCCACATACAACTAAGTCGTTGGTCCGTTCTACAAAAAGTACGCGGTCACAAAAAAGGATTGCTCCCTAATGCTCCCACTCCTTATCAGCACACAGTTTCAGGTTCTATTTCACTCCCCTCTCGGGGTTCTTTTCACCTTTCCCTCACGGTACTAGTTCGCTATCGATCATCTATAGTATTTAGCCTTGGATCATGGTCGACCCAGATTCGAGCCGGATTTCACGTGTCCGACCTTACTTGAGGATATATTGCAACGCGTTTACACACTTTCGAATACGGGGCTTTTACCCTCTTTGGCTTACCTTCCCAGGTAATTCTTCCTCGTGGAAAACAGATTGTCTACTTTACAGATTGTAGTAAATATACCTCGCAACACCTCCATACCAACGGTCTGTCCTTACAGTATGGGGGTTTAGGCTGTTCCCGTTTCGCTCGTCACTACTAAGGGAATCTCGTATTTGATTTCTTTTCCAGAGCTACTTAGATATTTCAGTTCACTCTGTGTCCTCCCCGCTCATTTTTTACCAACAAATCTGCAATAACATTGGGATATAAAAACCTCAAATTACTGTTTAACTTATTAGCAAAAAAAGAGCGGGGTCACCATTAAAATGGTGGGGTTTCCCCATTCGGAAATCCTGATGTATGACGCTTCTTAACAGCTTCACCAGGCTTATCGCAGTTTAGTACGTCCTTCTTCGGGTATAGATGTCAGGGCATTCACTGTGTGCATTACTGTAGTATTTCTATCATCGCTTTTGTGTACACTCTTCACTTACTTATTGCTTTTTTACTCATCACAACTTTTTCTTAGGGTATGTACAAGAGCAATGCTCTTATAATAATCAGTATATAAAGAAGGTGAAGGTTTCAAAAAGAAAAGAGGTAGTCCATCCGCACGTTCTCGTACGGATACCTTGTTACGACTTAAGCCCAGTCAATATCTCTACTATGGGCCCTCATATTACTTAAGGGACTTCCAGTAGGTACATCTTCCATGCTTTGACGGGCGGTGAGTACAAGACCCAGGAACATATTCACCGTGACATATCTGATTCACGATTACTAGCAATTCCAACTTCATGCAGGCGAGTTGCAGCCTGCAATCCGGACTGAGATCGGCTTTATGAGATTAGCATACCTTCGCAGGCTAGCGACTCTTTGTACCGACCATTGTATCATGCGTGTAGCCCCAGACATAAGGGCCATGCTGATTTGACGTCATCCACACCTTCCTCCTGATTAACTCAGGCAGTCTCATTAGACATAATAACTAATGACATGGGTTTCGCTCGTTAACGGACTCAACCGAACACCTCAAGGCACGAGCTGACGGCAACCATGCAGCGCCTGTCTTAGGATTCCCTTGCGGGCACCCCCATATCTCTATAGGGTTTCCTAGATATCAAGTCTGGGTAAGGTTCCTCGTTCAGTATCGAATTAAACCGCATGATCCACTGCTTGTGTGGGCCCCCGTCTATTCATTTGAGTTTTAGCCTTGCGGCCGTACTACTCAGGCGGATGACTTAACGCGTTAGCTACGGCACTGACCCCGCTCATTTTTCCACTTTCTTGACTAAACATAAGTCAAAAAATGAGCGGGGCCAACACCTAGTCATCATAGTTTAGGGCGTGGACTACAGGGGTATCTAATCCCTTTCGCTCCCCACGCTTTCGTCTCTGAGTGTCAGTAGAGCCCCAGTATGCTGCCTTCGCTTTTGGTGTTCTTTATGGTGTCAACGGATTGCACTCCTACTCCATAAATTCCGCATACCTCTTGCTCACTCGAGAAAAGCAGTTTCAGAGACAAACACGGGGTTGAGCCCCGGTCTTTCATATCTGACATACTTTTCCACCTGCAGACGCTTTACGCCCAGTAATTCCGGATAACGCTTGGGACCTATGTATTACCGCGGCTGCTGGCACATAGTTAGCCGTCCCTTATTCCTCAGGTACCGTCATTATCGTCCCTGAGAAAAGAAGTTTACAATAACAAAACCTTCATCCTTCACGCGGTGTCGCTCCATCAGACTTTCGTCCATTGTGGAAGATTCCTCACTGCTGCCACCCGTAGGTGTATGGACCGTGTCTCAGTTCCATCGAGACTGGTCGTCCTCTCAGACCAGTTACCCGTCATTGCCTTGGTGGGCTATTACCCCGCCAACTAGCTGATAGGATACAGGCTCTTCCCCGAGCGCATTGCTGCTTTACCCAGCACCACTTTTAAGCATCTACCTTAATTCTCTTGAATAATTCTTGCTTTGTTCGTCCATGTCACTTCAGTTTTTGTTCTCTGCTAAAAGCCAATTCTTTTGTAAGAAATGCCTCATAATAGAGTACAATAAATGGAGCATAGGGACGAGTAGAAGGATTTTTTCAAGTATTATGTGATTCGAATCGCTTTTTCAAATCAGAAGAATAACCGATATAGAAAAAATCGGAATCCTTTTGACTCTGTAAAACATAAACGTAATACATAGGTGAAAAGTAAATAATTAAAAGTGGTGCTGGGACCATCCGGTATTAATCCATCTTTCGATGGGCTATCCCTGACTTGGGGGGAGATACCAATACATTACTCTCTCGTTCGCCACTCAGACCGAAAAATGTCATACTCATCCAGGCAAGCCCTTCAAAGTAATCCAAAGTAGTCCGCGTTCGACTTGCATGTGTTAGGCGCACCGCCAGCGTTCATCCTGAGCTATGATCAAACTCTTTAAAACTTATTTGAATATTTTTATTCTATATTTAACGTGCCGAAGATGCACGGAAACCTCACCTTCTTTATATACTGATTATGTAAAAGAGCAGTGTAATCTCCTCAGCCGTGAAGCTGAAGAAATGACGAGGCGTAATATAGAGAAAAAAATGCTTCTGTCAAAAGTTTTTTGGAAAATCTCATTTTTATCTTTAAATACAGAAAAACTCGGCAAAAATAGAGGCATTTTTTGACCAATTTTTGGAAAAACTGAGAGGCATTCATAGAATAAGTGATGCTTACTAATCGCATATTCGGAAGTTCGAGACAAAAGTGAACACATTTTGTATACAGAAATACCTCTCTATAGAAGATAAGTACGGCTTTCTCTCTATCTTGATACTCGGAAATGAGAGTCCGAGAGCACATACTGTTTGAGCGTCCTGAAGAACAGAAGAAAGTTGCTGAACTGGAGAGCGAGTTTATGTGCTTTCGGTGGTTTTGCAGTACTTTTGCCATCAAAAGTACGAAAAGGAATTAGTAATTGAAACCTGGATCCTGAATCAAGTTCAGGATGACGGAATCAGGCGGATGGATTCCACCTCGCGGACTTCGTCCTTGGCTGGAATGACGGAATCAATCCGCCTAGACGGACAGGATGATGGGAATGAAGAGATTTTTGATTTGCACTTTCTGGTAAAAAGATATATAATACTGCTATGTGACTTAATTCTAGTGATGAGAGCTCAGAAGGGCTCTGAATGGCGACCAAGGTTGCAGAACAAAGTGAACAACAGCGCGATGCTGCCGTTGCGGCTCTTGCGTGAATACAGAAAACCCAAAAAGATGAGAAAAAAGCTCATAAATTTGACATCCTCCTCTCAGAACTCGTAAAGGTACTTCTCCAGAACCAAGTGTATGATCATGTCATCAATCAGCTCGTGCCACTCCTCAATGCACGTTGTCCATCACATATTCTCCTCGGGTACCTCCTTCCTCTCTCCGATGATATGCTCGTGCGTGTACGCAAAGAGCTCGGAATGGAAGATGCTATACTGCCTGCTCGATTACAATTTACCGAAAGAGTCTCCTACCAAGAACCACTCGATAACACCATCGCAAAACATCTCAACATCTGGATGGATACTGTACGAGGATGTATCACGATAGATCCATCGCAGACATCAACCAAAAAAGTACAGGATATGATCAATGCGACCTACGAAGAGGAACTCGTGAAACTCGTCGCGCATGTCCTCGTACACTTTCTGTATGATAGATGAGTCAATATCCAGCCAGCCGATGCGGCACGTGTCGCACGTGGTATTATCAAAAAAATGATTCTCCTCGTACAGGGTATCGCAGTTGATGAATTTTTTGCAACGCCCGTGGAAGAGATGATAAAAGAGTTTTAACCGCTACAAAATTCTCCTGTAAAATAACCAGCATGGACATGTGAAAATCCATGTTTTTTAAAGACGGCAAGAAAATTTGGAACAGAGGGATAAAAAAGTCGGGCATTTTGTTGTCCTGTGATACTATTATAAAAAAGTTTTTTTTCTATGTCTTCTCGACTTCTTTGCGCATTGCTCGTATGATCGATGCCTATCAGTTCTCTGGTCGACATAGCTATGCCGTATTTATCTCAATAATGGACAATAGGACTCGCAGAAAGGACGGTAATCGAAGATGCTCATACTTCTAAGAGCATATCGACAATAACCTGCATGGTCGTACCACGAACGATGGAGTCATCGATAAGGAGAATCCTTTGTCATCGAATGTGTTCAGAGTCTATGATAAATTTGTCTCGTACGATTTTTTCTCTTTCGACTTGTTCAGAAGCCATAAATGATCGTTCGGAATGTGACTTTCTCGTCATACCATTTGGTCCTGAACCGTCCATCCCGAGAGCAGCACATACTCATTGTCGCATAATATTGGCACCATTTGGGACGGCTACTACTCGATCAAACTCCCACTCTGGATGAGTGTGACAAAGCTCTTGAGCCGCTGAAAAACCAAGATCAAAACGTACTTCAGAATTATTGACTTCATAAAGACATGATTTATTTCTCGCAAGATAGACAAATTCGAATACATCAGGGTGCTGTGGGGTGGGTTCACTCAAAAGTGATAGTGGTTCCCTTCATGGAAACACAATAGAGCCATTTGGGAGCTCTCCTCTATACTCATATCCTATCTTCTCAAAAAAATGATTCTCTGATGCAAAAATATAACTCTGTCACTTTTTTCAGAGTGCGAGCGGACGAATACCAAAAGGATCTTTAAATGCAAAAACAACTCATCAAAATACACCAATAACAGAATATCCCCCCTGAAATACTCTGAGAACTTCTCTCACAGCTTCCGTGATGGCATCATAGATACTGACTCGACAAGATGTATGAGGAGCGGACTCAAGGTAATGGAGCAAAAATCGTGCTAACGTCTCAGTATCTCCGTCAGTTTGAAACGTATACCCGCTCATACACTCACGACGAATTTGTACATGATTAGGAATATTTCCATTAAAGAGGATCTCAAGTCGTATATTATCATGCCCGATTTGAAATGGTTGAGAATTATGAGGATTATGGGTACCACTCGTTTTATACCGCGTATGCCCAAGTGCTATCGCGGATCCTGAAACATCATCCACACTTCCCATAAGTTCCACCTGTTGTAAAAATCGTTCGTCTACTTTGCGTGCTCGCACGACATTTCGGAGTATGCCATCATAATACATCAGTGCGCCTACTGCATCCGGTCCTCTATGCCTGAGCCCCTCTAAAGCCACTGCCAGTGAATGAGCGGCTTCAGCAGAATGATCGGTGACAATAGCAACAATTCAGCACATGGCAACATCTTATATGAATTTGTGACAATTCAAATAAAAATTTTCTCTCCTACTCTTACTACGCAAAATACATTTTTTTATTTTTCTTGTGCCAAAGCGATGAGCCGGTCCAGAAGTTCTGAATACCCGATACCTGAAGCTTCCCAAAGCTTTGGATACATACTAAACTTGGTAAATCCAGGCATCGTATTGATTTCATTGAGATAGCAATCTCCCGTCTCTCGGTCAACCAAAAAATCAACACGAGACAGTCCTCGGGCACCAACCGCTTGGAATGCTTTTTTTGCCAGGGATTGAAGCTCCGCAAGCATTTCAGGAGAAATATTAGCAGGGATTTGCAAATCAGCACCTCAGTCGGTATACTTTGACTCGTAGGAATAAAACTCATGTTTGATATCAGGCATGATTTCTCACGCAATAGAGACGACTGGTTTATCATTACCGAGAACAGCCAGCTCTATTTCTCGTGGACGATTGAGTCCTTTTTCAACCACAATTCTTGTATCATAAACAATCGCCTCCTCAATAGCTGCAACGAGCGCTTCGGAAGATTTTACTTTGGAAATACCGACAGAGCTCCCCATATTTGCTGGTTTAACAAATACTGGATACCCGAGCGCCTCTATTCATCCGATAACAGCAGTTTGATTTGTTTTCCAATCATATGCATTAAAAGCATAGAATGGGAGCTGTTTCAGTCAAGCTTGAGTAAAAACAGCTTTGGAATAAATCTTATCCATACCAACTGCCGAACCACCGACACCACTTCCGACATACGGAAGTCCTATCATATCAAGGAGTCATTGAAGCCGTCCGTCTTCGCCATAAGGGCCATGAAGGACAGGAAAAACAACATCAACTCACATCGCACGAAAGTCCGGCAGAGAAGTTCATTCTGCTATTTCTTGACCACCAGAAAGTATGTCGAGAGCCGTGCCACTCGCTATCCATCGACCATTTTTTGTGATAAGAACGGGGATGATATCATATTTTTCATGATCGAGAGCACTGACGACTGAACGAGCAGAAGCAAGCGACACTTCATGTTCACCACTTTGTCCACCGAAGAGAACGAGAACGCGAATTTTTGACATAGAAAAAGTATTAAAATACTCCAGAAAGTATAGTAACACCCAAATGAAAGCAAGAAAAAAGAGGGTTTATTTGCAAAAAGAGGTTCGGAGTGTTATAATAGACGCATGGATACTCTACAAACACTGCAAAACTTCTTGCAACAGTATGATTCCCTATTTCCAGCACTTCAAATACTTCTCGTAGGCATCGTGGTCAGTATAGGGCTCTATCTGCTCACAGAGTGGGTATTCCATATTACTGGTATAGAAAAAATGCTCCTCAAGATTTTTGGGCAAAAGACACATATTGGACAGGACTCTCTGCCAAGAGCTATCGGAAAATATATCGCTATCTTTGTCTTTTTGCTCTTTCTCAGAAGCTCAGTAAAAGCAGCAGGATATCAAGAAATAGAAGAGTTCCTTTGACGGGTGTTGGACTATTTACCACATTTACTTCTCGCACTGCTTGTCACATTTTTTGGAATTCAGTCTTCGGGGACCACCTATACTATCATCTACAATGCACTCCGTTTTGAAAGCAAAAAAACAGCCACACTTCTTGGCAATATCTGACGCGTTGTGATACTCTTTTTCACATTTAGTATTGCGCTAGGGCAGATAAATTACGGAGTAGAAATTGTTCCACCATATCTTATCATCTCGATTCTTATCGGTGTCGTGGCGGCTGCCAGTCTCGCATTTTGACTTGCTTTTGGACTCGGATGACGAGCAGCAGCGATGAAGATCATTAATAATTTTTTGATGAAAAAAAAGACACCAATAAAAACACCAGAAAAATCTCCAGAAAAAAACTTGAAAAAATAAATATATCTCTATAGTACACGATGTCACGTGCCCAGGTGGTGAAATTGGTAGACACGCAGCCTTGAGGTGGCTGTGCCGCAAGGTGTGGAGGTTCGAGTCCTCTCTTGGGCACCATGTAAGAATTCTAAAATACTCACGCAAGTGGGTATTTTTTGAGGACGAGAATCCGAAGTGGAGAAGCAAATTTTTAGTATGTTTATTGAGACTCCTCTGAAGTCAGAAAACAATACTCTGGTTTTGGATCACATCCTCCTGTTCTCTCTGCCCAGTCAGCTGCCTTGCTTGCGAGGAGGAAGAGTTCTTGACGGAGGATAGAGCGATTGGGCTCAAAAGTATCCCAGGTGCGCGAGGTGAGACCTTCTCGGCTTGCTCGATCAAAGAGGGTTGCCTGCCAATCATTTCCTGCCGGAAGAACCATACAGACAGAGTTCATTATCATCGCATATGCTTCTGCACGGGTGACATCACGGTCAGGTTCAAAGAGGGTTCTCTCTTTTGAGATGATGCCATATGTGAGAGCTGTCTCAGCGACATCCTGTATCCAGGGTGCTTGACCAGTGAGTCCGATATCTTGGTAGATATTAAGATAGGCCGATGGTGGTATAAAAGTTATGGGTTGCCCTTGGACTTTTTTCATTTTCACTGCAATACCTGCGATTTCTTTCCGAGGAGCGACGTCTTGGAAGCGGTAGTCCTCTTCTGAGGATTGTTGGACGATAAATCATTCACAGACAACACTATCACGGAAGAGATCAAAGGTGGAGAGATTGAGACCGAGGTTACAGCTACGATAGTAGGGTTTCGTTTGTTTGGTTTCACACTGATTTTTGTAGACGTCTTCGGTGATAACTGTCGCCCCATGAAGTGCTTGAAGTTTAGTGATGATAGTGGGGTCTTCTGAAGCAAAGAGGAATGCTTCTCCGGGGATGGTATTGTGGACTATCGTGGTGTCTTCAGTGGTTCAGGTGTTTGGTGGAGTATCTTTGGTGGTGTTGGTGTTTGGTGGAACATCTTCAGTGGTGGGGGGTGGAGGGGTAGTGTCCGGTGGTGGAAGGATAGATGCTGAGTTCGCAAAAGTGACTGAGATAGTATGGTGAGAAACTATATTGCTAAACGTATACGTTGTGATTGGTCATTGTGAGATGTTATCAGCGAGAACATCAGCTACGTGATATCCTGCATCTGGAGTCATGATGTATATGAGAGCGCCCCCTTGGTAGACAGAGGTTGAACCGCTGGGACTGATGGATCCATTTGCTCCTGCAGAAGCTGAGATGGTCATAAGTGATATACTGTTGCTTCTACGCCTTGATGTTGTTGTAAAGCTCCACGCAGTTGTCGAGGCAATACCAGCATAACTATTATCTGCAGTATCATCGAAAGCTGTTGCATCCACGAGGACATAATACTCTGTGTTATTTACGAAAGTATCTGTTGGATTAATGGTAATCGTCGTCGTGCCCCCTCCTGTTACAAGAGCGGAATCAACAGCAATAGTTTCAACGGTAGAATTATCTGATGTTTTCTTGATGGTGATATTGCCAGTACCGATAGTAACTGGTTCATCGAAGGTCATGATAAGATTGTCTGTAGTTGAGATATTGGTTGCGTTGTCTGCTGGAGAAAGAACTAAGAGAGTTGGATTGGTGATGTCTGGTGTTGTAAAGCTCCACGCAGTTGTCGAAGCAATGCCAGCATAACTGTTACCTGCAGTATCATCGAAAGCTGTTGCATCCACGAGAACATAATACTCTGTAACCTCCCCAAGTGCTGCTATCGGATTGATAGTAATCGTCGTCGTGCCTCCTCCCGTAACAAGAGCGGAATCAACAGCAATAGTCTCGACGGTAGAGTTATCTGATGTTTTCTTGATGGTGATATTGCCAGTTCCGATAGCAACTGGTTCATCGAAGGTCATGATAAGATTGTCTGTAGTTGAGATATTGGTTGCATTGTCTGCTGGAGAAAGAACTAAGAGAGTTGGATTAGTGATGTCTGGTGGTGGTCACCCTTCTCCTATTATAATATCTTTGTTAGCGGCTAGGTTTGTCGCTGGAGCAAAGTTTGTCATAGTATTACTCGCTGCATCTGTTATGATGCCACTGATAGTTTTGACCGTGAGACCACCTGTACTGTCACCAGTTTGTACAGTATAATCACAGGTGCCCGTCGTACTGCCGGTGACAGTAAATGTACAAGTTCTGTCTATCGATCCCGTTTCAAGAGTAACTGTAACATTATCTGTTGAAGTAACTGCCTCAGAGAAAGTAATATCGATATCAATGACTTCGTCAGTAGAAAATGTTCCATCGGCGTGATGAGAGGAAACATTGGTAATAGTGGGTGCCGTTGTGTCTATAGTGAAGGAGCGGTCTGCCGCATTGGCTACTACAGTAATAGGTCATACGATGGTAAGCGTGGGAGGGGTCACACATCCCGTGGCTCCTGAGAGTGTTACACCTGTGACAGCACCTCCACTTACACTGGCTGTCGCAGTAGGAAGTATCGCACAGAATCCACCAGTCACTATAACAGCGGGGGCCGAAGTGTACCCAAAACCTCCTGTAAGCACTGTTGCTGTTGTGCCAGTATTATTTGATTTTGCTGTAGCAAATGATGGTTGGGCAATCGTCAGCGTCGGTGCTACACTACACCCTACTGCGCCACTTAATGTCACGGCCGTTACAGCTCCGCCGCTAATAGTAGCAGTCGCTGTTGGACGAGTCGAACAGGTACCAGCGTTTGTCACTGTAACAAGAGGTACATCACCATAGCCAGATCCACCGTATGAAACTGTTGCAGTCGTGCCAGTAGCATTTGATGTCGCAGTAGCCGTACTACGACTTGCATACGAATCAACGGAAGATACCTTGAGAACATGAGTTCCTTCTGAAAGTCCAGAGAAGGTACTGCGAACATCATAATTTTTTGTTCTCCATACAGACCAATAATCAGATTCAGCAGAGAGATACAGAGAATCCCCGGTACTATCCCAAGCCACACCTTCTGGCATTTCATCAAGATGATTACCAGCACGATCATTACGCATACCAATCGCTATTTCATTCAGTACTGTGCAATTCGATCGGTTTGATACGTCTATTTCTATTACCTTGTCTGCTTGATGAGAAATCGCATAAAGTCTATCTACAGAGGGGACATAATCGAGACCAGATACATCGGCATAGGTGGTTGCCCCATATTGGACATTGCTTTCTTGGAGGAGATAATCACGTAGGTTGATATTTGTACATATTTCCACATTAGATGCATTAGGTGCTGTTGCGAGAGTAACCTCATACATACGTGGTCGAGTACTTTGGGTAGCCTGTCATTCCATAGCGACAAAATATGTATCTGTGTTGGAATTGTAGGCGATACTCTCTAGGCCGTCATTGGAACCAGCAGCAATGTCCGTTTCAAAATAGGTACTATTATTCAGAGTCGCGGCACCTGAAGATGGGATTACAACTCGGAATATTCTCAAATTAGCCGTATTGTCTTCCGTTGAAATCATCAATGTATGGTTATATCCACCGCTTCCATTAGAAATACTCGAAACGAGAGTAATATCTTCGATATCTCCACAAGATGAACAGGTGATCTCACGAACTGTGACTCATTGTCGGGTTACCTCAGTGATACGATCTCGGCTGTTATGAACAGTAAAAAATGTATCAGTTGTAGGGACATACACTTGACCAGACAAATCTGTCTGAGTTAAATCAAGGTTGGTTTTAGCCTGGATTTGATACAGACTTGTGCTCGCAAGACTATAATCACCATAACGAGTAGGGGTTGTAAATTCGGATATAAGGACGCCAAGAGGTGTCTCGAGTCGAAATGTCGTATATGATGCATTGACTGAATCGTTCACATCTGCTTTTGGAGCAATAGAGGTAGTATTGATGTATGAATTTGCACCAGGAGTAGGTGAAAGAAGTGTCACTTTGTATGCCGGGGTTATTGAAACTGGCGTTGTTGCTGGGCCGAGAGCACCACTATTACTCGCTTTAACTCGAAAAACATAGGATAGGTCATTGGTTAATCCTGTTACGAGGGCAAAAAGATTGGTCGAAGCTCCATCATTAAGAGTAGTCCATGTAGTTGGTTCTGAAGAAAGTTTGTATTCTATGACATAGTCAGTGACAGTTCATGTTGGAACAAGCCAGCTTAGATAGACTTTTGTATCATACGGTATAGCTGTGAGAGAAAGTGGTGTTCAGGGGGCATTTGCTGGTGGAGTTATCGTATCAGCCGTAACAGCAGTATTCTCATCAATAGTCACATCACTCGAGGTAGTTGTCTTGATTTGGTACACACCTGTGGATCCTGCAGTATCAGGATTTTGGACATGAGAGAGGATAAAGCTTTTTGCGCCAGCAACTGAGCTTGTACCGCCTGTACGAGTCAGTGTAACAACATTGGAAACAATGGATGCAGAAAGAGAACCATCAAGACCAGAGAGACTCGATGCTGCCGTGGCTCATCCTGAATTAAACGTAAATCCGCTTCAGAGAGTCGTAGGGAAAGTGATGACGATTTTACCATCAGCAGGAATTGCATCAAGAGTCGTAAAAGATACGGTGACATCACCAACCTCATTCGCAATCAGAGAAGCTGGTTCGACATTGATAGTCTCAAGAGGGCCAATGGTATATGCTTCTGGTTGATTGTAGGTTGAGAACGAATCAATAGTTGATGTATAAGAAGCATTGATCCAATTCGCACTTCGTACAATTTTTGAAACACGAACCTCATCAATCTGACCATCAAAATATCCATCAGGTGTTGCTCTACCATTATTGCGTCATATTTCTGTGAACTGCGATCCCGTGACTTCCATGCCACAGTTCGGTCCAGCAGGTGTCCCAACAGATACTCCATTTTCATACAGTGCCATGTTTGACGCACCTCCTGTCTTATCCCAAACAGCACCAGCATAATACCAGCCACCAGCGAGACTCGGTGCAGCATCTGCAACGACATTAAAGGTTCCATTGCCGGCCATTGTTGATCATCCGCCACCCACTATAGGCGTCTGAAGAGTCGCAGGACACTCGATACGAAAAGCAAGCTTGCTCCCCTGAGCTGGAGCTGCCGCTTCTGTCCCGAGCATAAGTCTCCATTCTCACATAAGTGTGCCTGATTGGTCACGAGAAAAGATATATTTTCCATTTACATCAGCTGCAAAGGAATCTGGATTATAAAACACCTCTACAGTGCCTGCATCGAGTGTACTGCCGACACCTTGCGGTATCATACCATCAGCAAATTGTGCATACTGAGAAGAGCCATTTAATTCGAGAGCATCTCCGACAATACCAGTAGCAAGCGTAGGAGAACCAATGGGGCTCGCATTCGTGGCATTGGTCGTAGAATCAATGATGGAAGTATTGCTTTTGAGATGATGTATAGCAATATAATTACTATCCCAGACTCATGTTGGATTGGCACCAACAGGTGCTGCTGGATTATTGTAATACATATAGATATAGTCTACTATTGAAGACGCATCAATCTGGGGTACTTTGACCCAGAGTGGTGAGACGCCACCTGTGTTCCATTTTTCTATTTCATAATTCAGTACTGTTATTCCATCTGCATCTACAAATCGGATATCATCTCCTCCTGTCAGAAAATCTGAATACGTAATTCTTGGTTCATTGAGAGCTACGAGGACAGGGAAATCGATGAGATTTTCTGCACGAGAAGCATTATTGAAGACAATCTTGATACGCTTATCCCAGGCATCATCATACCAGGGGTCACCAGCGGTACCCGTAATAAAGCTCCACGCAGTTGTCGAAGCAATACCAGCATAACTGTTACCTGCAGTATCATCGAAAGCTGTTGCATCTACGAGAACATAATACTCTGTAACCTCCCCAAGTGCTGCTATCGGATTGATAGTAATCGTCGTCGTGCCTCCTCCTGTTACAAGAGCGGAATCAACAGCAATAGTCTCGACGGTAGAGTTATCTGATGTTTTCTTGATGGTGATATTGCCAGTACCGATAGTAACTGGTTCATCGAAGGTCATGATAAGATTAGCGCTCAGACGAATACCTATCGCATTATCGAGAGGGAAAAGAGTGGTAACAGTTGGATTTGTGATATCTGCCATTATCGTGTCAGCAGCGACAGCGACATCTTCTCCGATAGTCACATCACTCGAGGTAGTTGTCTTGATTTGATACACACCTGTGGATCCTGCAGTATCAGGATTTTGGATATGAGAGAGGACAAAGCTTTTTGCGCCAGCAACTGAGCTTGTACCGCCTGTACGAGTCAGTGTAACAACATTGGAAACAATGGATGCAGAAAGAGAACCATCAAGACCAGAGAGACTCGATGCTGCCGTGGCTCATCCTGAATTAAACGTAAATCCGCTTCAGAGAGTCGTAGGGAAAGTGATGACGATTTTACCATCAGCAGGAATTGCATCAAGAGTCGTAAAAGATACGGTGACATCACCAGACGCACTCGTGTAGAGAGATGTGGGCTGTACATTTGTAGAATCAAGCGTGATGATTGAGTTTGATTCAGGTGAATTATAGGTAATAAAAGTGTCGTTTTGTGTTGCATAACTTGCAGATGCTTGTGCGTCTGAATAGGCAGTATTTGCGATTCTGAACTCATCTATTTGTCCATCAAATTGTCCATTACCAAGCGCATTATTCATTCCAAGCTTTACCGTATTGGTATTATTCACAAGAACCATGCCACACTGAGGAGATGCTATCCCTGCCTGTAATATACCATTTACATACATCTTCATACTACTTGCCGTATCATCGTCCCACGTTACTATAACATGGTACCATCCTCATGCGTTCGTCACCACAGCATCACTTCGTATGATGTTATTTTGTGTTGGCACACATTCGATTTGATAAGTGATTTTCCCTGTATTGGCACCTCCGGTAGTATCGACATACAGACGCCATTCCCCGTCCGATGCTCCACTGATAACACGAGACAGCAGATAGCGATTCGTCGAAACTGTCGTTGTCACATTATCGGGATTGAACCACATCTCCACAGCACCATTAGGTAGATTACCAGGGAAATTGAGCCCTAGATCAATATTGTTTCCTGTTGTGAGCACGCCATCGAAATCAACTCCATTCCCTATTTGTGCTGTTACTGAATTACCAGTAACCATACTGCCAGATGCAGTACCATCTCGATTATTAGAGGTACTGTCTTGAAATTGAGGAGATGAACCAGCGGGATCTTCCCGAAGATGTTGTACCGATTGATACCCAGTACTCCATGTCCCATTTGGATTAGCACCAACAGATGCTGCTGGATTATGGTAATACATGTAGATATAGTCCGTGTCCGAACTTGCATCAATCTGGGGTACTTTGACCCAAAGTGGTGAGACGCCACCTGTGTTCCATTTTTCTATTTCATAATTCAGTACTGTTATTCCATCTGCATCTACAAATCGGATATCATCTCCTCCTGTCAGAAAATCTGAATACGTAATTCTTGGTTCATTGAGAGCTACGAGGACAGGGAAATCGATGAGATTTTCTGCACGAGAAGCATTATTGAAGACAATCTTGATACGCTTATCCCAGGCATCATCATACCAGGGGTCACCATTATCTGCATGGGCAATAAAGAAAACCACAAAACAACACAAAGCCCCTATCAGGTAGAAATATCTTTTATGTATTTTCCCAAGATGCATAGTACAATATTGATGTTAGAATGTTCGTACTGGTAAATAGTTTATATTTACAGCAAGTGGCGAAATACTCATAAGGGAGAGGAAGCAAATCTGTACGAACCGAAGCAACTTTTTTATCATAAAATAATGGTGGGGAATGGTGTGGGAGAATGTACGCGCGTACAGTATAGTGAGGTTTTTTGAGAGACAAATGATTTTTGGAGACATATAAGTATTGTGATACAATACTTACAAAATACATTTTAGCGATTTAGCATATTGACATCATATTTTTGTATGGTAAAATATGATTATGAAAAAAGCTTCTGAACATGGGTTACGATATTTTGGGATAAAAAATATTCGCGTATATCATCATATACACCAGTTTATCCGCTATCTCACCGTATGAGGTATTATGCTCAGCATCAGTCTCTTCATCGTATGAGTATTTACTGGAATTTTTTGATTACATTATCTGACATCTTGTGGCATCGCATTTATTTTGGAATCAATAGCAGCATTTTATATTAATAGATATTGGACTTTTGGATCAGACGTATCCTTCCGACATGGCTATCCTCGATTTGTGACTATCGCTTTTTATAGTACCGTGATAGTACTCTTGATAACGTATGGTCTCACGGACTATTTTGCATTAGAATATGTCTGGGCACGTACCATATCTACCATGATTATGGGCGTCTGTGGGTATTTTCTCGATATGCGTGTCGCCTTTAGGATGCTGTAAAAAATCCAGTCATTCCGACACGCCCTCTTCGAGTACGAGCCTCAGAGTCGAGGACCATTTTTAGTCTTATTATTCCGCCCCCTCATGAACGAGGGGGAGTTTTTTGCCAATTTTTTCTTGCACCACAGAAATGGGGTTTCGGGGGTAAGGTATGCCTCGTATGGCATAACGATGTCATGGAGTTTGAGCCACTAACTGTCTGAGTGGGATGAATGCAGACGGTAAAATGAAAAAAGAAAATAGCGAGTTTTTGTCCCCTGAACGCTTTTCGCACTTTTGGCGCCAAAAGTGCAAGAAGGCAGTCAGGAATTGGAATAAGTATTCAGAAATAAATCCCCCTTTCTTCATTTTTCTTTCCTTTACCCCCTTCAAGAATGGGGCATAAACAAAAAACCGCCAAAGGCGGTTCAGAAACAAATGGTGCCGAGGAGTAGAATCGAACTACCGACACAAGGCTTTTCAGGCCTCTGCTCTACCACTGAGCTACCCCGGCAAGGGTGAAAGTTTATATGGGCTTTTCAGGCCTCTTCCGCCTAGGCGGATACCCCGGCGTGCGCGAACACTCTATGAATTTTCTCTCTTTTGCAAGAGCAAAATTTTAGTGTTTTATCTTGATCTGCCCAAACTCAAGCTCCACAGGCGTATCACGACCCAGGAGATTCACGGTTAATTTGAGCGTTCCTTTCTTTTCATTCACTTCGATGATTTTTCCTTCACTATTTTTAAATGACCCCTCAAGGACTGTCGCATAATCACCGATTTTAATTGGTGTTTTATATTCTGCATTCTTCTCATCTACCATTCCCTGTATGCGGAGAAGCTCTTCTTCTGAGACAGGAACTGGTATCGTCCCAGCACCGAGAAATCCTGTCACATTTGGAGTATTGCGGACGACATACCATGATTCATTATTCACGATCATTTTGACGAGAATATATCCTGGAAAAATATTTTTTTTCTGTTTTGTTGTTCCGCCTCCTTTTTTCAGTGTAACGACATCATGCAAAGGGACGAAACAATCCAGGATAGATTTTTCGAGATTAAACATTTCACGACGTTGCATGAGCGAAGTACGTACATTTTCTTCAGTACCAGAGATAACACGGATAACGTACCATTCTGCTTTTGGAGTGAAGAGTTTTGACATGAAAAAAGGATAAAAAATAGGAAACTATTGCTGTGCAGGAACTGCCTCAGGAGCCTCAGTTGGTGTCACGGTTACAGTTTTGCCATCTGCTGTGGTAGCATCGACCTTTAGAGGATCTGCATTGATCACAGGAGACCCAGAAATATCAGCTTTTGTGGTGGTATAATGAATTCGATTACGTAATTCTAAAAATGCATTACTGAAAACCAAGGTCAAAAGATACGTAAAAACAGTCATACCCGCGATGATGCTGACAACGATTTGAAAAAACTTTTTTGTTTCTACGTGTGTAGGCCATACCACGTGCTCGAGTTCTGCTATTGAATCTTTGAAAAAATTTGCCATAGGAAAGAGGTAAAAAGTGAAAGGAGTATAGAAAAAATACCAAAAGAGTCAAATTTTGTCGAATTATACATTTTTTGAAACAACAATATGTGTAGATGAACGTTTCTTATTGGTTTTATTTTTCTCTACCCCGTATACATTATAGTATAGAGCTGGAATCGAGTACAGTGTCAAGATGGTGGCAACAACTGTTCAGCAAATAACCGTCCAAGAAAGTGACCCCCAAAATGCATCTTGGAACGCAGTAGGCAACAGACCGAAAACCGTTGTGAGTGCTGTCACAATCTGCGGCATCATACGGGTTTTACCCCCATCGATAACCATGTCATATGGTGACATACCCGCATCACGATTACGATTAATCTTATCAATCAAGATGATAGCATTCGTAACTACAAGCCCCATCAATGAAATAAACCCAATACCCATCGGCATATTATATCACACGGAACTATTAAAGAGATTGACACACCACAGACCGATATTTACACCGAGAAGCCCGAGAATAATAGTGTAGAGAATAATCAGAGGCATCGAGTATGAATTGAAGACAAAAACCAAAATCACAAAAATAAGGAGCACAGAAGTAATGAGTGCAGTAGCAACAGCTACGAGAAGCTCTCTATTTGCCTCAAACTCTCATCATTTTTTGTAGGTAATACCTTCTGGGAACGAATAAGAAGCAGCAAAATTATTCAGAGCAAGTAACAAATCTGCTGCTTTATACCTATCTCGAACATCCGACTCAACAGAAATCGTCAGATCTGAATCTACTCTTCTTACCTCTACGAGTGCATTTCGAAATTCATATTTTACAAGTGAAGCAATGGTTATAGGACCATTTTGTGTCTGAAGTATTTGTGAGAGAATTTGATCAATATCGAGATTATCATAGTGGGCATCGCTCTTAACAATAATATCAATATCTTCATCATCAAGAGTCACACTTCCCGCCTTGACTCCTCGAACAACATTGGATATTTCTGAGTAAATCTGAAGTGGGGACAATCCAGCGGCAGCAACACGATCACGGTAGATACTCATCACGATTTCTCCAGGACTATCCTGACTCGTATTATTCACATTTTTAGTACCTGGGAGCTCCTTGAGATAGAGCTCAAAATCACGAACTACTTTTTTCAAATCAGATAATTGATCCGTCTCTGATGCTAACAGCTTGATACTCACAGGGGATCCAGTAGGGGGACCATTTTGTTCACTTTTTATCGCAACTTCAAGACCATTGGTCAGAAGTGGTGTGAGTTTTTCGAGAAAGAGTTTCTCCATTTCTTTACTCTTTCGTTGTCAGAGTTTTTTACGTTCGATGGTTGGAGTGAGTTCAACATAGATGCTCAATGTATTATCGAGAAATTTAAAGGTTGAAAATTTTACCTCAGGAAACCCTGTGATACGATCCTCCACGGTGATTCATCCCGCGCGTGTTTTATCCAAAAGAGCATTTCTCTCCGTACCAGGTGGAGCTGAAACAGTGATAAAAACAAATGGAGAATCGTCAGAAGGAAACAAGCTCCCTCCAGTTAAACGAGGCGCGAAAAAAATAAATGAAAGCACGGTCAATATAACAGGGCCCCATATGAGCATTCGTCGTCGAAACATAGTATCCATCCACCACTTCAGTGTTCCCTCATACCATACCTCTATCCTTTCCAAAAGAAGCTCTCGATACGTCTGACTCTCCGATGGACGTTCTTCTTTTTCTTTTCTTTCTTCAGCGAGAAGTGCTAATTCTTCTGGTGGCATATGAAGCTCCACAAAAGGACTTTTGATATACCATTTTGTATTTTTTGTAATGCGAACAAAGAGAGATGAATTGGTAGAGAGTGCGAGAAAAAGAGTCGCGAGCAGTGTAGAAAATACAGTAATAGGGATGTAGGAGAGAAATTTCCCGATAATACCTGGTAGCACCATCATCGGCACGAATACAATCAGTGTCACCGCCGTACTCGATATAACAGAGAGCTTGAGCTCATTGATAGCGAGGAGGACTGCCATACTCGGACTAAATCAAAGACGAGTTTTTTTGGTAGTTTCTTCGATAATTACCAGTGTCAGATCGATTGCAATACCAAAGGAGAGTACCAAAGAAAAATTGGTCATAAAGTTGAGCGAAAGACCGAGCCAGTTGAGCGTGAGAATCGATATCAAGAAGGCAAGAGGGATGGAAATAGCTGCAATGAGTGATTCTTTGATACCAATAAAGAAAAAGACACACCCAAAGACCAGAATGAGTGTCTGAACTGCATTCCATCCAAGATTGGAATAATCCTCTGAGATAATCTCTGCCAGATCAAAACCATACTCAATATGCCACTCAGGACCAAAACTCGCTACCTGTACTTCCAAAATCTTTCGTACTTCTTTTGCCGTTGAGAAAACACTTTTTCGTGGTTGTTTATTGAAAGTCATCTGCACAAATGGCATATCAATACTATCGCCCTGATTCATTCTCTCTTGTGCAGTGTTTTTCCAAGTACGTTTGAGAGTCGCAAATTCACCGAGCGGGACCGAACCACCATCGGCGATATTGATTGGTATCTTTAGGAGAGCTTCGAAGGATTCAATATCGCCTTCAATACGGAAATCATAGGATTTGGTATCAAGTGTAAATGTGCCAATAGGGAACGATTGATTATATTGGCGAATAATATCAGCTATCTTTGCAGGAGATATCTGGAGAGCAGCCATCTTAGCACCATGAACAATTACCTCTAGTTCTGATGCATCACCTCCATCTATTACAACGGTCTCAATATTGTATTTCCCTTCAAATTTTTTCTGGATATCATTCGCCCGCTTGAGCAGGACATCTCGAGAAACATTTTTGTCTGTATTCGAGAGGAAGACCGAAAAGAGACGCTGACTTTCTGTACTTATTTCATTGACAGATGGGTCTGTAGCATCCGTAGGAAGATCTGCCAAACTCACGCCATCTTTGATTTGTTGAACCAATTTATCAGTATTTGCCTCTGCCTTGAGTGTTACGACAATACTTGAAAAACCTTGTCGGCTCGAAGAAGATATGGTGTCAATACCTTGTATATTCTTGATTTGTTTTTCTATACGTGTCGTAATGAGAGTATCGATATCTTCTGGTGAAGTTCCCACATACGCAGTAGAGATAGAAACGAGTCAGAATTTGATATCCGGAGAGCTCTCTTTTGGAATGGAGATAATCCCAGAAAACCCAAGAACAAAAATCAAAACCACTCCCATAATACCAATACGATAGTTGCGTACCCAAAACCCATAAAATCAAGAAAGAAGTTTATCGCGGAGAGAAGACATGGAGTGCGAGAAGGAGATTAAAGAGAGTGATGCAAATTAAAAAAGCACAAAGCAGAAAGAAAAAAGAAGGAATAATCGGTTCGGAAACCTATAACTTATAACCATAAACTATTAACTATCAACGATTAACGATTAACGAGTCTATTTTTTTCGTAAGACAAAATCGGTAGGATTAAAATTCTTTAAATCAGACAGAATAATCTGTGCCCCATTTGGTAAGTCTGAAAGAATTTCGATTCTATTTCCCCGAAGTGTTCAGAGGACAACACTTATTTTTTTGATAGATAGCACGCCTGTTTCGTCCGTCACCAGAGTAGAGATTTCTCCTTGCCCAGGAGCCAACAGGGTCACGGCAGTAATAGGGATAGTTGGAAATGGTGATGTCATAGGTATCTCTACAGTAGCAAAATCACCAAATACTGATACTGGATCATTGATGGCAATAGTAACAGAAAAATTCAGTCATTGATTTGAGATAGGACTGATACTCGCTACAGATCCTTTGAGGACTTCACCGCGATAGTTCACAGAAACCTGAGCACTAACCTGGAGTTGATCTAGCATAGCACTCTCAATAGTAATTGTGCATTCTGCATCTTTACTGGCGATCTCCAGAATCTGTCTTCCAGGTGTCACATCTTCTCATTCATCCACTTGGATAGTTCCTATCACACCATTCACAGGAGCCGTTACTGTCAATCGTTCAAAAAGACTCTGAGCACTTCGAACACGAACAGATGCTGCTTCAACAGACTGGGCTCATTGCTGGAGTGTGAGATCATGCGTTTTTCGCGTTGTTTCATACGCATTCTTTGCAAGCTGCAACCCTGTTTCAGCGGCACGAAGTGTATTTTCTACGGTGATCTTTGTTTGAGCCAATGTACTGGCACCATTATCAGAAGCCAGCTTGACTGCTTGCTCTCGAGCGAGACGCTCATTTTCATACGTTGCGAGAAAGGCCTGAGAGGTATTGAGAAAAGAAACCAATGCTGTAGAAATACCACTATACTGGGTTTGATAACCATCAATAAGAGCTCTCTGAGTAGCAAGTGTCGCAGGAGGAAATAGAGTAGCATCTGTTACAGAATTGATCAGTACTGTTTCAGTAGCTGCTAAGAGGGAGTTAACAAGCGTATGCGCTTTTTGTAATTCAGTGACACGATCCAAAAGTGGCAGTGTCGCATCTAGAGACCATTCCTTGTATGTGAGCAATTTTCTGAGGATATCTTCTGCCACTATCTTTTGTTGACTATCCTTGGCTGATAAGAGATATTCGTATGAATCGTTGAGAGTTTTATTTTGCTCAGAAACACCGAGGAGTGTGTCAGAAGTATCCAGAACATTGGCGAGAAAGGATTGGAAATTTTGAAGCTGATTTTCATAGCTTGTCTCATAAGCATCCAATTGCTGTTGTTGAGAGGCGATAAAATTCGCCAACTCCAATTCAGCTTTTGAGAGAGGTGTCGTCGTATCTCACGAAGTACCAGATTCAAGTGCTGTAGCATTTCTTTCGGCTTGATCGAGCGTTTCTTTCATGCTTACTTGCGTAGCGAGGAAATCTTTTTCTGCTTTTTCGTACGCAATTTGAGTGCTTGAAAGAGCTTGTCCGAGAGACGCAGAGGTGGAGGTCAACATAAGTCGAGCATTTTGGAGAGCAATCTGGGCCTCAGCAAGTGAGTTATCGGCAGTACCATACATATCTTCTAATTGCACAAGAGTTTGACCGGCCACGACGGTTTGTCATGGCTGTACCAAGAGACCACTTACCCGACCACTCGCCTGAGCAGTAAGCTTTACTTGTGTACCTGCTTTTATGATAGCAGTTTTTTCTACGAAAGCACTCTTAGAAAGTGCGGAAGCCAAAACCACCTCTATGTCATATGGTTTTTTGGAATTTTCTGCCACACCTGATGCGCCACATCCAGTCAGTAAGAAAGAAACTATCAATAAGAGAGAAAAATATTTTTTCATATAAGAGAAATTAGTGTTGAATTTCATTTTGCATATATGCCATAAATTCCGCCATATCGTCAGTCTTTATCATACCAATAGCTTTGCCATGCTTCGTTACCACCATAAGTGAATCTCATGGTCGGATATTGAGCCGTTCTCGTACCTCCTGAGGAATCACGACCTGTCATTTTGTGCCGACAGTAACTGTCGTATACATTTTCATATCGCATCCTGAGGTGTGGAGTTTCTTTGGTTTCATAAAAGTATGATTAAATATACCAAGTATGACTAAGTATACTGATAATGCTGACCTGTCAAAGGATTTTATTGAATTTCTTGGCGTATTTTCTCTGCAATTGCAGCCATCGCCTCTGGAGACTCTCTGTGGGCTCTCGAAGCATCCAGGTCACCATCTCGAAAAATCGGAATTAGGTGAAGATGAAAGTGGTCTGGGACGCCAAAACCTTCTGTGAGAAAGCTCACTCGTGGACACCCTGTCGCTCGCTGAATGGCTGGTCAGATACTATTTTTTCCGACTAAGAAAATATGTGTCATTAACTTATCAGGCAACTCCAAAATATGTCCAA
This sequence comes from Candidatus Gracilibacteria bacterium, assembly GCA_041660965.1. Taxonomy (NCBI): domain Bacteria; phylum Candidatus Altimarinota; species Candidatus Altimarinota bacterium. Next base: position 563,348 of record JBAZVH010000001.1, on the reverse strand, counting down.
TCTCTTCTTTTGGAACAACGAGAGTATGCCCGAGGTGATGTGGATCTATTGAGAGAAAAGCAAAACACAATTCATCTTCGTATATTTTATAGCATGGGATTTCGCCACGGATAATTTTTGTAAAAATGGAGGACATAGGAAAGAGTAAAGTGCTTTGATTATACTAAAATCTTTTATTTTAAAAAAGAAAATAAGAATTACTAATCAGATTTTTCTCTTGCATAAAAATATCTCATCTATACTATGAAGCTAGGTATTACAACGATATTCCAAATATACTTATTATTCTTTTTTATATATTTCTTTATGCAGGTATGCCTCATCACACCATTCCCCTGAACAACAGATCGTTTTCAAAAAAATAGCGGAGTAGCATCGTACAGCTCTTTTCTTGCGGAAGCTCTTGAAGAAAAAGGGTGTCATGTAAAAATATACGCTCAAACAGATAAAAATACTAAGAAGAGGCATATCTTAAAAAATAGAGAGGTATTTCCAGTCTGGCAACCATCTCTTCTATGACTTTTTCACCTCTTAAAGAGGATATGGACTGATTCTAACCAAATCGTACATATTCAACATGAATTCAATATGTTTTGACAGGAATTATGTATACCATTTACACCTCTTATACCCCTTATAGCAAGAATTTCATGAGCTCGTGTAATAACTACATTTCACGGAGGGCTTGGACTACAACAAATTGATAAAACATTTGTGAGAGAAAATGGCAAAAATATCTCTCCATGCATCGTAAGATTTGTGTTCCGATATATTTTCTGACTCTTTTCTATCTTATCACACCATATTATTGTTCACGAAGAATTTCAGAAACAAGAACTCATAAATGATCACGGAATTTCTGAAAAAAAAATTTCCATCATTTCACATGGAGTACCCAAAGCAGTTGAAATTATCCAGCAGGCCAAGGAGAAGCTTGGTCTCCCAAAGGACAAAAGGGTTCTTCTATACATGGGATATGCGGCAAGATATAAAGGACTTCCCGAATTATATGATTCCTGCAAGAACTATGTAGAGAGAAATAATGATACCATATTTCTGATTGGGGCATGAGTAGCTCCTCGTCTAGAAAATAATGATATGTATCAAAGTTGGTACAATGGTCTCAAAGAAAAATTTCAATCTCTTGGAAAAGCTATTTATTGGTTAGGTTTTGTAGATGGAAACATGATTTCTCTTTATTATTCCGCTGCCGATGCCGTACTTTTTCCTTACTCTCGTCGACTCGCCGCCAGTGGACCGATGGCAATCGCAATTGGATACGAAAAAGATATTATCCTTTCAAGTATTCTACAATGAGACAAAAAATACAATCTTGATTTTAAGAATATCACACATACCAAGGAATTAAAAAGATTACGGACTTGGGATATAGTGGCTGAGAAAACATTGGAAGTATATTCCAAATAAAAACACCCCCAAAGGGGTATTAAAATTTCAAACAGAAAAATGGTGGGTGATACTGGATTCGAACCAGTGACTTCTTCCATGTCATAGAAGCACTCTAACCAGCTGAGCTAATCACCCGTTTCGCTATGCTCAAGTAAACAGTAAAAGAAAAAGAAAACAGGATGGATTGTTATTTTTACTTGTGAATCTCTTTCTTAAATACTCGCTCGAGCAGAATGTGATTGTAGGAAAATTCAATGAATTGCAAGTCAAAATACTTCCATTTGATTCTAAGAGCGCCACAATCCGATCGTCCTCTCCTGTTCCAGTGTGAGTTTTTTTGGCATACGGACATCGATTTTGAGATAGAGATCTCAGATCTTTCTCCCACTTTTTCGGCCTTTCCCTGTGACTTTGAGTTTCGTCCCTGGCTTAGTACAAGCAGGAACCGTTATCTTAAAACTTTTCCCACCATGTTCGATAGAGAGCTTCATACCGAGTAGAATATCCCAAAGTGGAATCTCCACCGTTTGTATGATATCGAGATCTTCTTTTACTGATTGAGAATATGCTGAACGTGTACCTCTTGTATGCCCTCCGAGACCTCCGAGAATATCACCCAGGTCAAACTCAAATGACTGGGATGAAGCACGTCCTCAGCCCATATTTCAAAATATATCACCAAAATCAAAACTATTAAACCCTTGTCATCCGGAACTGTGTCTTCCGGCTCGTCAAGCGCCCATATTCCCAAAGTCAGTATTGCCAAATGTATCATATTGTTTGCGCTTCTGTGTATCAGAAAGCGTCTGATATGCTTCATTGATTTCTTTAAACTTTGCTTCTGCTTTTTTATCACCCTGATGACGATCAGGATGCCATTGCATCGCGAGTTTTTTATACGCCTTTTTTATCTCAGCTGTGGTGGCTCATTTAGTGACTCAAAGAGTGGTGTAATGATCTTGTTTCATGACAGAATTTTATATAATTCTGACCGAAATGCAAGAAGTGTTTTGGGCGAAGACAAAGAGTTTTTATGGTCTATTCTTGGAATATCGAGATTTGCGCCAAGAAATTTTATATAATAAAGAATTAAAGATTGTCAATTCATTTTTTTTCATATACTGCAGGAAAATTGATAGTAGAAAGAAAAGGTATATACTCTCTTCGTGGTAATCCATTTCTGATTTTCTTATTTATTTCCTGTATGAAAAAACCCTATGTCCTCATCGTCTGACGTCCGAATGTCGGGAAAAGTAGTCTCTTCAATGCGTTTGTGGGACGAAAAATCTCTATCGTGGATGAAGAAGCAAACACCACACGTGATATCATCGAATACCCTATGACGGACTTTGCTACAGGATTTCAGTGGACCATCTCGGATAGCGGAGGACTCAATTTTGGCTCATCACATCAGATCCTCCAAGATGTGAATAAGCGTGTCAATGAATGTGCCGAAGAAGCGGATCTCATCCTCTTGATAGTCGAATACGATCATCTCACCGATATCGATGACCACATCATCGCTACTCTTCGAAAAACCGGAAAACCTATCTGGATTGTCGCAAATAAAGCTGATAATGCTGCACGAGAACAAGAATCATATCATCTCCTCTCGACAGGATTTCCTGTCTATCCTGTCAGTGCTTCTCATCGAAAAATCAACGACCTCGAAGAAGCGGTCGTAGATTTTCTCAAAAATAAATTTCAAGAACAAATCACTGCACCAGAAGACGAGGGTATCAAAGTCGCACTCGTCGGAAGGCCAAATGTCGGGAAAAGTAGCACATTTAATGCACTCATCGGCTATGATAAAGTCGTCGTCTCACCAGAAGCCGGAACCACTCGAGATGCTACCGATACACAGATAAACTACAAAGACCATATCATCACCATGATTGACACGGCTGGATTTCGAAAACCAGGGAAGGTCGGTATTCATAATGTCGAGAGCTGGTCAGTCCTCCGTACCAAAGCGGCCATCGAGCGAGCAGATATCTGTGTACTCCTGATAGACTCCGTGGAATGAATCGTCCAACAAGACAAACACATTATGGCAGAAATTCTTGAGCAGAAAAAAGGCGTGATTATTATGGTCAATAAATGGGATCTTTCTCAGGCAAAAACCGATATGGAGCTCGATCTCTTTCATAAGAGGTACCTCGCCTACCTACAACGTGAATTCGCATTTTGTCCTTGGGCAATGACAGTATTCGCTACAGCAAGTGAAGGAAAAGGAGTCAAAGAAATCCTCGATCACGCTATTGGTATCTACGCGGAAAGACATAAACGTATCGGAACAGGAGAGTTTAATCGATTTTTGACTCGTACCGTCCTCGAACATGCACCACGTGGAAGCCGAAAAATCCATAATCCTCGTGTCTACTACGGGTCACAAGTCGCAGTTGACCCACCAAAATTTGTCATCAATGTCAACAAATCTGAATCCATTCATTTCAGCTGGAAACGATTTCTCTCAAATCAAATCCGAGAAGTGTTCGGATTTTATGGAACACCTATCGAGCTCGAGTATCATGGGAAAAATCCTGATGAAAATCCCTACAAACCAACAAAAGTGATGTCGAAAGCCATCAAAATACCAAAAAAATAAACACTATGCCACATACTGGCAGATGAAAATAAGCAAAAATTTTGAAAAAAAACTATCATTCATAGTATAGGGGCATTATTTTTTACTCTTTGCGCCATGCAAATTTTTGAATCTTTCGATGCCATCATCGACCTTCCTTATTCTGCCTTTGAAAAGAAACTCACGAAACTCGAGGAAGCATTTTCTGGCTTTTCTATCGACGATATCCACGAAGATTCACTCGATGAATATTTTGGGAAGATTAAGGGGGAATTCAATGCTCGGACAATGGACAGTGCAAAGAATCGCCTTGCGGTACTCGGATATATCGCTCACTTTGACACACTGGTCGAAAAATATTTTCCAGACTATATTGCTCTATTTCAAAAGGTTTTCGAAAGAGAAGATTTTGAGATCATTGCTCCGGTCGCTTATACATTTATCGAACATCTCGACGAGATACTCCGAGATTACACCCATCGTCTAAGCGATCCCGATAACTATCCTTCGTACACGAGCTATATCCAAGAAGTCATACGTGAGAGTATGATAGGTCTTTTTTTCTGGCTTCAGGAACGAGAATGAGAACAAGAAAAGAAGAGTGACGAAAAAGACAAAAATACTGATATTGCCATCAAAATGAGCACTGAAACAGAGAATATGGAACTCCGTTTTATCCGACAATGTCTCGAACTCCTCGGCGAAGGAGTGCTCGAAAAAATATTCTTTGATTTCGAATACCCTATTCGGATATCTCCTTCTCATCCTGATCTTCAGCTGATTGGGCGGTATGAAAAGAAAGTAACGACTCGTTGAGATAAGATTGCTTGATAAAACCTCTGAAGTCACTACACTGTCACTATGTCTGGACTTCAGCAACTTTTTTTCGCACGATATCTCGCAGAGTGAGATACTATGCAGGATATATTTCATAGACATTTTCTCGCCGTTTTTCCAAATATCTTTTTCTGGCTTGTTGTGCCAGTTGTGGGAGTTTCATGGGGCGTCTATACTTGGTTTTATCCTGGAATTGTTGAGACACCTTTTCTCTGGCTTTTTGAAGGATATCTTTTTTTGATGTTTATCGTCGTGCTCTACAAAGTCATAGATTGGTATGCAGACGCATGGATACTCACAGAGCGAGGTATTATAGATGTCCGATGGTCACTCTTTATGCTCGACACCACCTTTATCGAATATCATGATATTTCCTCTATTCAATTTTCTCAAGATTCATTCTTTGATAAAATGTTTCATTCTGGAAATGTCACACTCCATAAGATGGGAGATGAGATACATATCACATATATGTATCGACCTGATGATATCGTCGAGGCCATCCAGAAAAAGCTTCACTCAGAGCACAGCACACATCATGATGATAAGACAACACCAGAAATGCATATTTATGTGGATGGTTTTCGACAACAGCACGAGATGGCTCGGTATAAAGATGGTTACCGTTATATGCCTCGCACAAATAACGAAGAAGATGCTTTCGTAGAAAAAGTACGACAGCAGAAAGGAACCATCGATCTCTCTGGGGCACCCTCAGAACCGATACAACCACCAGAAAAAAACAAACGTATACATCATTAAAAAAACCTATGGCACCGCTGAGCCCTAAAGCAGAGCTCATAAAGCTCGAATATTCCCTTTCTCTTTCCCAGAGAACATCAGAATGACTTCTAAAATACAAGAAAAAGACACAATGTGATGTCAAAAAAATACTTTGGGAATGTGGATTGCAAATTAGACTCATTGATGATTTTACTCAAACAGAGGCTTTTAATTGTCTGGGGAACGATCAAAGATACCTCCTCAATCAACAGCAAATGAATGCTGAAAATATCTACCATGAGCTCTCTCAAAAATAAGACATTTCCTTTTGAGATTATTCTCACGTGGTATAAAAAACACTGACGCCATGACCTGCCATGGAGACAGATATATCATCTCTCTGACAGAGAGAGACTCTATCATGTCTGGATTGCGGAAGTTATGCTCCAACAAACACAAGTAGACAGGGTTATCTGATACTATGATCGCTTTCTTGCAAAGTACCCCACTATTGGATCACTGGCAAATACCACCTATGAAGCACTCTTCCCCTATTGGCAAGGACTCGGATACTATTCTCGTGCTCGGAGAATGATAGAGCTCGCAAAAATCATCGTCAAGAAATACGATGGTATATTTCCAGATGATTTTGAGCTTCTTCGAAAACTGCCATGAATCGGAAAATACACCGCTCAGGCACTGCTTGCTTTCGGATATAATCAACCAATACTTGCTCTCGACGCCAATCTCCAAAAGATTTTTTCGCGATATTACTTTGGAGCAAAGTCCAAAAAAGAGAAGAGAGAAGAGAGAAGAGAGAAAAAATGAGGAATATTACATGATTTTAATATTCTAATTCCCCAACTTCAGAAACAAATCAAGAAAGAAAATATTTCTGGGGTAGATATCAATAATGCTCTGATGGACTTCTGAGCTTACACGGGCAATCTTTCTCCAGAAAAGCTAGAAGACTACCCTCTTCCAGAATGTCGGTGGTTTCAAACTGGATGAACACTGGAGATACGGCACAAAAAAACAATAAAAAAATCTCCCCCCTCAAGCACTCAAGCACTCAAGCACAAATGATATGTCTGCCTCGTCTTCCTCCATGAAAATCACAAAAAATATTGGAGCAGCACCAGACCACATTATGAACCTTTTCTTATCGAACCGATTGGAAAGGATGACAGAAAGACAATTCAAGATTATTTTTCTGCTACATTTGGACTCGAGGTATCTGTTCGCCCAAGTTTTGGGAATGCAAAATTAACCCCAGAACGAAAGGATTTTACTCCGGGATTAAGGATCCAAAATCTCGGGGTTTTATGGGTAAAATTGTTTCATGCACAGATTCAGACTGGAAAAATAGCACTTCTAGATTACACAAAAAGTGAAAAAGAAGATTGGGTAAAAAAGGTACTTACTATTTCTTAAGAGTGACAAAGATCATTTCTCCTGAAAGAAGCCATCGATCTTCTGCAAATTCTGTACCAGCAATAGTATGAATGACGAGACGAGAAGCCATCGATCTATTTCACAAAAAAGTACGTATATACTGAAACCGAACACCATCTGGCATACCTCCACTTTTCACAATATAGGCGTAGACCTTTTCTATTTCATTTTCATAGAGGAGAACGAAAGTGCCTGGTTTTTGTGCCTCTTGAATAGGCACTGTTTTAGAAGTGTAAACTATAGGCGCAGGAGCATTGTTAGTACCCTTGACCGAGGAAGGACTCGGTGGAGCGCTCGCCAAAGACGGTACTATTGTATCAGGAACAACCTGAAGAATAGGCGGGAGTGGCTTAATGACAACTTTTGGAGTACACCCCCCCGTCGCGTCTCTCCAGAGATCAAATTTTGCCGTGATAACAAAAAGATCTTGTCGTAACATGGGTGCCTGTGGTTGAAAAGTGTCCCAATTTCTTGTGGTAACATTGTATCGTTTTGCTGTTGCGTACACTCGTTCTTCCCAGGTAGCATACAGTCGATCATCTAGTTGAGCCATACAAACAGACTTCATCAGCATGGCAAATGTTTCTGCACGAGTGGATACAGTATCAGGATGAAAGAGGATATTTTCAGTCGAGATAAGACCTAAAATCACACCCTTTTGAATTGTTGTTACTAACCATTCTGGCTGTCAATCAAGCCCAATATCGAGGAAGTAAAATGAGCGAGGTGAGGATGTATCAGCGACTTGTATTGGTTTTGACTGAGATGAGAGACCCAGAAGTCCTCTGCGAACAGCGACACTCTTATCTTTGAGAGCTAGTTCAACAGCGACACCGAGGAGCTCTTTGCGAGGTGTATGTTTTTCATATTCATAGTGTTCTTCTGTGACCCGAGGTGCAATCAGAGCATTGCAAACAAGATAATCTTTGTAGTTTCGAAAAGTGGCTTCAGAAGTAGGGATTATGCAATCAGGGCGAGATGGCGTACTCTCCTTATCTCATCATGGTGGTGCAGCATCGAGAGGAGTATCTGTACCAGTATTTTCATTCACTGTTCTGGGTGGTACTATTATTGGTGGAACAACTGGTGGTTTGGGAGGGACGACAATCGCTCATCCACCCCCACCTCACCCACCTCACCCACCACCCCCACCTCACCCGGAAGGATTGGCAATCAGGATTGAATTCGTACAAGGAGTCACCGCTGAATTAGTGGCTCACGAAGTCACCATCAGCGAAGCAGTTTTGGTACCTGTAGAGGTATAGGTTTTAGTGATTGAGGGAGTAGTACCTGTGAGCCCATCAGTTCCAGACCAAGTATACGTATAGGTTCCATTACCATAGGAAGGTATGGCTATCCATGTCATATTCTGACCAGTCGTTCCTTGTGTCGCAGACGCAAAACAAGCGACGACAGGTGGCACAAAAGGCAATCCCTCAGATATATCAGAAGCACCCGTACAACTGGGATCAGAGGGATAATCTACCAGGCCATCCCCATCATCATCGATACCATTATAACAGGCGGGAATAGTGCGAATCACTAATTGAAATCTGACCTGACCAAACACTGAGTCACCAGAAAAGCTCAAAATCATGGTGATGATGCTGACCATAAAAATACTGATACCTGTGACCAGTATGGCGATTTTATGATGCCTCTGAAGTCGATGAAATCGGAGTATCAGAAATGCACGAAACACAGAAGCACGGGCCCGAGAAAAGAAATTCTTGAGAAAAGGTTTTTTTGATGATGTATTACGTCGATGAAACATCGGAAGAAGTAAGAGGATCTACTATAATAGGTTGAGGATCTAACACATCTACCGGTAGAACAGAATCAGTAATTGATGTCTCTGGTATTAACGGCACTGTAGTATCTTGAGGCAGGGATTGAGGGGGTGGAATAATTTCAGGCAAATCGGTGTCTACAGGAACAATATCCGGTGATATGTCTGGGACATCTATCACTGTTGTGACAGGTGCAGTATCTTCTGTAGTAGAAATAGATTCTTGGAGAGGTATACTATTCGCATCTTCTGTTACAGGTATACTGGTCTCCTCTATGGGCGACTGCGGTATGAGAGATTCTATGAGTTCTTCTGGAGTATCAGGAAGAGGTGTTGTCTGTATATCTTCGAGAAATTGAATCATAAACTCTTGTGATGGATCACGTATGGGTTCCACGGGGATAATGTGTGGGGCAGATGTTTGTGCTTCTTCATTGATGAGATTGAGCTGACAAATAACGGACGATTCTTCTTTGCTTTTATGAGTAAAAATAATAGGTATTGTAAAATCCCCAGAAAGAGAATTATCCTGTTTGTTCACTATAAGCTCAAGTGTTGTCTCTTTCCCTCTGAAATTATAGAGATAATCATTGTTTTTTTCAAACCTCACATCAATACCGTTTGGTAGACTGCCTATTTCAGCATCATATGCAGCCAAAAGTGACGTCCCATAAAATTTCACAGAGAGAATAGAAGTAGCCACATCTGATATATCCGTACGAAAAATATCCACCTTGCAGGTATGTTTTGCTGTTGGGTCAACGACCACATTTTCTGCAAGTCGTCGAGTAAAAACACTATTTTCTGCCAAAAAGACTGGATCAGATTGTGTTGCGGTATCTCATACAGGTATATTATCTGTAGTCGGATCCTGGACTACTGCTGGTTGCCATGGTTCTGGCTCTGAACCTGGAGGAGTGAAAATACTATTTTCTTCTACTTCAACAAGTAGAGTGGTTGGTGGCTCTTCTGTAGTAGGAATATCTTCTACTACCTCTTCCGTGGTTTCTTCTGGGGCAGCATCGAGAGGGTTTATTGCACTTTCTGGAAGTGTTAGATCTACGACATTTTCTTCTTGGACATCTTGCGATGTATCTATTACGCCCTCTTCCAGAGGGAGGATTTTTGGAAGCACAGAAGTATCATCTGTGCCTGGAACAATGACATCTCATGGTACTACTGGCGGTACTACATCTTCTACAGGAGGAGTATCTGAGATGATTTCTTCAGGAATATTTTCTACCACTGGTTCAGGTACTGTCTCTACGACAGAAACAGGCGATTCTGAGACGATTTCAAGTACGACCTCGTCAGCAAAAGAAACAGCAGAAATACTGAGATAGATGAGGAGAAAGAGAGATGTAGAGATTTTTTTGAGCATAGAAAAATAGTTAACTTGCCACGACAGAGAGCGTCATATTGATATCATAATCACTGGCAGCTCCCTGCTCAGCAGGAATTTTTTGGCTCACAGCGACTCCCTGAAGATGCCAATCTCACACATCGCTTGACCCCGCAGCAGCCGTAAGCAACGTGATACTATCTACAGAACTCTGCACAAAAGCATTTGAAGATCCTTTTGTAATATTGGTCGTCACACACGACAGACACACGCCTGTGGCAAGTGTCCCAACAGAAGGATCGACTGTCATTTGTCCGCCAAGAGCATCAGCATCAGCGCCATCTGTACACCCCGCCGTTGTAGAATCATTGAAATCATAATCAGATAGAGCTCCATCCCAAAAAGCAGTGGGAGCAGAAGCAGCCAATGATGCCACCCAGCCATTATCAGCAGCATCAGGATTCTTGATATAAATACGCTGCGTCGTCGTGCCAAATGCCCCTGTCGCTGTCTGACAAGTAAAGCTAAATGGCGCCGCCGTAAACGTCACAGCAGGACTCCCCACTGTCACATACGAACCATCTACAATATCGATAGTGAGCGTTCCGGCATTGATTGTCTGAGCAAAGTTTGACGTCGCGGAAGCAAAAACAGACAACGAAAGACTGCTCGAAATGATAACAACAAGTCCCAGAGCGATAGGGATATTGAGCTTTTTGAGAAGAGAGGAAGAAAGATATGTATTCATAGAATAAAAGGATGGAAGTAAATATTCTTCCTTATTACATCATATTTTTATCCTCAGGGCAACCGTTCTATCAAAAAGAGCCCCGAAGAGCTCTTGATGATTATAATGAAGTATATGTAATATATCTATACCGCGACAACGGAGAGTGTCATATTGATATCATAGTCACTCGCAGCCGCTTGTTCAGCTGGTATTTTTTGACTAATAGCGACTCCTGAGAGTTTCCAATCTCCGATATCATCAGATCCGGCAGCACCAGAGACAACAGTCACGCTATCGACAGAACCTTGCACAAAAGCATTTGAAGATCCTTTGGTAACAGAAGTGGTACCACATGTTGCACAGGATCATGTTGCTAATGTGCCCCCTGAAGGATCCACGGTCATTTGACCACTAAATGCATCTGCATCAGTCGTCGCACCATCATCGACACACCCAGCAGTCCCTGGATCATTGAAATCGTAATCACTCGCAGCACCATCCCACACAGCTGTCGGAGCAGAAGCTGCCAATGAAACAGCCCAACCAGTATCAGATGCATCAGGATTTTTCACATAAATAAGTTGTTCTGCGGCACCAAATGTCCCAGTTGCAGTTTGGCAAGAAAAGCTAAATGGTGCAGCCGTCATGGTGACACTTGGACTCCCAACCGTCACATAAGAACTATTGACGATATCCACCGAGAGTGTTCCGGCATTGATAGTCTGTGCAAAGTTTGACGTTGCCGAAGCAAACAGCCCTGTCGATGTGACACCGGCAGTCAAGACTACGAGTCCGAGTGCTGTCGTGATATTCAGCTTTCGGAGGAGCTTGTTTGAGACAAGATTTTTCATAGAAGAAAAGAATTAGAGTGATGGAATCATCCATCGTGCTCACATTACATCATACTTTTATTTCTTTGTCAAATATTTTGCAAAAGAAAATATATATTCCTTTCTCTAGCTCTAACTTTTGCTCTATCTCTATATCGCCACTACCGTCAGAGTCATCGCAATCGAATAGTTATCAGTTGACTGTTCTCATGGTATCGTCTGAGAAATGGCGATTCCTGTAAAATCCCAATAACATCCAGTATCAGCCGTACCAGCAGCCGTGAGTAACGTAATGGAATCCGTCACTCCTTGTGAAAATCCAGCAGAGCCTCATTTTGTAATACCCGTCGTGGAACATGTCCCCCCGAGGGTCCCAACCGAGGCATCGACATTCATACGACCTCAGAGACTATCGGCATCACCGCCATCACCAGCATTGGCAGTAGGATCATTGAAATCATAATCATTGGTGCCATTCCAAAAAGCCGTATTCCCAGTATTGGCTGCAATACTCGCCGACCACTGAGCATTGCCGGTTGAATTACTTACACGCATCTTCTGTGCTGTCACGCCAAATGTCCCTGTCGCTGTCTGATACCCCAGAGACATGACAACACTATTCATCTGCATAGAAGGGCTCCCAACAGGGGTACCGCCGCTATCCACGATATCGACCGAGAGTGCGCCGCCACTCGAAGCAGTAGTAACCTGTGGAATCGTCGTATAGGTACTGAGTGCTGTCCCATCTGATTTTACCATACGAAAACAATAGGCCGTATTCGTCGGAGCACCATTATCATAGAGGGCAAAATCCCATTTTCCATCCTGCCCATTGAGGATCGAGGCCTGCGAATTGGAGAAATTATTCAGTTCTTGATAGGATTGATTGACGATGGTTCGAGCACTATCTGTGGGATCATTGGCATTTGCTGTCAGGGATGCTTCATCAGCAGGTGTCGTATTATTTTTATAGGCAATCACGGTCGAGGCGGTCACATCAGCATAGGTTTCACCACTAAATGCTGTATCACAGGTTCCCGATTGTTGCGCAAACTGGAGCTTAAATGGTTGTCCATTGGTTAATAAGCCATTTCCATCGACACGAAGCAAAGTGCGCAAACGAAAAGCATCCCCAGCCGCAGAGAGTGCACCGGCAGTATCCTGTACTGCAAGTGCAGTACCGACATCGGTAGTATCAGTATTGGCAAAAAATCGATACGCCTGCTGGGTATAGGTCGGGAGAATATAGCGTTCACCTGCAACCGCTACTTTTGTCAGAGGAAGGGCTGTACGAGCTACAGGCCCACTATACATCGCTGCTGCTGTTCACCAAGTTGTACCACCACCAGTAATGCGGTTTTCTGTTATATCCAACGAAGCAGACGCTGAACTCTCATAGGCTGTCATAAAAAATGCACCACTATTGGGTTGAGCATTGAGTGCTACATAATCCGTATCATCACCCTGTGTAGTCGCTGTGCCCCACGCCCCAGCTGCCCAGCGTTTTCGAGAGAGTGTCGCACTATCTCACCAGTTCAACCATGCAACATTGGCACTTGATGCATGCGTCTCAAAAGCTATATCAAAGATACGACCGGTGATATTTTCTACTGTCGCTGAATGCTCAGCATGCACCGCACTCCATGCAGCACCATCCCAGATAAAGGTATTGAGATCGGCACCGGCATCAACAGCTCAAAACATAATTTGATTTGAAGAAGCAGTCGGATTCTGGGCCAACCTCAGCCAGTTTACTACTCAACCATTATTTGCATTGGTCACACCAGTTACAGCGCCTAGTGTCGTGCCAGAGTAAGTACGGTACCGAAAAAAAGCAGTCGCCACCGTCGCAAATCACCAGGCAAACATAATATCTCACGAGGTTTTTTCATAAGCGACGTCGATGGCCTCTTTGGTGGCTATCGAGGCGGTTGTTTCCCAAGCGGCTGATGTCCCCATATTATCCCAGGCACTCCCAGTCCACCGCATACCATAGACGTCTGAGTTAGCATCCAAAACAATCATAGCAAGTTCATCAGTACCTGGCTTCGCAGCGAGTTTGATGTAGGCAGGAATACCTGTTGTCGGAATATTGATATCCACAGGACCAGCCCAAGAAGTCCCATTCCATATCCAGTAGTTAGGGTCTGCCGTACCATCACCTGTTACCACCAAGGCATCGCCTGAACTTTCTTCATAAACAATATCAAATCACCGGTATAATGATTGTATATCTCGGTCACCGTTTACATTGGAGGTAGTATTAAGAAGTGCTGCACTTCACCATCAGCCAGTAGCCCCGTTCCACACCTGAGCTTCGACACGACCGTTGTTTCAAATTGTTGCCAATATAGCCTCATCTCTTTTCGGAGAAGTCTTGAGCACGCCATGCCGGAGTTCACCATTGGTTCACGAGGCGGCCAGTTCAGAACCCCATGCACTTCCTGTCCATCGTCGATACCGGGGGTAAGTAGTACTGTCTTCTGTCACATATACCCACATTGCCTCGGTTGAGCTATTATATTTTTGGACATCCTGTGCCATACGGAGCACTCAGAGATTGCGGCGGGTAGGACCTGCCCACATCTGAGCAATGGCTGACCATGTTTGACTTCCTCCTGTCAGATGGGCTTCTCGGATATCATCTGTCGCCGAAGTATCGTCTTCATAGACTCCTGCTAAAACAGCACCATTATTGGGCTGAGCATTGAGTACAATACCCATATTATCATCCCCCATCGTCGTCGCTGTCTGCCATGCAGACGTACCACCGTCCCAGAGTTTACGAGACACCGTAGCACTATCTGACCAGAGGAGCCAAGCATCATTTGGATTCGAGCTGTGTGTCTCAAAAGTGATATCAAAATCCATATCAGCAGCAGCATTTTCTGTAGTGGCACTATGCTCGGCATGAACGGCACTCCAGGCAGTACCGCTCCAAATAAAGGTATTGAGATCGGCACCGGCATCATGCAGTCCTATCATGATCTGATCTGAACTTGCTGTCGGATTTGGAGCGAGCTTGATCCACCGGGCAACTCAACCCTGATTTGCATTGGTCACATTGGTCACAGCACCAAGGGTGGTCCCCGAATATGTACGGTATCGAAAGTGTGCTGTCGCTACGGTTGCAAATCACCATACAAACATGATGTCTCACGAGGTTTTTTCATACGCGACATCGATGGCTTTCATGGTAGCAATAGAGGCAGTAGTTTCCCAGGCAGTAGCCGTCCCCATATTATCCCACGCACTTCCTGTCCATCGCATACCATAGGTATCCGAGTTTGAGTCGAGAACAATCATTGCTAGATCATCAGCACCTGACTTGGAAGCAAGCTCGATAAAATACGGTACACCAGTCGTCGGAATATTGATATCCACTCCTGATGCCCAAGACGAACCATTCCAGACATAATAGTTCGGATCAGCAGTACCGTCACCCGCCACCACAATAGCGTCTCCGGACGATTGTTCATATTCGATATCAAAACCACGGTAGAGAGAAATACCATTTGGATTCGTAGTGCTCACATTCGACAATACCGTCACACTTCACCATGATGTCCCATTAAAGACTTGTGCTTGGACTTGTCAGTTGTTGGTGAGTGCCACCAAAATAGCTTCATCACGGGTGGGAGCATATTTGAGCATCATGTGATAAATCTCTGTGCCATTAAATGGTGTAGCCGATGTCTCAGCTCACCATGCAGAACCATCCCAGAGTCGAACCTTGGGAGTTGAAGTACCATTGAGCGTATCATAGGTCATCATAGCATCCGTGGTACCATTAGCGTAGGCATGTGGAATTTTGGGAACTACGAATTCATTGATAGCGGTATCTATCACATTGCTATTTTTCTGGGCATGGTACATCACATCGACGATATTTCCTTCTCGCAAATGCTGAATAACTCCTTCAAAAGGCATCCCAGAAAAAATAATCGAAATAACCAAATAACTGACAAACAGAATATGAAAAAAATGCTTAATTTTTCTCATATTGAGCAGTACTTATATAGTCATAACCCGTTTGAGAAATATCCTTTAATACCTGCAATGCTCGATCATGTCAGATATCATTGTAATCAATCATCACTGATATCAGATATGGTCTTCACTCTACATAGACTACTCCAGAATCTGATATCACTTTTTCATCTACATTTTCTCAGATTTTATGAGAAAATTTGACCGTATCTGGAACACCCTGACCTAGATATTCATCATAGGATGTTCTAGCGAGGATATCAAGCAAGAATTGTGAAGAGTTTGGATCGAGGTAAGTAGCCGCATACAGTGCTCGTATCAAACGGGTATATTCCTTGGAGCTCATTTTCCCTTCTTCATTAAAGAGGTCTTCAAGACCCAATTTTATCAAAACATCCTGGAGATCATCAAATGACATATTACGGTACAGGATACGGTACGCCGTATTGTCAGAATTGAGGAGCATTTCTTCTAAAAGTTTCTGAATAGTTATCGTGCTCCCGATGGGTCGTTTGTGCACATCTCACCAGTTAGTGTCTCTATCATCTTTCATCATCACGAGTTCGTTGGAGAGGAACCATTCGCCTCGTTCTACCTTTTTCATGACCGCCATCGCAAGAGGTACCTTGATGAGTGACGCAGGGAGGATACGGAGATCTGGATTGATGGAAATATTGGCACCCGTATTGAGGTATTCAAAATAGAGTGAGATAGAATTAGGTCCATTTTTCTCAATAATATCTCGGAATTTGAGTCGTATAGGTTGCAAAGTAGTGATGATGTTTTTCTCTTCCATGAAATGCCTCATAGGATCAAGAAGCGGATATTTCGCAACAAAAGCGGCGAGAGAAGAGGACTGAAAGAAAAAGAAAATACCATACAATGCCAACGCATTGAAGACAAAAAATGTCACGAAAAAAATACCGAACTTGCTCTGCAAGAATCACGCAAAAAGATGTTTATGTGATTTTCACACCATACAGCACAAGATATGTTATTTTTTGATTCTTTTGATGGTTCTCGGAGTTTTTACAGTAGATTTTGCCTCACTTGCTGAAGAACTATACATAGGTGGCACTTTGAGTGTATCCCCTATTTTGAGAGTATATGGGGGCTTCAGTTGATTGACTTGTGCAAGGAGCTTCCATGAAACATCGTATTCATTTGCCAGTGTCACAATATCTGTTTGTGTCATAAGTGTATGTGTCACCCAATGCAGACGAATCCATTCTTTGCGTTTTTGAGCGAGACGAACCAGGTAGACTATTGCCACAATAAAGAGAAGAAGAATAATCTCAATAGCCAGACCTGCCAGAGTCGGCATACTCCAAAACCAGAGCGCTTTACTCCTGAGTGTTACAAGTTTTTTATCTGTTGTGACACCCACAGATGCTTCTTTACTCGCATCATATTCTACCGTAAATTGAGAACGATAGAGACCTCCCCAAAATGGATGCTTGATTTCAAAGCTCCAGTCAGAAATGTCGCCTCGAAGAATAGGGTATTGACCACCATGCTTGATGAGAACAGGACCAAAGAAATAACGAGTCGTCACACGAGCATCGGCATCGATAGAGACATTGCCAGTATTTTTGACTTGCGGATGGAGCGTAAACCCCGTCTCAGTACGTTCGAGGGTAAATCCTGCTATTTCGAGTTTTCTTTCAAGGTCTCCAGGAATGGTGATAGCCACACGGATTCCGGTTCGGACTGAGAGACTCATGCCGGCTTGGTCTTCTTTTGGCGCTGGTTTCTTTTCCTGGATAAGGATACATCCATTATGCTCTCCGACACTCGCATTTTTTGGAACAGTAATAGTAAATGGTATGACTTGATTCGTACCAGGATCTAGAGTGACTTCTGTTTTTGCGAGCTCTATCCATGCTCCCACATCTTTTTTTTCTTCAGAAAATTGCTTACATGCAAAGGCCCCATCGGTTGATGGTGTCGAATCGCCTCCATAAATAAGAAATGTCTTTTTTTCTTGAGTGTTATTGACGACTTTGACACCTTCTTTTTGTGTGATACCTGGCTCAAGCGTATGAATAAAGATAGACTCTGTACGTGCATTATCTTCTCGTGGATAGGCAGGACGACCCCCGAAACCACCATATTCAATAGCTTCCGCCGAGAAAGAAGTAGCAAGAATTACAGAGGCAATTGTTATACTGGCGAGACGGGAAAAATGAGATACCATAAAAAGGGATTAAGAATTGTCTTTAGTATAGGAAAAACACAGTAAAAAAAAGAGTACTAAAAAGAAAGAATAGAAAAAATACTTGCTATGCAAAAAAAAATAATACTGATATAAAAAAATCCTCCCCAGAAATGGAGAGGATTTAAAAAATAATTTGGAAGATTTAACTCGCTACAACTGAGAGTGTCATATTGATATCATAATCACTGGCAGCAGGAGTTTCCGCTGGGATAGACTGGCTCAAAGTAACGCCCTGAAGTGTCCAATCGCCCACATCTTCAGAACCAGCGGCAGCAGTTAAGAGAGTGATGCTATCTACCGTTGCCTGATTAAAGGCACTTGATGACCCTTTGGTAACACCGGTAAGCAAAGTAGCTGTGCGTGCACCAGCAGCGAGTGTACCGCCAGAAGCATCGACGGTGAGTTGACCATTGAGAGAGTCAGCATCACCACCATCAGTACAACCAGAAGTGGTTGGATCATTGAAATCAACATCAGTCCCTGCGCTATCCCAAAAGGCAGTTGGTGCAGAAGCGGCAAGTGAGGTGACCCAGCCACCATCGGCTGCATCAGGATTTCTCACATAAATTTGCTGTGTTGCTGTACCAAATGTCCCAGTAACTCAAGCAGTTTGACAAGAAAAACTAAAAGTAGCGGGAGTAAATACTACAGCTGGACTTCCAACAGTAACATACGAACCGTCTACAATGTCGACTGAGAGTGTCCCAGCATTGACTGTAAATTGAAAATTGGATGTCGCTGCAGCAAAGAGGGCTGTAGAGGAAGCACCAGCAGTCAAGATGACAAGCCCAATGGCTGTAGTGATATTGAGTCTACGGAGAAGCGAATGAGTTTTCATAAAAGAATGAAAGGAATAGGTGATGAAAATTCATCAGTGCTCACATTAAATCATACTTTTATTTTCCTGTCAAATCTTTTACTAAAGAAATAATACAATCTTAATTTGCCGTTACGGAGAGAAATAAATTGAGTGCATAATTCTCTGAGGAGAATTGATTTTGAGGAATAGTCTGCGTCACAGTGACACCTTGAAGTAGCCAGTCAGCACTATCACTCGATTCAGTCGAAGCAGAGAGGAGTGTAATGACATCTGTCGTTCATTCCTCAAAAGATGCAACAGATCAGAGCATGACACCTCCTGTTTGGCAAGAAACAGAACACACGCCAAGTGATAGATCCCCAGTAATAGGACTCACGGTCATTTGCCCAGCAAAGGTATCTACATCAGGTCAATCAGTACAACCGGAATCCATAGCATCATTAAAGTCAAAATGTGCTTCATCTCCTTGCCAAGTACTCTGTGGCGATGCAGCAGAAAGAGTCACGACCCATCAATTGTTGGCAACACCAGGATTTTGGATATAGATTTTTTGCGTCGTCGTGCCAAATGTCCCTGTTGCTGTCTGGCATTCAGAAGATTGAAATTTCTCCCCCATATCAACCATAGGGTCAGTAACTGGTTTAAAATCACTGTCTACCATTCCAACAACGAGAACTCCAGGATTGATAACCATACGAAAATTCGCCGTTGCAGAAGCGAGAACAAATGTGCTCACACTCAGAAGAGAGGCAACAAGGAGCAAAGCACACAAAGCAGTCGGAATATGGAGATTTCGAAGAAGGTGGTGGTGAATATGTCGTGGGCGATACCGATACATACGATGTATGAGGAAGTGAAAATCACTTGAACATACACATTAAATCATATTTATATTGTTTTGTCAAATACTGTTATCCAGAAACATACGTATCAAATAGACCTCCTGTCCGCGATACATGGAGTCAGGTCTGATGAGGATGAAAAATTTTAACATCAGGATTGTTAGGATGGATGGGTATCTGTGAAAATCGTAACTTTAAGCCATTAATATGTCTTTCGATGCGCTCCGCTGCGTTATTTACAGGACGACTAGACAGACTATCTAGATCATCGTGGATACCAGAACGTGCTGCACGGATTTCTGCATGAGTAGGATTATTCATAAAAGCCCGTAAAAGACCAGGATGTGGATTAGCATTGCCTGCTACAAGTCCAGAAGCACAAGACAAATCCTCTCGAGAAAGTTTTTCATATCATTCTTCACTTCCATGAAATACCTGAAAACCAGGGTATTGATCTTGGAGCGACAAGAGCCAAAGAAAATATTTTAGTATTCAAGAGGAATCCTTGAATCACGCTACTCTAGGATCTGTATCAAGACAGGAACGAACAAATTTTTTATCCGCAGGAGGAAACGTGGGCAGATTATACAAAATAAGTCGACTCGCGGGGTCAAGACACTCCATGACCGCACGAAACCGAGCCACATTGTCTCGAGTATGATTGAGCCCTAATACGAGATGAGTAATACCGAGTGCTTGGGCGATATTAGCTTGTTCCCCTACCATAGTATCTCATCCAAGCAAACCAGCATAAATCCTAATATTCTCTGGACAAGCATCACGTATTGATCTCAATATAGATCAATATTGTAATGGTCAAAAAACTGGTCCTTCCCCCGTAGTACCACATGCTAAAATACCAGAAGCCGCTTCCCTAAACGTGGCTAACAAAGCACGGTAAGCATCATGGAATTCTTGAGGAACTCAATGAATAACATGCCGAGTACAAGTAGCGCCGTCTTCCCCCTGACAGATAATATCACCAGTTAGTGTTTGAGGGTCAAGTTGTTGTAAGGCATTTTCTGAAGGAATACCACCAGGAGTCACCACTGGTATTATGAGTTGTTTCATACCACTAAATTATGTTATAGTGGTTATAGATTATAAATATTATGATATTGTCAACTAAATATCCTTCATACTCTCAACACCTGAGACGATTTCTGAGATTTCTTTGGTGATAGCTGCTTGTCGAGCTTTGTTGTAAATCAGGGTGAGTTCTTTCACTTTTGTCCCAGAGCTTTCACGAGCATTTTTCATCGCGACCATACGAGCCGCATGTTCACTCGCTTTTGCCTCGAGAAGCATCTCATAGAACATGAGATCGAGAATCAATGGTACAATCGCATCAGCAATAATTTTCTTTGATGGTTCGAGTTTGTACTCTCCTGTTTGTGTCATTGGCGTGATGAAACTACCGGTTATTTCCTCCAAGAACGAACTGAGTTTATCTTTTGAAACAGGGAGAAATGGACGAGTCACTGCTTTTTGAGCAATCGCAGAAATATAGAAACTATAGATGACTTTTACTTCAGTATATCCTTCTGCGAGAAAGAGCTCACGAAGCCCTATAGAAATAGTTTTGACTTGTTCTGCTGTTGGATCGTCTTTAAAAATACTAGAATAGTCTGCGATGAGGCTATTACCTGTGCGAGTGACAAATTCGCGAGCTTTTTTACCAATAGTCACAAAATCAGCCGTTGTGCCAGCAATTTGTCTGAGCGCTTCACGGAAGACGTTGATATTATAGGCGCCACAGAGTCCTCGATTGGATGTCACAACAACAACTAAGGTTTTGAGTTCCGAGTTCCGAGTTCCGAGTTCCTCTCAAATAATTCCTACTTTCTTATCTCTTCTTTCTTCTTTTTGCTCTTGATTTTCTACGTATGGACTAGCACTAATATCATCTGCTACACGAGAGAATATTCCACTCGCTTCCATAGCGAATGGTCGCGCACCAATAGCGATATCAGCAGCTTTTTTCATTTTTACCGTTGAGATCAGCTCCATCGCGCGAGTGATTTTCCCCGTGTTACGGACTGATTTGATTCGGTCTAGGATTTGTTTACCTGCTGGCATATACTATGTGAATTAATTTTTAGATTGATAATTGAGCTCGTAATCCTGGTTTATAAGAATCTTGGTTTCTGTGTTGATAGCTTGACGCAAAACCTCTTTGAGACTAACAATATCATAAATCACGATTCTATCACTATCAATAAACATAGGATTTCCATTAGGGTAAAAATCTTGAACACCATCTCCTTGCATGCTATAGATATATTTATCATCTATATAAAAAGACAGGACTTCTCCTTGATTTTCTATTGTGTCTCCAAAAAAGGTGATTGATTGAACTTCTCTAAACTGATCCTTTTTCGTAATAAAAAGACCGTAGGGACTGTCTCATATATCTTGTCTTTTAGAAAAGATCATTTGCTTATGATTAGGCGTCCAAACGGTTTGATAAATAGGACCTCCGACATATTCACTAGAAAATGTTTCTCATGTTTGCACATTTACCAATTCTGATTGAGGCACACTATATGGAACATTCCCGGGGGTTTGTTTTTGCCAAAGTATACGAAGTTCATTTTCAAGCTTTTGAAGTACCACATTTATATCTTTCTCGGGAGAATTAGTAATATTCACTTCTTCCGTAAGAGCTGAAGGATTTTGTGCAATATCAGGTTTTCTTATGATAGAACAAGCTGAGAAAACGAGCGCACTTGTTGCAAAAAGAAGGAAGTATGTGATGAATCGCATATTTTTAATTAAGTAAGTTCTGATTTCACCGCATTAATAATCATTTCGAGTGCTTTCTTTGGCTCATCTTCGAGTTTTCCAGACGTTCGGATTGATTCGAGGATAGTACCTTCTGCATCGAGAGCAGAATAGAGCGTTTCTTCAAATTTCTTGATATCTTTGAGAGCAATAGTATCCAAAAATCCTTTTGTGCCGGCATAGAGAACACACACTTGTTTTTCCATCACAACTGGAGAATAGACATCTTGTTTGAGGAGTTCTACCATTCTCTGCCCTCGCTCGAGCTGAGCACGAGTTTCTGGGTCAAGGTCTGAGGCAAATTGTGAGAACGCTTCGAGTTCACGGAATTGAGCCAAGTCGAGTTTGAGTGTACCAGCTACCCCTTTCATCGCTTTAGTCTGAGCAGATCCGCCAACACGAGATACAGAGAGACCAACATTGATCGCAGGTCGCACACCAGAGTTAAAGAGATTCGTCGCGAGCATGATCTGTCCGTCTGTGATAGAGATCACATTCGTTGGAATATACGCTGAGATATCGCCTGCCAATGTTTCAATAATTGGAAGAGCGGTCATAGATCCTGCGCCCATAGCATCATTGAGCTTCGCAGCTCGTTCGAGGAGTTTACTGTGGAGATAAAACACGTCTCCTGGATAGGCCTCACGTCCTGGTGGTCGTCGGAGGAGGAGAGACATTTCTCGGTACGCATTTGCGTGTTTAGAGAGATCGTCGTAGATGATGAGGGCGTGCTTACCATTGAGCATGAAATATTCTGCCATTGCACAACCAGTATAGGGAGCGAGCCATTGCATCGCAGCAGGAGCAGATGCTCCGGCATTGACGACGATAGTATAATCCATAGCGCCTGCCTTTTTGAGTTCTTCTGTGATACGGACGACTTTTGCATCTTTTTGACCGATAGCTACGTAGACACAGATCATGTTCTGACCTTTTTGATTGAGGATAGTATCGATAGCGATCTGCGTTTTTCCTGTTTGTCGGTCTCCGATAATCAGCTCTCGTTGACCTCGACCAATTGGTACGAGGGCATCGATGGCTTTGATACCGGTCTGGAGTGGTTCATGAACTCATTTTCGGCTCATAACTCCTGAAGCGACACGTTCAGTAGGATATTTTTCGAGATTTTTAATTGGTCATTTACCATCGAGAGGATTTCCGAGAGCATCGACGACACGACCGATAAGAGCATTCCCAACAGGAACCTCCATCACACGACCAGTTGCCGTCACGGTCTCACCTTCTTTGATAGATTTGAAACCAGAGAGGACGACGACTCAGACAGAGAATTCTTCGAGGTTTAGCGCGACACCGACGGCGCCGGATTCAAACTCAACCATCTCGTTATAGGCGACACCAGAGAGCCCATCGACTCGTGCGACACCATCTCATACGGAGACGACGACACCAGTCTGTACTTTCTCAGGGGTCATATCCAGATGCTGGATTTGTTTTTGGATGTCCGCGAGGACGCTGTCAAAGGAAATAGAGGTCATAAAAGGGTAAATTATTTTTTAATGTCGATTTGATTGAGTGAGAGCTCCACCATCTCATCTCCATACATCATCCGCACGCCTCCGAGAAGGTTTGAATTGAGGGAGAAAGTAGGTTTTTGAGCATCAGGGAAAGTCTTATGAAATAGAGAGAGAAGGTATTTTTCTTCACCCGCTTCAATATCCTGCCCGACCACAATAGAGCTTTCTTTGACTCCATTTTGGCTACGAGCAAAGAGTTTTTCTGCACGAGTACGAGATATCTTTCGGAGTTTACGAAAAATACCAATCGCACGGACGAGCTTTCTTCTTTCTATCGGATTATCAAGGTGTGGTATTTCGAGTTCCATGAGATAGGTTTAATACGTTTAATTGGTTTAATTTGTTAAATAAATTCCTTCATTTTGTACTTTGTCTTTTGTACTTTGTATTATTTAGAAACGACTTCATCAAGATGCGCTTTCATAAAGTCTTGTCGTGCAGTATTGGATTGCCCGAGAAGTTTCTTGTTGAGAGAAACAGCAGCTGTCATCACACCTTCTTTCATACGTTTTGAGAAATTTTGTTCGAGGACAGTGATTTCGCCTTCAGCTCGTTCGCGAATTATTCGTGCCTGTTCTGTCGCTTGATTGAGGATATCATCAGCATGTTTTTGAGCATTCTTTGCTGCATGTTCTCGCATTTCAAATGCTTTTTTATGAGCTTCTGAGACGAGCTCATTCGCTTCTTTTTCAGCATCCGCTCGGATACGAGCCACTGTCTCGTGGACTGCAGCGATTTCTTTCTGATTTTCCTCCGTTTTTTCTACGAGCCGGAGATACGGGTCAAAGAGAAACTTTTTGAGCACAAAAAGGACGATACCCAGGTTAATCACCTGAATCAGCATTGATCAAAAATTAATTCATTCCATAGGAGAAGGATTACAGGATTACCAGAAAACAAGATTACGAGATATGTAATAGATACTCTACGCGCACCATCTGGTTATCGAATTATCTGGTTTATCTTTTTTATTTAACGAACGCGAGGATAACAGCGATGATACCGAGACCTTCTGCGAGAACCATAGGAAGGAGGATACCACTGGTGATATCGCTCTTAGCAGATGGATTGCGGCCGATAGCAGCAGCAGTAGAATAACCGATAAGACCAATAGCAATGGCAGATGCAAAAACTGCAAGACCAAAACCAAGAGGAGCAAAATCAGAAACTGACTTTGCTGCAGTTGCAACAACTTCAGCTGTACCTTCTTCTGCAAGGACTGCAAGAGGAGCAAGGAGAGAAACAAAAGCTAACTTTTTCATAAAAAGAATATTAGGAAATAAAAAAGGTTAGTGACTGGATGAGGCCTCTTCAAAGTAGAGGGAGACAAGCATGGCGAAAACCATTGCTTGGATAAAACCAACGAACATTTCAAAAAAGTAAAATGGTATAAGAAGAAAATTTCCGACAGGAATAGTGGCAACACCGATTTTGGCAGTTAACCAGCCCATCACTCAGAGTAGTACGGCTCAAGCAAAAATATTTCCAAACAAACGGAGAGAGAGCGAAAGTACCCGGACTCATTCTCCGATAAGATGAATCCATCCTACAACAACATTAATCATCTTTTCTACAAAACCACCCCCCTCAAAATGGAAGATGTAATGCAATACATATTGGAAAACGCCTCGAAAACGAATCATCATGAGGTGAGAGATCAAAATAACAAGAATTGCCATACCAAGTGTCGTATTAATATCGGAATTTATGGGGCGAAGATAATTGTGAAATCCTGGTGCGAAAGCGAGAAACCAATCCAAGAGGAGACTATAGAGATTTGCTCAGAGAATATAGAGAAAAATACCACCAACAAACCACAGAGTTTTTGAGGGGGGGAGATTATGTCCGAGGAGAGGTTTAAAAAAAGATTTCAGATGTTTTACGATCAAAAACCCAGTGGTACGAACAAAGCCAGATTCTTTTTTGGCAGCGACATTGAGAAATACTCAGAGGATAATGAGAATGCCGATAAAAATCCATGTCGATAGAACAGTATTTGAAATATATGATAACAGACCGCTTTCAGCAAACTGATGCGGTGCGACAGAGAGAATGTGTGGTCAACTGGTAGATTCCATAACGCGAGGATTATAGATACAATTTTAAAAATGCAAGCATTATAATCATACATTTTTTCTCTTTTCGGAAGATGTCAAAAAACGTACAATAAAATTACCCGAGCGTGATAAAACGAGTTTTTTCTGATTCAAAATCCGTGGATTTAATAGCAACACTCGGAGTTGCTTCGACGGCTTGTCAGAGCTTTGTCAGGAATTCATGTGTTTGAGGGCCATAAGGAACTGCTACAGAAACCTCCCAAGTTTCAAGTGTTTTCCAAAGAGTTTCACTCGCTGGGAATATGACTATATCTTTATTGTTGATATCACGAAATGTCTCGAGAGATTCTACTGTCACAGACGTTGGGAGATAAATTAAAGTCTTCCCATCTATCGTCAAGATCCAGATAAGACCACTCTGTGTCTCGCGGACTTCCGCGAAGATAAAATTGCGTTCATATTCACCAGGGAAATCAACCGCATAATCATTGATGAGAACCGCCGTTTCCGTGAGAGAGATGCGAGCACCACCTTCTGTGATATCGACGTAGGAACCATTTTTGCCAAGAGAGAGTTGCATAGAAGAAAATTAAGTAACCAAATTATGAGGGGAGTATAATGAAGGAGGTGAAAGTTGCAAGTAAGACTCTTATCTTTTCTTGCTAGTACAAAATACAGAATGCAAAATACAAAATGAAGGAATTTGATTAATTTATTGGCTCCCGAACCAATTACTTCCTATATTTTGTATTTTGCGCTTTGTATTTTGTATTTCTATCAATACGTTTACATAAAATCCTTATTTGCCTCCACTATATCATAAATATTTGGTTTCGTTTTTACTTTCTTGAGATCTGGAAGTGTGAGCCATACAGAACCCACAAATCGTTCTTCCCGCTGGACATACGGCTTTTTCGCTCCAGAGTATTCGACGAGATAGAGTGCGACATCTTTATTGATAGTTGGACTCCCTGTTTTATGCCGAGCAGTGAAGGAAAAAGAGATTGTTTTAATAAATTTTTTAATCTTTAAAAGTGATGCTTCGAGACCAGTTTCCTCGACGATTTCACGAATAGCCGCGTCAGCAGCCGTTTCATTTTCGAGAAGATGTCATTTTGGGAGAGCATAGACGATATTGCCTCCAGAGTTTTTCCATTTGAGCAAGAGCACTTCGATAAGCCCACCGTGCTTGCGATAGACAATTCCTCCGGCACTTTGCTCAAACATGTGTGACATAGAAATAGTGTAGTATTTTTTGGGTAAAATACAAATCACATGAGGTAAAAAATAAAAACACTGGTTGACTCATATCAAAAAACAACATAATAGACTGGAAACCGTGGAATGATATTACTTATAGAGCACTATCTACCACCTATCTCTACCACCTATCTCCCAACTTTATGTGACGTTGACCCGTTCTTGCCAATAAAAAAGCTGCTTCTGCCGTACAAAAGTGAAAAGTGTATGGTATGCACTCCAAACTCATCGCCCTCGCCGCACGCAGTGGGGCAAAACCAGACGAAAATCCCACGCTCTATACAGCTATCGAAAAAGCAAAAAAGGACAGCGTTCCTCGGGATGTTATCGAAAAAGCCATACGACGGGGGGCGGGACTCGATAAAGATGTTGCCGATATCGAAGATATCACCTACGAGTGATATGCTGCAGGCGGTGTCGCTGTGATCGTACGGACACTCACCGATAACAGAAATCGTACTGCCAGTAGTATACGTTCCTATTTTACGAGAAATGGTGGTAATCTATGAGAAGCAGGATCGCTCTCCAATCATATATTTCAGTATCGTGGAGTTATTATCGTCAACGCCTCCGATATCACAGAAGATATGATTATCGAATCAGGCGCTGATGATTACAAAACAATTGACGATGAAACACGGCTTATCGTTCTCAGAGAAAACTTTTCCTCAGTGCTTGACTTCCTAAAATCAAAAAGTATACTAATCGTCTCAAGCAGTTTCGAGTATCTCCCCACGCTCGAAAATGAAATCATCGATTTTGACCAAGGCGTCAAAGTAATAAAGCTCCTAAATGACCTCGATGAAGATGATGATGTAGAAAAAGTTTGGACAAATGGGGTATTCGATGATATACTGCGTGAAAAGATAGAAGTTTTTATCGCTTCTCATATCTTTCGTTCTTAATTTCTTTTTATGGCTGAAGACACTACCCAAGGCGGACAAACTGGACAAGGTGGAGCGAGTGGAGATGATAATTCTACATTTGACCCCATAGCAGCAGAAGCATTTTTCAAAGACCTTATCGGACGATATAATACTGATGATAATCAGATTATTCTCGACCTGGTCTCTTTCCACCCTCTGACACAATTTGAGGAAAAAGATTTCGTAGACCTCCTCGAGCACTCACTGTCACTTTCTGTCTCAGAGAAAAAACGCGTCGTCGATGCCATCCCAACACTTTCTCAATACCAGATTGATGAGCTCAAAAAGGTATTTACTGAGGAACGAGAAGAATTCCGTAAGCTCATGCCAAAAGAAGCAGAAACAATCAAAAAACTCGTCACTGACAAACGAGCAGAATGGAAACAACTCAAACAAATCTATATCGATGAGCTCAAAAACCGTCAAAAATCCAATGAAGACCAAAATAAGATAGACGATCTCAAGAAGTCACTTGGGCTCGAAGAAGAAGACGCGACAGCATAATTTTAAAGCAATCTAAGAGAAAGTCCTCATCCGAGGAGGACTTTTTTTATCGAGAAAATCATTATACTGGATCTATACATCCTAATCGAGAAAATCATTGTGGAAACAGACATAAAAAAAAGAATTCTTTCTCTTCAGTCAGAAGCACCGGTAGTATCGATCGTGATACCTGCCTATAATGAAGAAAAATATCTCTTACCCACAATCGAAGCATTGAGCAAAATAAAAACACACTATCCTACTGAGATTATTCTCGTCGATAATGGTAGTACTGATAACACGAAGTTTCTCGCAGAATCATGTGGATTAAAGGTTATCGAGGAAAAACAAAAATGAACCTCCTATGCGCGACAAGCAGGACTTATGGCTGCAAAAGGAGAATATATATTTACTACGGATGCAGATTCTATCGTACCAGCTACATGGGTCGAAGAGTCAATGCATTATTTCCAGAATAACAAGAATCTCTGTTTTTTGTCTGGCGGAAGCCAATATTGATGAGTACATTGGTCCTTCCATTGGATGAAATATGTAATAGATACAATCCGAAAATGGAGCTGAAGGGAGCCTAAGTGCCCAGCAATTTATTGATATAATTCTGTTTTTAAGAAAGATATAGCAATCCAAATGGGAGGATATTCTCCAGGTATTAATTTAGGAGAAGATCTTTTACTGGCAGCAAAAATATGAGAGAAATGAGATATGCTGAGCATACAGGACATGTCCACAACGGTCATAACGAGTGGGCGACGTTTCTCGAGCTTTTGAAAAGTTCTGAAATATATCATGTTCCACTGGGTATTTGAACGTTCTTTCTCCGATGCTCATAAATTAGGCGCTAGAGATTTCGCGGATATACGATAACTACCATAAAAATTTTTTATGTGAAAAATAACTCCTTCATTTTATAGAGAATTGTGTATACTTCTCCTATGTCTCTCATAAGCCACGAGAAGCTCTCTTTTATAAAATCTGAGCTTCAAAAAGCAAATAAACCACCATCTTCAAAAAAATATTGTATTCGGACCTTCGGGTGTCAGATGAACTATGCTGATAGTGAAAAGATTCATATGCTCCTTTCTCAGGCAGGACTTGCACGAGTTGATGAATGGCATGAAGCCGATGTCATTATATTCAATACCTGCTCTGTTCGCCAGAAGTCAGAAGATAAAGTCTTCGGATACATAGAAGAAATCCAGAAAATACGAGTCATCGACCCTGAGTATTCTCTTTGAAAAGTAAGCTCAGACCGAAGGGAAAAAACTGGTAAAAATATCATCATCGGTGTGACAGGATGCATGACACGAAAAACAGGTATCAATAAGAAATATTACGGCTATCAGGGGCGAAAAAACACAACAAAAATAGAGCTTCTGGATTTCAAGACTCAAGCACTGACGTACTCAAGCACTGACGTACCAGTGACTTCTCTCTTCAATTCTGATGATGAGCTTTTTATTCGCACCGAGAATATAGATTTTGTGATAAGAATAGAAGAAATTGGTACACTGACAACCATTCTATCTCTCATTTATCGAGAAGATATTGGCCAAGATGATTCTTTTCAGTCCTACCTCCGTGTACGACAGGAACGAGAATCCAATGGAAGTGCCAATATTATCATACAAACGGGATGTGATAATTATTGTACCTTTTGTATTGTCCCCTACACTCGAGGAAAAGAAGTTTCTCGACCCATTGAAGATATAATTGAAGAAGCAAGAGATGCAGTGAAAAATGGTGCAAAAGAAATCACACTGCTCGGGCAAAATGTGAATAGCTATGGCAAAGAAACACGGAAAAATCTCTGGAATCCGGAAGAACTTACATGGGAATCCGCGAGTGTGAGAACGCCCTTCCGAGAGCTACTAGAAGCTCTCAACGACATCAATGGGCTCGATAGAATCCGCTTTACTTCAAGCAATCCCCATGATATGACCCGTGATATTCTCGACGCCCATTTTGATCTCGAAAAATGTTGCCACTATCTCCATTTTGCACTTCAGTCGTGAGATAATGAACTTCTCAAGAAGATGAATCGAAAACACACCTATGAAGATTTCAAAATGATGGTCGACTACCTCCGTTCTCGTGACCCACTCTTTGGTATCTCGACGGATATTATTGTGGGATTTCCTGGAGAAACTGAGGAACAATTTGAGAATACTGTGAGGGCATTTCGTGAGTGCCAATTTGATTTTGCTTATATCGCGCGATATTCTCCTCGAAAACAAACTTATGCTGCCAAGATGCCATGACAAATTCCCGCTGATGTAAAAGCAAGACGATGGGACCAGCTCAATACGCTGATGTATGAGATAATTCAAGAGAGAAACCAGTGTATGATTGGCCGAGAGGAAATAATTCTCGTTTCAAAAATCGATGAGGAAGACGGCACAATCTCTGGACGAACGAGAAACTTCCGAGAAGTATTTGCTCCAAAGAATGAATCTGTTACAATAGGAACACTCGTGCCAGTCAAAATCACTGATATAGACAGGTGGGTACTCCGAGGAAGCTATCTGTAGAAATATGCCTTACCACAACCTCAACACCATTACTATTTTCCCAGACCGTCTCAAACACAATCTGGAAGTACTTCAAAGACTCTCAGGAATACCCTGTGTACCCGTCGTGAAAAGCAATGCGTACGGTCATGGGTTAAAACTCCTCGCAAAAGAATGGAATTCATACACTATCCCATTTGTCTGTGTGGATTCACTCTTTGAGGCCTATGAACTCCAAAAATATGGGTATAAAAAAGAAGTACTTATTATGGGTTTTGTTGATCCAGAGGATATCCCGCGGGAAAAAAGATTTCACTATGCTTGCTCAGACCTCGACTATGCTCAAGTAATTGTAAAAAAGAGAAATCGCGCAAAGCTGCACCTCTTTTTTGACACTGGTATGCACCGAGAGGGCATTCAATCATTCTCAAAACCTGACCTAAAAATACTCTCATCTCTCAAGCGCAATATCGTCGGCATCATGACTCATCTCTCAACACCGGATGATCATACCGTAACTAATACTCAATACGAAGCTATGAATCGTTTTGAAAAAATCCTTACAGAGCATGGCATACGGCCTACTTTTCAACATATCTGTGCCTCTGGCGGAGCACTCAACCACAAAAAATCCGACCAGGCCCATGACACACTTGCTCGTACAGGAATCGGATATTATGGGTATGGACATCCTGAGCTCTTGCCCGCTCTGCGGTGTCATACGCGGTTGATGCAAGTAAAATATCTGAATGCAGGTGAATCCGTAGGATACGACGGAACTTACACCGCTGAAAAAGCGATGATTATAGGTGTATTACCAATAGGATATAATGATGGACTTGACCGAAGATTTTCCAACAAGGGATTTCTCTCTATACGGAATATGCTTTGTCCTATCATCTGACGAGTGTCGATGAATATTACGATGATTGATATCTCTCATGTCCCCGAACCAGTAGTTGGTGAGGAAGTCCTCTTTATCAGTGAAAATCCAAAATCGCCTATCAGTCTTGAGAAACAAGCAAAAGTCATCGATGTGATACCCTATGATCTCCTCGTGCATCTCAATAAAGAGATGTATCGAAAATGAATATAGCTTGCTTTCAATACAGTAACCATATACTCTTTTTATGGTTTACGAAGTGCCCCAATGATATTCTGATGTTCCGAAAATAACTCCTGAAGGAGTAGTGGCTGATATGATATCTCAGGGCATCACGGAAGTTCTTTGAGACAAGACAGATACGCTCCATGTAGGGAATAAAAAGGTACAAAAGTATACAACCAATGATTGGAATATATATATTTGGCCCGACCCGAGAAGACAAGAAAATATCATTTTTGTTTCCCCAGTATATGTCTGAGAAAATAATGAAATTAGTTGGTATATAGGACGAACGCTCATCGTAAAAATCATGATAAAAAATCTAGATCAAAGAGAATTTATTGCTCGCTGTGCCCGCCGGGAAGTCACCCCAGAAAATTTAGAAATACAACATGAAGTATCCATATAATATTCTTTCTCTGAGACACAAAATCTGACTCTGATTGTTGGTACTCTTCCCGAGTATCAGACTCGTAGCACTCTGTAATTCCCGAGCCATGGGGGAATGAGATGAAAATTCTGATATCGATCTTTTTATCATTGCAAAATCCTGACAACTCTGGACGGCTCGATTTGTTGTAACCATAATTTTTAGTATTCTCGGTGTACGACGACGAAATATCCATGGACTCACCAAGGGAAGCCCAGAATATATCAAAAAAACGAAGAATAAATTTTGTCTCTCATTTTTTATCACAGAAGATGTGATGAATCTCGATAGCATACGAATCGAAAACGATATCTATCTCGATAAGTGGATTCAAACTCTCGTGCCTCTGATAAATAAAAATAAAACTCTTGAACGATTTTGGGGAGTAAATGGTCTCAAAAAATCACCAGAAAAAGAAAAAAAACAAAAATTCCTTTATTTTGTATTCTGTATTTTGTATTCTGTATTTTGAATATTTGAAGGGCTTATTAAAAAACTCTGGCTCCCAAAAACTCTCAAAACGTATGAGAAACTCTGAAAACCTTGGGGGATTGTCATCTCAGATTCGATGCTCAAATTTCACGATAATGATCAAAGAAAAGTCTATCGAGATAAGGGGCGGAAAGAATAGATTGATTTTCTGCTCTCGTTGAGCATAATAAACTAGAGGAGCTTGCATTCGGATTGATGGTTATGGGTTATAGGTTGTTAAAACCAAAAAATTCCTGCTTTCTTCTCTTTTATCTTTTATTTTATGATACTTCCTCCTGGAGAAAAAATTATAGAAACCAAGAAATGTCGTATTTCTGGAGAAGATTTTTTTGTGACCGATAAAGATTTGGAGTTCTTGGATAAAGTCTCGCCAATTTTTTGAGGGGAAAAATATAGTTTACCCTCTTTGGACGTTTCGCCTCTTGAAATGCGAAAAACATTGCTCAGTTTCCGAAATCAGAATCGACTCTACAAACGAAAATGCAGTAAAACTGGACAAGAAATTATCGCCATGTTTTCTAGTGAAGTACCTTTCCCAGTCTATGAGAAATCACTCTGGTATTCGGATTCATGGAACCCGATGGAGTATGGACAAGATGTAGATTTCAACAAGACTTTCTTTGAACAATGGTCTGAGCTCAACGATATTGTCCCCCATCCGGCAAATAGTCGTCTTGATGATGAAAATTCGATTTATTCCAATAACTGTGGGAACGTCAAAGATTGTTATCTTTGTTTCAATGGACTTTTCAATGAAAACTGTCTGTATTGTCAGATATGGGATTACTCTAAAAATTGTATTGATTGTGAATGTATTTTTGAATGTGAAAATTGCTACACGCTGAACCTCTCAAAAAAATGTTATAACTGTTGGTATTCTCATGAACTCACCAACTGTGGCGACTGTATACTCTGTTATGACTGTATCGGATGCAATAACTGTATTGGTTGCTACAATCTGAGAAATAAGAAGAATTATCTCTTCAACCAACCATCTACACCAGAAGCGATAAAAGAATATAAAAAGAAAAATAATATTTCTCTTTTGTCGATCAACTCTCTTAAAAAAGTGATTTCGCAGGGAGTGCATAAATATGCCTCCATGGTTCAGTCAGAAGAATGTTTCGGAAATGAATTTCAATCCTCAAAAAATTGTTTTGATTGCTACTATATGATGGGGGCTGAGGATTGTGCGTATTGTGATAGTGGTAAAGAACAAAAAGATTGTCGATATGTCATGAATGGTATGAAAAATCTCGAAAATAGTTATTGCTCAGTGACAGTAGGGATAAATGCATCAAATATTTTCTTCTGCAATAACTCTACGAGAAGTCTTTCTGATATTCTGTATTGCTCTTTTTTATTTTCATGAGTACATCATTGTTTTGGTTGTATCTCGCTTCATAATCACGAACACCACTGCATCTTCAATACATCTTATTCCGCACAAGAATATGAAACCCTCTGTGGGAAACTCGTCGAACATATGCGGAGTACAGGTGAGTGGTGACAATTTTTTCCACGACAGCTGTCGGCATTTGAATACAATGAATCCCTCGCTCACGAGTATTTTCCTCTCTCCCAAGATGAAGCAATACAGTGAGGATGGAAATGGCGCACCGAAGAAACTGTAGTATTTACTGGAAATATATATTCCCCTCTTCCTATAGCTCAATATGATGAGAGAATAGTGGGATTTGATACTGCTACAAAAAATATCGCCGAGGTACTAGCATGAACTCTACAATGTGAAGTAACAAAAAAACCATTTAAACTCGTATCACAGGAACTCGCATTCTACATCGAAAATAATCTTCCACTTCCAACCAAACATCCTGACCAGCGACATAAAGAGCGACTCTCACTCAGAAATGGAAGAATGCTCCATGAAAGAACTTGTACTGATTGTAAAAAACCTATAATCAGTATCTACGCTCCCAATGTACCAGAAAGAGTGGTATGTGAGGAGTGTTATCAGAAGTTAATATATTAGTTTATGCGTCGAGAATTGATTATCATTGATGGATTTAACCTGATTTTTCGGGTATTTTACGCTGTGCCAGGCATGCATACCAAGGATGGGAAACCAGCAAATGCACTCTTTGGATATACACGGGCTCTGATGAAACTCTTGCAAACCGATGCCGCGTATATCGTTATTGCTTTTGATAGTGGATGAGAGACATTTCGAAGTGAAGTTGACGAAAATTACAAGGCCCATCGTGATGGTATGCCTTCAGACCTTATAAGTCAGATGGATGCCATCTTCGAGGTAACAGACCTTCTCCAAATACCATGGATGGCAGCGCCTGGCTTTGAAGCGGATGATATCATCGGAACACTCGTACGAAAACATGAAAAAACAATGGAAAAGATTCGTATTGTCTCCTCTGATAAAGATCTCTTTCAATTTGTCGGTGGTAACGCCTACGTATATGATGCTATGAAGGATAAGGAGTATGGGCTCGAAGAAGTGATTAAAAAATTTGAAATACAACCATCACAAATAGTCGACTATCTCGCACTTATTGGTGACACATCTGATAATATCCCTGGAGTAAAATGAATCGGTCCAAAAACAGCAATAAAGCTTCTCAAAGACTATAAAACGCTCGATACTATTCTCGAAAATCTGAGCAAACTCTCTCCAAAACTTCAAGCTATGATTGCCGATGGTGAAAGCGCTAAAAAAAGCCAGTTTTTGGCAACCATACGGACCGATGTGCCACTTTCAGTGGACATGGTCGATCTCGCTCGAGAACACTCTAATATTACCTATACTCCGGAGTTGGTTGGATTTCTTCAACAGTATGAATTCCGCTCACTTCTACCACATCAACACGAAGCACAAAATCATACATTCACACTCAAAAAAGAAACCGTGATGATAACTGCAGACGTTGTGCAGAAACTACTCACGAGAATAGAATCAGGAGAAAACTATTCATTTGCAACCAGTGGAGGACGTGATATTGAAACATACGGGATTGCTTTCTCAAGCGAAGAAATCTATGAAGGGAATGGGAGTGATGCTTGGTCAAAAGAACTCCTGAAAAGTCTCACAGAACATCCATATAATATGACAACGTATGACTGGAAGACATCGCTGAGACGAATACTTTTTTCACTCAAAAAATAAAAACATATAATAGACCATACTTCCGAAATAGGGCAATAATTTTTAGAGGAAAATACTTCAGACAACTTGCAGAGTAAAAAATTATCTGATAGGATTGTCTCATATGACACCTATTTCTACTCTCTCTGCACCACCTCTTACTCGAGGGAAGAAGGCAGCTCCACGTTTTACAAATCATAAAATCTCTTCGGAGAAAAGTGAAAAACAAAAACCATTTTTCCCAAAAGATATCCGCCCAGGGACGCTCATCGTCGTCGAATGACAAGATGGGAGTGGCAAATCCACACAAGTCCGTATTCTCCAAAAACTTTTAGAATCAAACGGATTTTTTGTGCATTTCACTGAATGGAATAGCAATCTCAGGATTAAGCCGCTCACAAAAATACTGAAGAAAAGGGATCTCAAACTTCCAGCGACCGTCTTCGATATGATCCACGCCGCCGATCTCATGGAACGCTACATCTCAGAGATTAAATGAATGCTCAAAGCTGGTATTATCGTCCTCGCTGACCGCTATATCTACACAGCTCTTGCCCGAGGATATGCCCGAGGACTAGAAATCGAGGAAGTCCGTCCATTTTATGATAGCTATTTCCCTGTGCCAGATATGACATTTTATTTCCGACTCCCCGTAGAAGCTGGGATGAAGCGAGCAGCAGGCCGTAATGATCTCAAACACTATGAAGCAGGAATGGATATGGAATTTTCTGATAATATCCTCCACAATTTCCACGCCTTCCAGACTCGTGTCGTCGATGCCTACGACCGTCTCGCAGAATCAGAGAATATGTACACTATCGACGCTATCAAAACGGTCTGCGACACGACTCCCGAGATGCGTCAAAAGGTCAGTGAGTATTTCTCAAAAAAATATGGCACAGGACTTCTCTCTGGATTATAAAAAAATAATTATTCTCTCTTACTATGAAACCAAACTTTTCCCGCATTTCCGATTTTCCAGGCCGACTCATCATCCTCGAATGACCTGATGGGAGCGGCAAATCTACACAAGCAAAAAAACTCAAAAAGATGCTGATGGCTCAGGGGCAGGTTGCTGTGATTATTACATGGAAAGATGCTCCATTTTTCCGTGAATACTTTGTCGAACATGAAACTAAAAAGCCAGGAGAAGGCATCACCCCTGAAGCACATCTTCTCTTGCAAGTAGCTGATTTTCTCTACCAGATGGAGAGAAAAGTCGTTCCAAGCCTCCTCAAAGGACACACCGTTATTATGGATAGAGCGCTTCCGACGATTGTGATTCGTGGTCTCTCCCTCGGACACACTCTCGACCAACTCGAAAATGGACTGCTCTGGTTCAAGAATACTATCTACAAAGATATGTTTGCCAAAGCAACAACAGTATATCTCGATGTCTCAGCAAGTAAAACACTGGAAAGAATCAAAAAACGAGCCAAGAAAGAAGACGAAGGAGAAGGGACTCTGCTCTCATTTCAGATGATCAATAATCTCAAATATCTTCCCGATGGTGAAAAGCTCACAAAAAAAGCAAAACGCCGCCTTGTAGAGAAACTCCAAGAAACCTATATTACTTCGTACGGACATTATTTTAGTCATCATGATGGTGTCAAAATAGATGCAAATAAATCGTCCGAAGAAGTCTTTGATGAAATCTGGTTACAACTTGCTCCTGTCGCTCCCAAAAAACCAGAACCAAAATTCCAGGTCTCTCGTTTGAAAAAAACAAAATAATCATACACTTGTCTCTATCAGGATGTGGCGCAGTTGGTAGCGCACAAGGCTGGGGGTCTTGGGGTCGTGGGTTCGAGTCCCGCCATCCTGACCAATAAAACAAACCTTTAGTTTCTTACTATGTCTCAACTCTCTGTCTCTGTGCTCGTCAAAGCACCGCTTGAAAAGGTCTGGAATGCATTTTGGCAACCAGAAGCAATAATACATTGGAGTCACGCATCAGATGACTGGCACTGTCCAAAGGCCATCGGTGAAGAACCAAAAGTGGATGGTATTTTTATCAATACTTTTGCTGCAAAAGACGGCAGTTTCCAATTTGATTTCACTGCCAAATATGACGAAGTGGTGCCGATGAAAAAACTCGTCTATACGATAGGAGAAATGAAAGAATATTTCCTCGATGCGGGTAGAAAAGTAGAAGTTACCTTTGAGCAAAAAGAAAATGGTGGCATACGAGTGACGGAAGTATTTGATGCAGAAGAAATCCATTCATATGAAATACAGATAGCAGGTTGGCAGGCTATTCTGGATAATTTCCGAGACTACACAGAATCAGCATTGTAAGAAAGTTTCTCTTGCTCTTTCTCGATAAAACCCTACTATCAAAGAAGTACTTTTGTGCTTCTTTTTTTTAATTATCTTGTCTCATGAAATTCTCCGAACTCCAGATAATCCCGCCAATTCTCGCTGCCCTCGAAACCGAGTGATACACGACACCCACGCCTATTCAAGCGAAAGCTATTC
This sequence comes from Candidatus Gracilibacteria bacterium, assembly GCA_041660965.1. Lineage (NCBI taxonomy): Bacteria > Candidatus Altimarinota > Candidatus Altimarinota bacterium. The sequence continues at coordinate 524,579 of JBAZVH010000001.1, read as the reverse complement.
CTCTCGTCCTCCAGCGCCGAGACCTCCTCGGAGTCGCACAGACGGGAACAGGTAAAACAGCGGCTTTTGCGATTCCTATTATCCAACTCCTCAGTGAAGATAGACATCTCGCACCAGGCAGAAGAGTGATTCGTGGGCTGATTCTTACACCAACACGAGAGCTCGCCATCCAGATTGCCGAGAGTTTTGGGAATTATGGACGAAATACGAAATTGAAATACACCGTTATCTTTGGTGGTGTGAATCAGCACAGCCAAGTCCAAACGCTCCAACAAGGTATCGATGTCCTCATCGCAACGCCAGGACGGCTACTCGATCTCATGAATCAAGGATATGTCGATCTTCGCCATATTCAATTTTTTGTCCTCGATGAAGCCGATAGAATGCTCGATATGGGCTTCGTCCATGATGTCAAAAAGGTCATTGCAAAAATTCCTGCAAAACGACAGTCCCTTTTTTTCTCAGCGACCATGCCTCCTGCTATAGTCGAACTGTCCCGGAGTATTCTCACAAACCCAGCCCGTGTCGAAGTCACCCCAGTTTCGAGCACCGCCGATACTGTCAACCAAGCTGTCTACTTTGTCGACAAAGAGAACAAGAAACATCTTCTCCTAGAGGTTTTGAAGGATAAAAATATTGAGCGAATCCTCGTCTTCACTCGGACAAAACACGGTGCTGACAAGGTCGTCAAAGAACTGATGAAAGTAGGAGTCAACGCTCAAGCAATTCATGGAAATAAGACACAAAATGCCAGGCAGACAGCCCTCAAAAACTTCAAAGCAAAGACGACTCGTGTCCTCGTGGCAACGGACATTGCAGCGAGAGGAATCGACATAGACGAACTAACCCATGTCGTGAATTTTGAGCTACCAAATATCCCAGAATCCTATGTCCATCGTATCGGTCGAACTGGTCGAGCAGGAGCGAGCGGTATCGCTCTCGCTTTCTGTGATGCAGAAGAAAAAGAATACCTCCGCGATATCCAAAAACTTATCGGAAAACAAATCCCCGTTATCGACAATCATCCCTATCCTCTCAAAAATCACACAGTAGTAAAAGCTCCGCCAAAACCACAGAGACCACCAAGACCCAAACCGAGTCCGTGAAAAGGAAATGGTGTGCATGCCCCCTTGATAAAGGGGGGTAGGGGGGATTGATGACCGAAACCATCACATAAAATACCTCCAAGAAGGTGGTAAAAAGAGTAAAAGAAATTATAATGAACGTATAAATTTCAACTATGAAAAACCAGATTGCTATTTCTACAGGCCTTGTCTACAAATTTTACCCAGATCAACCATCTCGGATACAGAGGATGAAACCTCTATTCGAGGGGTGATATGGTATAGAAATTTGTATTGCTGATCCTGCATACTTACTCTCTTTTGACCCAGATGAAGTACTTATAGCATATCTGAAGACACTTCCATGTGTCTCTCTCCATGCTCCATGGATTGGTATGACCTATGGCGATAATGAGCTCTGTCATTCAGTACTCGAGAAACTACAATATCTCTCAAAAACTCTGAACGCAAAGCACATCATCGTGCACAGTGGTTGGACAAAAAATTATGATATTTTTAGAAAATACGGACTCAAAATCCTCGTGGAAAATGAAGACTATAAATTACCAGATAGCTCGACTCCAGATCAAATCGCACAGATTTTACAAGAGAATCCCGACATAGGATTCAATTTTGATTTTGCACATGCGCTGACTATATGAGCAGATACTGTGCGGTCTTTTATAGACAGATTTGGGTCGCAAATTGTCCAGGTACATATGTCTCATTTAAGTAGAGGTGTTCGGGATCACAATTTTTTATGCCGAGATGCCGAGCCATGGGTATTAGAGTTGTTACAGTATTTCAAAGATAGGATCAAAGCACCTCTCGTACTGGAAAATGTCGCTCAAACAGAAGAAGAAATCGATATGATTCGTGAAGAAATTACCTTTTTAAGAAATTTTTAATTATGTTTCAAGAACTTATACACTGGGACATTTACGAGATTCGCACTGAAAAAACTCCAATCAATGGAGTGATGCTGCGATGAAGAATTCGTAAATTTTGTTTGAATGAAAAGAGAAATGTGCTGGTAGAAAATACTGGAGATATACAATGATGTGTCCGGTTTGCCATTCCAGCAGACGAAGATCCTGAAATAATCATACACTATTTACAGAGTATTATCTGAGATGCGGAGATTGAACGAGTGCTTTGAGCAATTCCAAACCCTGTTTTGTCAAAACTTATAATAAACCAAGAAGACAGATATACCCTTTAATTCATTAACTTTTTATGGTATGAAAACTATCAAAATCCTCTGAACTGGCTGCGCAAAATGCCAGCAACTCGAATCCAATGTAAAAACAGCTCTCGAGCAATCATGAATCGAGGCGACAGTAGAAAAAGTCACCGATATTGCCGATATTATGGCGTATGGCGTGATGGGAACACCCGCTTTGGTCATCGATGAAGTAGTCGTAAGTAGTGGCAAACTCAATGAGGTCTCAGAAATTCTCGGATTCTTGAAAGGAAAAATAGAAACAAAAACAGGAAGATGCTGCGGATGTTGTTGCCAGAAGAAATAATAAATTATGGACATATTTTACCCAATACAGCTATTTGCCGATTTTCTGACCTATACAGTGCTTCATCTCTCAGTGGGGGCTCATAGTGCCTGAGCGGTGAATTTCTTTGTCTACGACACGATTAAGATAGTTATTTTGCTGCTTGTCATCACACAGGTGATGAATTTTGTGAATGTGTTTTTCCCTGTGGAGAAAATACGGGATTTCTTGAGTAAAAAGAAGCTCTACGGACTCGAGTATTTTATGGCTTCTCTCTTTGGAGCGATAACACCTTTTTGCAGTTGCTCATCTATTCCGCTCTTTATCGGTTTTTTGAAGTGAGGCATTCCGCTCGGCATTACTTTTTCATTTCTGATTACTTCACCACTGGTCAATGAAGTCGCTTTGGCGATGCTACTCGGGATTTTTTGACTCAAAATAACGCTCATTTATGCCATTTCGGGGATAGTTCTCTGAATGGTCGGAGGTTTTATTCTCTGAAAATTGAAGCTCGAAAAATATGTCGCTGATTTTATCTGGAAAACGCCTGTGCATAATGCTGGAATGGCGATAACCAAGAAAACTTGGAAACAAGTTTGGCGAGAATCTTCTCGTGAATGACTCCAGATCACCAAAAAAATACTCCCCTATGTGCTCCTCGGGGTAGCCGTTGGCGCATGAATTCATGGATTTGTGCCAGAGGGATTTTTCGCACAGTACATCTCAGAGGATACTCCTTTTGCTGTGCCAATAGCCGTTATACTCTGAATACCGATGTATGCCAATGCAACCAGTGTCATACCCATCATACAGGCATTGATTGCCAAATGAGTCCCTCTCGGAACAGGGTTAGCCTTTATGATGGCAGTAGTAGGATTGAGCTTGCCCGAATTTCTCATTCTCAAAAAAGTGATGAAACTCCCACTCCTTCTCACATTTTTTGGACTTGTTTGATTCTGTATTATACTTCTAGGGTATTTCTATAATTGGATTTTTTAAGCTATGAAACTCGCTACCCTCTGCTATATCCGCCACAACGGCAAGACCCTGATGCTCCACCGTATCAAGAAGGAGAATGATATGCATAAGGGGAAATGGAACGGTCTGGGTGGCAAATTTGAGGAATGAGAGACGCCTGAGGAATGTGCGATTCGTGAAATAGAGGAAGAGTCTGGATTGAAAGTGAAGAATCCGAAACTGAAGGCCTTTCTCACTTTTCCTGCTTTTGCCAATGAAGAAACATGGTATGTCTGGGTGTTTGTGATCGACGAATTTGAGTGAGAATTGATTGATTCACCTGAATGAGTGCTTGAGTGGATAGATGATGATAAGCTCTTGGATCTCAATCTCTGGGAATGAGATAGGGTATTTCTGAAAATTCTCGATGAAGAAGGGTTATTTTCGGGTAAATTTCTCTACGAAGGATATAAATTGATTGATTATTCTTTCAAGAGGGTTTTATAACGTGTATTTGGTGTATGTCCCCGATAAACTCTTGGAATACACGAGAACCTGCTATACTCTCGGTTCTATTTCCTATCCTTTTTATTATGTCTGATGAAACAATCCCTGCTATTGAACCAGTAGTGGCTCCTACTCCGGAAACTACTCCAACTGAAACACCTGCTGCTGAAGAAGTGGCTCCTACGGAAACTGAAACACCTGCTGCTGAGTAATTCGAGCTATGAAAAACAAATACCCACCAAACTTGGTGGGTATTTTTTATTTTAAAGTTGAATGAATATCGATGTTCTTATAATGATCGGGCTACTAAAAAAATATTATCCTATGTCCACCTTGCCAGCTTTTGCGGCATACGCTCTCGAATTTCCTACCTACAAATATCTCCTTATCTGCGTCGGAGTTGCTATTGAGGGCCCTCTGTTGATGATTGCTTGTGGTTTTTTGCTGACATTTGGAGCGCTAGATTTTTTACCACTCTATGTGAGTATTCTTGCAGGGGATTTGATGGGCGATGCGGCTTGGTACGCCATTGGGCGATATTTTCTCGATCCTTTTCTCCATCGATTTGGGCGATATTTCTGGGTTTCAAAAGAGTTGCTCAATCAGGTCAAGCCCCTTTTCAAAAAATTTCATACTCGCATTCTCTTTTTCTCAAAAATTACACTCGGCTTTGGAGCATCAATAGCCACACTGATAACTGCTGGCGCTACCCATATACCCCTTAAAAAATATTTAGCCATTAACTTTCTCGGAGAAATACTCCTCGTATTGGTATTACTAGGAATTGGATATTCCTTTTGATCCGCTTACGCACAGATCGAAGAAGAGTTAAAATACTATTTTTTAATTGGTATAATACTTATCGTGCCAACACTTGTTTTTAGTATAACTCGCTATTTCAAGCATAAACTCTTAGACACATGATCTCCTTTATAATACCGACACTTCGAGAAGAATCAGTGATCGGAAAAACCCTCGAATGGCTGTCAACATATAGAGGAGAAAAAGAGATTATCATCTCAGATGGCTGAAGCGATGATAAAACTCTCGAAATTGCCAAAAAATATACCGATAAGATCATTGTGTATCAAGGTGAGAAACGCCAAACCATTGGGATGGGGAGAAATCTCTGAGCCAGCATTGCCTCTGGAGAATATTTTGTATTTCTCGATGCCGATGTGACTATTTTCCATCCAGATGAATTCTTCGCTGAAGCATTGAGAATACTAGAAATTACACCAAATTCTGTCGCACTCACAGGACCAATGCGAGTATTGCCAGAGATGGAAACATGGGCAGATAGGATTATTTTTTGAGCCCTAGGATATCTGTTTATGTTTATGAACAATGTTCTTCATACTGGGTGAGCATCAGGTGAATTTCAGATGGTCCGACAAGACGCATTTAAAAAAGTAGGTGGCTTTGATGAAGAGCTTATAGGATGAGAGGATAAAAATCATTTTGAAAAATTAGCAAAAATAGGTCGTACACTCTCGGCCCGCCGTCTCACTGTCTATCATACTGGACGCCGTGCACACAAAATAGGTTGGCCAAAACTCTTGCTTACATGGGGTATTGCGATATTACCGAGCCGTATCCAAAAAAAAGTCTTAAAAGAATGGACAGTAATCCGTTAAAACAATAAAATCAAAAAGAATTTTCACATTTTGTCAGCTCATTTTTCTCGAGAAGTCATTGTAAAAATAAGTGACTTATGATACACTGCATCATATGACAAAAAAAGGTTCTTGCCCCTACTGTGATGAAAATCCTGTCCCTCATTATATTAATTGGTATTTTGATAGTCTGAATATCCTTTTTGAAAAATTACAAGTGGTGTTTCTCGATAATCCTCTTGTTCGTTTTTTGGGTCGATGGGAAGATGATGCAACACTCTTTTTGATAGGGCTTCTCCGGCTCATAGGAATTGTACATTTTGGCAAAAAACCGGCGAAATGAACGATGTGACGGGCTCGAGTTCTTTGGGAAGAAGCAGAAAAACGGGGCTTTGAAATGCGAGAAGTACGAATATTTGATAAAAATACCGATATGTACGTGGTACGGAAAAAGATTCCTGGAACACGACGAAAAAAAATAATTATTTTTTCAGGCGTGCCTCGTCCAAAATCCGCAAATACTGCCAATCTTTCACATATTGATGACAAGTCTTACTTTAAAAAAACATGCCAAAAAGCATGAATACCCTATGCCGAATGATGATGCGCATTTTCTCTTCGTGAGGCCTACGCGATATTTGATCGTCTCAAGAAACCAGTCATCGTAAAGCCACGACTCGGAAGTCGTGGTCGTCATTCTCTTACGTATATAAATACCAGAGAGGACCTGAGGAGAGCGTATTCTATAGCAAAACAACTCTGTCTCTGGGTCATCGTGGAAGAACAGCTTTTTTGACCAGTGTATCGAGGTACAGTGATTAATTATAAGCTCGAGGGTGTCTTTGCCGCAAAAGTACCACAAATAACTGGAGACGGGGAAAGTACTCTCATAGAACTCATCACAGAAAAAAACCTCACACGACTCGAGGGAATTGCAGAAGTTAAAATTTCTGCAAAAATGGCTGGGTTTCTCGTACGACAACTTATCAGTAATGGGATCCTAAAAATATCTGATGGGTATCAGTCCTGGTATACTTCTCTTCCAAAAAAAGGTGATAAAGATATATTTGAATTTATCCCCTCACAAGATGCTATCGTGTATCTCAGTGAAAAAATTGGCATGGACTATGGGGGTATCAGTGGTGATGAGTATGATATATGTCATCCAGATACTCTGGAACTTTTTGAAAAAGCTGGTCATATCTTTGATGATACCCTCCTTGGTTTTGATCTGATGATACCGGATATTTCACGTTCTTGGAAAGACCAAAAATGTGGTCTCCTCGAAGCAAATACGGCTCCTTTTTTCAATCTCCATCATGATCCTTTTTACGGAAAACCACGAAATGTAGCTGCAAAAGTATGGGATATGATTGACTGGAAATAATATAAAAAACGACCCGTGAAGGTCGTTTTTAGGTATTGCTATTAAAATGAGCAATTAATGGCCGCCTTTGACAGGTGAATGGCCGCCTTTGACAGGCGAGTGTCCTCCGTATAACATATATAAATGATTAGAAAATAAATCTTACCCGCTCATTATAATCCAAAGAGCGCGAAAAAGCAAATTTAAATAACTGTGCAAAAGTCGAGAATCTGATAAAAATGTAAAAAATAGACAAAATATCCTACTTTCCCAATTAACCAATTCGATACATCCCCCCAGAATTTTGGAGAATCCCCTCTATTTCCATCAGGGAAAGGGCATTCATAACGAGTGGTAGATCATATCACGTTATCTCAACCAAAGACTCCATATTGCACGAATCTCGACACAATATTTCATACAGGTTTTCCTGTATTTCATCAGCAAAATCAGGTCTCATAGTCGTCAGGAGCGACAACTGTTTGTCTACTATCTGATATTCGCTGAGGATATCCTCAGCACTCATAATCAGTTTTCCTAGACCATCACGAACCAGCGCATTACTTCCCCGAGCTCATTCGCGTGTGATATCCGCTGGGATAATAAAAACATCCCGATTATATTCGAGCGCAAGACGGGCCGTAATGAGGGTTCCGGAATCCTCTCCTGCCTCAGCAATCAATGTGCCACGACTCATACCTGCTACGACAGTATTTCTGAGTGGGAAATTATAGGGCTCTGCCAGTGTCCCGAGAGGAAACTGGGAAATCAGTGCCCCACCACCTGCAATAACATCCTCGAAGAGCCGTGCGTGTGTTACAGGGTATACCACATCGATACCTGCACCAAATACAACTAGAGTCTGCCCCTTGTTTTTGAGCGTAATCTCATGTGCCAGAGAATCTATGCCATAAGCACCGCCGCTTACGATAGTATAGCCCGAACGTATCAGATCAGGCAGTATTTTCTCAAGGCAGGACTGAGCATAGCCCGAATGCCTCCGTGAACCAACCACAGAAATGAGAGCATCATGATCTGGGAGTTTTCCACGGACATAGAGAATTGTCGGTGCATCCGGAATATTGATGAGAAGTTGTGGATATTCTTCATCATCTTTATGAATGATCCGAATATTTTTTTCTCGTAAAAGACCTTCAATACGTTCGACATTGAGAACATTTTTTTTGTCGACTATCTTTATAGCAGCATCTTCGATAATGCCTATTTGAAGGAGTTTTTGTATGCTGACACCTTCATAGAAATTCTCGACTTTTTCAGGCGAAATAAGGGCGAGTTTTTTGTGACTCAGACCGAGCGAATGGAGAAGAGCAAAAAAGAAGTGATTCATAGGAAAAATAGGGGAAAGAAGAAAAGATTATCGTCTCTCAATAAGAATATGACAAAACCGTTCGATACCACGCAGGTCAGCAAAAAAAGTATATTCCCAGCCATACTGCGCGATGACAGTTTCAGCGATATCGCGTTGCCAGAGTCAAAATTCTATCACAATATGACACGTTGTAGGCCGATATTCCCAAGTATGAAGCTGCTGGAAAAACCGTTCATACAGCTCAAACCCTGTTGTTTCCCCTCAAAGAAATGCCATTTTTGGTTCATAGAGAAGGTCTCCGACGACTTCTCGAGCCAGCACATAGGGAAGATTTGCTGTTATCAGGATTTCTACTGGTGGATTATTATAAAAATGCTGTATAAGTGGCATTGCCAGGTCCCCTTGAAGGAGTGAAAGATGCTTGAGGTGCGGATTTGAAACACGTTCAAAATTCTCATGCGCAAGATCAAGCGCATCCTGACTGAGATCGGTCGCGATAATTTCTATATTTCTTTGTATTGTATGCGCCAGTGAGACAGGAATCACACCACTTCCCGTCCCAATATCAGCTATACACCCAATACTTGGGCGTTGTTCCAGAAGACGAAGAGCATATTTGACGAGTTCTTCTGTCTCTATTCGTGGGATAAGGGCTCGAGAGTCCACCAAACAACGATGCCCAAAAAATAAGACATATCCGTCACGGTATTCTTCGGGAAAATCAGACATACAGCAAGAAAATAATGATTATTTGAGAAGTAGTTTCACATCCCACGGCCCATCTGGCAAGACATAGCTCAGAATCCATGGATTCAGCTCTCTCAATTCTTGATAATCGATATCATGAGCGAGACAGTAGACACGGAGGTCAGCAATAGGTCCTTGGAGCGTCAGAGTGGTCGTATTTGGTACCTGGAAGATATCTCCTAAGGTTTCTGGTGAAAAAAGTTGCCAACGATTTTGCATCAAATATTTGATAGCAACAACTCGGTAGATGTAGTTCCCCGTTTCAGAATTAAGAATCAGGTCATAATAATTTTTGGCAGTTGGTTGTGCATCCATATCTCGCTGAAGACCAGAAAGCCCGCGATTATACCCGGCAGCAGCAAGTGTCCAATTGCCAAATTTCTTCTTGAGGTCGAGGAGATATTTGGTTGCTACCCTCGTGGAGCGCTCAAAATTCAATCGTTCATCAATATACTTGTCGACACGGAGACCATACTGCCGAGCGGTTTCTGGCATCAGTTGCCATATCCCTCGTGCACCCGCAGGACTCAGAGCATCGTATTGCAAGCCACTTTCTGCGACAGCAAGGTATTTAAAATCTTCAGGTACTTCACTCTCCGAGAGATAGGATTCTATATAGGGGAAATACTGTGCCGAACGTTTATGGTAGAGAAGAAACTGGTACAGTGAAAAGCGATTTATGAGAAGCTCTTGCTCGAGCTTTTCGAGTCAGAGCGGATTAGATGATTGGTCGACGATAACTGACTCGCCAGCAAAATCAAGCTGTCACATATTGATGTCGAGAGGACTGAGAGAGATCTTATCACCCCGGAAGCTGGCATAAGGAAGACGCGATACAATGACAACAAAAAATATAACAGAAATGGCAAGTATAAGAAAATACGTCGTTATTCGTTCATGGAGGAGAAGTTGTTGTAATTTCATACTCTTTGAGTATACCTATATTTCAAAAAAAATACACCCTTATTTTTATAAGAGTGTACCAAGGGGGTAAATAAATTCTTATTTCTTTTTTGCTGCAGCTTTCTTTGCAGGTGCCTTTTTAGCTGGTGACTTCTTTTCAGCTGTCTCTTTCTTTGCAGCTTTCTTTGCAGGTGCCTTTTTGGTGGCCGTTACTTGTACCTTTTCATCTTTTTTGATTTGTTTGAGAGTAGATGCTTCATTATCGAGTTTTGCGAGAGCTTCTGGATTCTTTTTTGCGAGATAGTTACGGAGTTTGCGGCGTGTGCTGACGAGACCGAGAAGCCCACGACGTGAATGATTATCCTTTTTGTGCTCATTGAGATGTGCCGAAAGCGCCTCGATACGGACAGTGATAAGGGCTATCTGGACCTCTGGAGAACCCGTATCGCTCGAAGTACGTGCGTACTTTTTGATGAGTTCTTTTTTTTCAGTGTGCTTCATAAGAAAAAGTTAGAAAAATAAAGTCCAAGTGAAGCCTCAGACGGGCGTATTGTATCGGTATTTATTTTTTTGCAAATTGTTTACGGGATAATCGGATTTTTGTGGTTTCAAAATGTGAAGAGTCTGTTGGTTCGGGTTCTGTTTTTGGGTGTTGTAGCTCATCCAGCGTCATCTGTATATCATGGAGGTGCTGCATCAGCTTGATTTCTTGTAAAATTCTCCCATAGGGTCTATCAGCATTTTGGTTTAGAAGAAATGAGACGATGCCTACCCATCCTATGATAACGATAAGAACAGCGGTATAATGCCCTGAGGAAGCAAACAAATTCACAAAAGAATGAAAGAATGCTGCTAAAAAAATACCACTAATCACCCAAAAAGTCATCACAAACCCCGACCACTTTGAGAGAAAAAATTGTACAAGTCCTGCCTTGGCTCAGCTATCGATCCAGCGCATTCTCGCAAAAGACCCCAGAGAATACCACAGAGCGATAACGCTCGTAAAAAGCATATGCCCGAGAAGTCGAAGAGGAAAAATAGACCACGAGGAAAGAGAGGATTCGATACCAAAATGCTCAACAGTCGCAAATCATGCTCCTATCAGCATACCCGTATAGAGCACCCGACGTGTAGATATTGGCTTTAGCAAGAGGACAGCGAGAACGAAAAAACCAAACTTCACGAGTTCTTCCGTGATGTTATATCCTACTAAATATAGTGCGCCAAAGAGAGTGCTATGCTCATGATTGGGGAAAAAGTCTCGGGTAAGAGTGATAAAGCTTTCACCTATATCTTTCCCGTGAATAGTAAAGTTGAATACAAAGGCATCCACCGTTGTTTGCATACCACTTAAACTCGTAAATCCCTCGACAGTAAGGGCTGAGAGGATTCCGAGGAAAAAGACAATACTAGCGTATTTCATACCCTTATATTACTCTATTATTCCGAGGAAAGCAAGAAAAAACAAAAATCTTTTGACATTCTCCCTATTATAAATATCATCGTAGTACTACACCAATATTTTATGTCCTTTCAGAAATCACTCAGAGAAAATATTATCAAAGAACTGTCTCGGCATACAGCTGATCTGGATGGTTTTTTAGAGGATATTCTCAGCCCGCAAGAAATCGAAACGATCGATGAACGTATCAAAGTCATGCACGCGCTCGTGGCAGGAAAGACCCAACGAGAGATAGCGGAAGATCTGGATATTTCTATTACAACTGTCAGCCGTGGCTCTCGGATTCTCCAGTATGGACGTATCAAAGAGGGGTGGCGCAAGTAATATCCTCTCCGTCATCCGCCTCGGTGGATCCAGGACAAACACTACGCAAAGCGTTCCTAAAAATATAAAGAATGAGTTGATGCACCTGGATTCCGGCTCGACAATTTCCCTGACTTCGTCAATGAAAATTATCGTCCGGAATGACGAATTGTCTCTCCTTTTTATAGCTTCTTTGTTACATCGTAGTAATACAATAATTATTTATCTTTCTTTTATGAAAACCTTTACACAAACTCACATACTTCCTGATATACATGGGAATTTTTGACAATATGGAGGACGATTTGTCCCTCCTCAATTGGAGCCAATTTTACAGGAAATTGCTACAACGTATGATCGCGTTAAAAATGACCCCGAATTTATTCAGGAACTCACTTATCTACACAAGCATTTTACTGGACGCCCCTCTCCTATCTATCATCTCAAAAATCTTTCTGCCCAATTAGGTGGTGCTCAGATATATCTCAAAAGAGAAGATCTCAATCATACAGGAGCACACAAAATCAATCACTGTCTTGGGGAAGCACTTCTTGCAAAAAAAATGGGAAAGAAAAAACTCATCGCAGAAACTGGAGCGTGACAACACGGGGTAGCACTTGCAACTGCTGCTGCATTAGTCGGACTTGAGTGTGATATCTATATGGGTGAGGCCGATATGGAAAAAGAATATCCGAACGTGGTGCGTATCAAAATCCTCGGTGCTCAAATAATCCCTGTAAAATCAGGGTTTCGAAGTCTCAAAGAAGCAGTCGATGAGGCATTTATGGCCTATATTTCTGATCCTGTAACCCAATTCTATGCCATCGGATCTGTGGTCGGCCCTCATCCATTTCCGGCTATGGTGCGTGATTTTCAGAGCATTGTCTGACAAGAAGCCAGAGAACAAATACTCGAACAAACTAACAAACTGCCTGATTATTTAGTTGCTTGCATAGGTTGAGGGTCAAATGCTATAGGACTTTTTAGTGCCTTTTTAGATGATGAGTGAGTAAAAATGATTGGCGTCGAACCTGCTGGTTCTGGACCACAAATAGGGCAACACGCAGCCACATTAACGTATGGAAAGCCCGGAATAATACACGGGTTCAAGTGTTATGTGCTCTCAGATGGAGAAGGAAATCCGGCTCCAGTGCATACCATTGCCTCAGGGCTCGATTATCCATGAGTATGACCAGAGCATTCATACCTCAAAGATATTGGTCGTGTCCAATATACAACCATCGATGACAATGAAGCAATTGAGGCATTTAAAACTCTTTCTCGAACAGAGGAGATAATCCCTGCACTTGAAAGTGCACATGCTGTTGCTCATGCAATAAAGATGGCTCCCGATCTTCCGAATAATCAAATTATTGTAGTGAATCTTTCAGGCAGAGGCGATAAAGATATTGATTTTATAATGCAAAAGTATGGCGATAGATTTTAATTCCATCCCTATCAGACTCGGGGGAAATGCTCAAAACCATGTTCTCACGGTCCATATACAGGACTCATCCAGACTCTTACGCACGGATTCTCTCTTACAAAGTAGTATCAATGTACTGTGTGGGGGCGTATCTGAGGAAGTTATTGCTTGTCTCGAAATTGCTCCCAGTGATTTTTCTAGAATCATGGCTCACTCATGTGATAACCCCATTCTGAAAAACAGGATTCTAGCGCTCCTTGGAGGAAAGGACTTTCCATCAAAATAAAACATAAAAACCTACCCCTTCCAACTGATAGACAGTATTGTATCACGAATCTCTGCCGCTTTCTCAAAGTCGAGATTGGCAGCCGCGACGTCCATTTCGAGTTCGAGACGTTTGATATATGCTTCTTGCGAGATACCTTTTGGCACCTCGACAGGTTGCGTTTTATCTTTAAACCCGAGATCTTTGATAGAAGAGATAATAGTGGTAGGAGTAATACCGTGTTTGGTATTATACACTATCTGGGTGGCTCGACGACGAGATGTGATGTCCATCGTTTCTTGCATTGAGCGAGAAATAATTCCTTCATGGGAATAGAAAATAACATGTCCGTTAGAATTTCTCGCGGCACGACCGACAATCTGAATCAGAGACTGCGTAGAGCGTAGAAAGCCCTGTTTATGAGCATCGACGATACCAATAAAGGATACTTCAGGGAGATCAAGCCCCTCTCGGAGGAGATTGACTCCTACGATCACATCCACAACGCCTGTTCGGAGATCTTTGAGTATCTTGAGTCGTTCGATGGTATCTATTTCAGAGTGGAGATAGTGGGCTTTTATGCCTTGTTCTTTGAGATAGGCGGCGAGATCTTCGCTCGATTTTTTTGTGACCGCTGTGATAAGGGCACGCTCATTATGTTCGACAGCAGTTCTGATGTTCTCGAGGAGACTTTCGACCAGTTTATCCATACGTTCGACAGCGATTTCTGGGTCGAGAAGTCCTGTCGGTCGAATAATTTGTTCCACCATCGGACCACCTTGTTCAATATCAGAAACTCCAGGGGTAGCTGAGACACAGACAAATTGATTGATTTTTGCTTCAAATTCCTCGAAAAAGAGGGGTCGATTATCATACGCGCTCGGCAAACGAAAGCCATTTTCGATCAGCATCACCTTTCGTGCCTTATCCCCAGCAAACATGCCTCGAATTTGTGACAGTGTCATATGTGATTCATCGATGAAGGTCAGGAAATTCTTCGGAAAATAGTCTATCAGCGTCATCGGCGGATCTCATGGATTGCGACCATCGAGATAGCGAGAGTAGTTCTCGATTCCTTTGACATATCCCACCTCTCCCATCATCTCCAGATCATATTCGACACGAGTTTTTATTCTTTCTGCAGCGACGATATTGCCTTTTTCTTGGAAATATTTGATACGTTCTTGGAGCTCATGGAGAATTGCAGGTGTGATAGCTTTGACATGACTTGGGCTCGTAACCGTATGAGAAGCGGGGAATATCTCGAGTGAAGGAACTGATTCTAAGACGTGCGATGTGATGGGCTGTAAGACACGTATTGCTTCCAGTTTTGTTCCAAAAAACTCCAAACTATAATACTGTTCTTGGCTCGCAGGAAATATCTGAAGTGTGTCTCCGAGAACCCGAAACATACCTTGTGTGAATTCCAGTGTTCATCGCTCAAACTGAAGGGCTACAAGCCGATCAATAAGGTCTTTGAGCGTGTATGTTTCCCCGACCTGAAAATGCATCACTCCTCCGAGATATTCTTCCTTGCTCCCGATACCATAGATACAGCTCACGGAGGCGATAATGATAACATCTTTTCGAGTCAGAAGTGCTTCAGTCGCCGCATGACGCAGACGGTCTATCTCATCATTGATCGCTGAATCTTTCTCGATATAGGTGTCTGTCTTTTGGATATAGGCCTCTGGTTGATAGTAGTCATAGTAGCTCACAAAATAATGAACTGCATTGTGAGGGAAAAACTCTCGAAATTCCTGGCACAACTGGGCTGCGAGCGTCTTATTATGAGCGATAACAAGGGTTGGTCTTTGAAGTTTTTGAATAATATTTGCCATTGTGAAGGTTTTCCCAGACCCAGTAACTCCTTGAAGGGTCTGGTATCGATTCGGCACTTGAAGACTTTCAACGAGCTGCCGAATAGCTTCTGGCTGATCTCAGGTTGGCTGGTAAGGGCTGATAAGACTAAAAAGCATACAAATACAAAGATTATTTTTGACCAACTTTCCAATTTCCTTTCTGTATCAGAGCAAGGGCTTCCTCTTTTTGTCCATCTTTTCCGACTATGAGATCTTGGATTTTTGGGAGAATCATAGTGTCTGGTGTGATACCTTTCCCATCGAGTTTTTCACCAGAAGCTGTCAGCCAATGAGCCACAGTAACCTTTATCTCAGCGCCATTACTAAGGGAAAATATTTCCTGTACAGACCCTTTCCCATAGGTTTGTGTCCCAAAAATAGGGGCCTTAAGATGTTCATGGAGTGCTGAAGCGAGAATTTCGGCCGCCGATGCTGTCTGTCAGTTGACAAGAATGTAGACAGGAATGTCGACATCTATTTTCCCTTTGGAAACATATTTCTGTGGGTTTTTACCATCGGTTGTAGACACTATTTTTGGAGCCGCAAAGAAGAGTGAAGAGATATCAACGGCCGCACTGAGCGTCCCCCCTCCGTTATCTCTGAGATCGAGAAGGATTTTCTTATATTTTCCTTGATATTTTTGAAGTACTTTTTCCATATCTCGTCATGAATAATCATTAAAGGAAAGAAGATGAATAAAGAGTGTGTCCCCTATGAGTTCTTCTGTGATAATAGGGAGCTCGAGTTTTTGGCGAATAAGGGTGACCTGTTTTTTGATAGAAAGCACTGTGGAAAAAATACTGAGTGTCACCGGGGTTCCTGCGGGTCATCGTATCAAAAGCACTGCTTCGTCAGCTGTCATAGTAAAGGTTGTTTTGCCATCAATATCCTGAATAAAATCGCCAGGAAGAAGCCCAGATATTTGTGCTGGTGATCCGGGGAGTGTCCCCGCGATAAAAACGCCATTTGGACTATCTTCTATATACGCACCGATGCCCTCAAAATCCCCTTCCACCATTGTCTGAAATGAAAGCACTTCTTTCTGAGGTATATAGGTAGTGTGCGGATCTCAGAGTGAGGCAACGAAGGTTTTTAAAAGAGCATCTTCTGTCTTTTTAGTATCTCTCTGGGGGAAAAATGGAGATAGGGTATGTGTGATTTCCTGAGTGATATTGAGGAAATCCTTTGTGAAGGGGCTTCCAACGACGTTTTGCACAAAATTTCACTGCATTCCTATAAAAAATCCTGAAAGTAAAATACCCGCAAAGAAAAAAAGTATATTTTTTGTCATAGTAAAAATAAGAAAAGGGGAATGAAAGAGAAAATTTTATGTGTTTTTTATACACAAAAAAAATGTAAAAAGGAGATAGAGAGAGTCGTATTATAGGGATAAAAATAAAAATGCATTGTGAGTTTTTATATTTGATTTTAGGGGAAAGATATGGTAGTATATTTTTTGAGTATGCCCTCTTATAAGATACATAGTATAAAAAATAATAAAAAACTCTCTTTTATAATGGAGTGAGAATCTGAAGAACAAGTAAAAAACACTCTCTCATTAGAAGGATTTATAGTTATTACTCTCGATCTTTTACAGGAAAACCATGCTCAAGAAAATTATTTTATTTTCAGTGCCCTAAAAGATAATAAAAGTAGAATGGAAGGAAAAGTAGAGGCCCCTGATATTTTTCAGGCATATAAAATACTCAAAGAAGACTATCAGTATAGTATTTTAAAACTCTATCCTGTACGCCTGACGGATCCAAAAGAGCAAGACTTTATCTTTAAAAATGTTTTAGAAGTATTTTCAGGACAGGTAAATCAGGTTAAAAAAACAAACACCGAAGAAAAAACAAACACAATTATAACAGGGGAAATAACAATAATGAAAAAATATTTTGAAATACTTATTCCATTTATTTATGAGAGCCAATTAGAAAATAAAGAATCCATGATCTATGATATAAAAAAAATCATGATGACAAATGGTCTCTCAGGAATGGAGGCAATAATGAAGAAATATACAAAAATACTCTATGAACAATCCAATACACAAACAAAAAAAGCTATTTACAAACCCCTACTTCCTATCATAAAACGTACAGGGATTTTTATTCTCCCACCATGGTATTTTATGATAATAGAGATTCTAAAAAAAACCTCTGAAATATTTACAATACTGTTTTTGCCCAATAGGGCGGCCAAGAAACAACGTAAACAAAATCAGAGTAAAAAAGAGAATCCTATTCTCACATTCTTTCGGAAGACTTCCCAAGAAAAGCAGCTTCTTTCTAATAAAAATATCCAACTTCTCTTACAGAAAAAATACAGATCAACCAAGCTTGATATTTTTAAACAAGATGGAGGATTTTCTTATATTTATTCTCTCTTACGACAAATAAGGATTCTCTGGTGGATCAAAACCATTCAGGAATATATGACAGTAACGTGTTTGTATGCGTGATTTCTTATTGCTTTGGGCGTTGTGATTATCGGAGGGGTGCTGAGCACACAGTTTCTCTTTTTTAATCAAATTATTTTCTCTCTTTTTAGTATAATATTTGTTTCGCTTGTATTTTTTGCCAAGGAGATATAATTTTTGCATGATTTTATTGGTTGCTGTTATTCATAGCATTTTTGCTGCACTTTTTTTTATCTTCGGAAGGTATATTGAAAGTAGTATTATAGGGCTTATTCTCCTTGTTTTTTTTATAAAAATCATCCCGCCTATAGATGTGTTTAAAAAACCACAATTTTTTAAAAAAGAAATTTCAGGGAAGGAAAGTGTGTATCAGTCGCTTCATTTCAGTTCAGGAGTGCTGTTTTATTTGGCTCTCGTGGGACTCTCTATCAGCGCATCTCATTACTTTGATATATCGAATAATTTACGACTTTTCCAATACTGTATTTTTTTCTTATCGAGCACGATCTATGCTCTCTATCTTATGTTTTCTGCCAAGAGTCCAGGGATAGTCTTGATATTTCGGATACACTGTATTATCACAGGAATGTTTTTGATTATTTTGAGCTTTGCGTTGGTATTTTTCGGGGGGAACAGTATGTGATTTATGCTCCTTAATACGGTGTTTATCCTCTTCGGGCTTATGGCGGTACTCGTCCTCGATACGGACATTCCATATACGCCATATATTGTGGCCTTGTACACGTTTTGTGGCCTTGTATTTGCGGGAGTGGTAACATTTGTATCTACAATATCCTTTCTGTCGCCGCACCCTTTTATGTACACGCTTTTGCTCTCTATCATAACTCTTGCGGGAGTATATCTTTTTCTTCCTCAAATACTCAGACGATCACGGGCTGTGGGGCATACCCCTTATGCAGTCTGGCACACACGTAATACGTTGCTTTTTGTCTCATGGGGGGTGCTGGCAGTGCTGCTATATTTATTGTTTCAAGGAGAAGAAGGCACTTTAGACCTGGTTGTTCTGGGGCTTATCATACTTCTGGTATTTTGGTCGTGGGTCTATGTCCATACCCAGAGAAGTCCGATTTTCTTTTCGGGCAATATGCTGGTTTTGACAGCACTTTATGCGTATGTCTTTTTCTATGTTCTCTCGCCTGATTTTTGGCTTCTTCTTGTGTGCCTCTTTATTTTTATCGGAATTCTCCTCCTTTTTGCACGATATTTTTATGGCAAAAACGAAGAACTTATACTCGCGATAAATTCCGTTCTCTTTATTTGCATAGCGGACTTCTACTTTATTTTCTCAGGACAATACAATCTCTTTTTGATATCGACGCTTTTCTTTCTCCAGTCATTTCTTTGGTATGGTGTGTATGAGATTTTTCATCGTCACTCCAATGCAAAAATCGCGACACTATAAAAAAGCCATTCCAGGATTTTCGCTCGAAGAAATCTGGGTGGCTCGAATGTATGATGAGAATATGCAAAAAAAACTTCATCGCTTTAAATTTGTCCACAATCATGTTGACAGTGTCTACTTTGCATCGCTGTTTTCTTCTCTCATAAAGGAAAGTGGCATAAAAAATATTTCAGAGTATCTCGTCGTTTATCCTCCTATTAGTTTGAAAGATCGTATTTTTCGTTGACCAAATCACGCTAAAAAACTTGCAACACTCTGTGTTAAAACAACAGAAGCAAACACTATTTTTTGCCCACTAAAAAAGAAGTTTTTTGCAGGACACCAATCACGTCGCACAAAATCCGAAAGAAAGCAGATTCAGTCGGAGATTTTTCTCAAAAAACATCAAGAAGTCTTCCTAAAAAACAAAGATATCCTTATTATCGACGATCTTATCACCACAGGACATACCGCACACACTATGGGGAAACTCCTGAAACAAGCATGAGCAAGGACAGTCCAAGGACTTTTCCTGTCGAGTAAGAAGGTGTAAAAATTAACTAAAAATACTGGAAGGTTTCTGGTCTGAGAGTATGTCTCCAAAAAGTGAATTTGGGGTGAGAGAGGCATCTGGTTGGGGGGCAGAAGCTATGATATCATCGAGTGTGAGCCCAGAAGAAGCCGGCGTTGAGGGGGCTGGTGTGAGAAATATGTCATTCATAGGTTGCTCAGAAGAAGCAATGGGAGATTCTGTTTCGGGAGACAGAAGGGGTGTACTGAGAGGGGCCTCAGGAGCACTTGGAGGTGTGTCTATCTTTGAGTCATCTGAAATGGGGGGTACAACTTGTTCTTCTGAGAGCGTTTCTGGTGTCGGCACAACTGGTGGAGGAGGGATTTCTCCTTCAGAAGAAGTGTTAGGATCAGGCATAGACACGTCGGGGGCCACTGGATCATTTTGAGAAATATCTGTTTCTGATGAGGGATCTACTGTTTCCGGAATAGGGGCTTCTGTCGCTACGGGGGCTTCTTCTACCAGCGATACATTACTTATCGGTGTTTCGGGAGCAGGAGAAGCTTCTGGCTCCACGACAAGAGAAGCTTCTGGCTCGGTCATCGTAGGCGTTGACTCTGCAGCAATAATTGGAGCAGGCGCATCGGCAAGAGGGAGAGAGATTGCTGCCATCTGAGCAACCAATAATGCCTTTTGCGCATTTTTTCTTTTTTTGAGGAGATGCCACAAGAGCCACCCAAGAAGCCCAAGAACAAAAATCGTTCAGAGTGCCATAGCAATCAGATATCATGTGTTGCTCAAGAGTTCACTTTTCTTTGACACAACAGGTGTTGTAGGAGTTCCCTTTGGGGGCGTCACGGTTGGACGAGTAACGGCTACAGAAGCTACAGGGGCAGTAATGATAGGGGAGCTAGGCGCTGTCGTTTCAGGAGGTACGGTAACGACAGGTTGTGTTGATGGTGGGACAGTTCGGACAGGAACTTTTGGAGCCAAAGCATTGGACCCTAGATTGCTTGTTGTAGTTGGAGTTTTTGTTGTAGTTGCTGTCGAAAGAGTCCTAGCGACAATATGGAGATTGCTATCAGCGATGACCCATTTAGTACCCATATTTCCTCCATCTTCCAAAAAGGTTATATTGATGTTACCCGTCTTTCATCCTATAGAGAGGATACCATCGACTTTATACTCATTTGTTTGGGTGTTGTAGAGAATGCCGTGAGTAGTTGTATTAGTAGTATCCCGCTTTAGGGTAAAAGCAGGGGCTGTTTCGATATATTTTAAAAAGTTTGTATAGAAGTCCGTATTTTCCATGGAAACCAAACTTTTTAGACCATCCACATCTTTTGCATGAGCATATTTACTGAGGAATATGATGCGTCTATCGATATTTTTTGCAGCATTTTCTAATTTCTCACTCGGATTCAATGTAGGCGCAGGAGATAACACAGCTGGGGCGTTCGTGGTGGGAGCAGCAAGGGAGAGAGAAACGCTCATAAGCAACGCACAACCGAGAATAAGAAGCTTTTTCATAAAGAGTGATAATAAATATAGAGAAGGATACCCTATTTTTTTATTTGTGTCAAATATTTGCCACATTTTTATTATTTACTATACTCTCTTATCGTCTTCCTTTTTCTTGCCCTATGTCTGAAACCATCACACTGCTCGGAGTCACCACCCATAATCTCAAAAATATCGATGTTTCTTTTCAAAAAAACGCTCTCACGGTCGTGACTGGAGTGAGCGGATCAGGGAAGTCTTCGTTGGCATTTACGACACTGTGCAATGAATGACAGCGTCGCTATCTCGAGAGTCTTTCGACCTATGCGCGTATGTTTATCGGTGGTATGTCAGAAGAAGCGAAAGTGCGAGAAATATCAGGTCTGACACCCACTATCAGTATCGAACAAAAGACCGTAGCCCACAACCCCCGATCCACTGTGGGGACTATCACAGAGATATATGATTTTTATCGTCTCCTCTTCCTCAGCTTAGGGACCAGGATGTGTCCCAATGATAATACTCCGATGGTAAAAAAGACCCATACCGATGTTATCAAATATATCCAAAGCATTCCAAATGGGGTTCGTATCGCTCTTTGCGCCCAGATACGTCATCTATTTCAGACACCAGAAGAGTTGAGAGATTATGTTTGACAGAAAGGGTTTGTGAGATATATGGTAGACAATGTTGTCTACAATCTCTCTGACGAATTACCGAGCACCATACAGGATCCGTGGATTATTGTCGATCGTGTGGAGATCGATACGACGGATAGCACGCAGCTCGATCGATTGTCTCAATCTATATCAACTGCTTTTGAGTATGGCGAAGATGTGGTAGGTATTATGGACTTAAGTATTCAAGAAAAGTACAAAGCAAAAAGCAAAAAGCAAAAAGAAGGAATTGAGGTATTTTCTCGTGCCTTTCGTTGCCCACACTGTGGCTATGTCCCATCAGAGCTTACACTCTCACATTTTTCGTTCAATTCCCCTGCTTGAGCATGTACGCATTGTCACGGACTCGGTTCCTTGTTGTCATTTACCGAGGCATCAGTTATTGATCCAGAGAGATCCCTCGAGGATGGAGCCGTACTGCCATGGGGGCAAGATTCGTATTATCATTTTGTTCTTATGGGGGCATGTAAACACCATAAAATCCCTGTCGACATTGTCTATAATAAACTCAAGAAAGAGCATAAGGAACTCGTTCTCAATGGTTCAGATCAGCGACTCTCATTGTCTACTCCCCAGATGCAAAAACCATGGAATGCGAAGTATCCAGGGATTATCCCCTACCTCAATCGGGTCTATCATGACCCCGAGACGAGTGAATCACTCCATGAAAAAATAGCCCCATTTGTTATTGCGACGACTTGTCCCACGTGCCATGGGTATCGAGTTGGAGAGCAAGCGCGACATGTTCTTATCAATGAAAAACATATTGGACAAGCGGCAGAGCTTTCCGTTGAAGCATCGGTAGTATTTTTTGAATCTTTGCAACTCAACTCGGAAGATACCAAAGTGGCAACGAATATGGTAAAAAATATTCGCGATCGTCTCAAGTTTCTGAAAGGCGTTGGGTTGGGATATATGACCCTCTCTCGTCGATCGAATACACTTTCCGGAGGAGAATCACAGCGTATTCGTCTTGCGACTCAGGTAGGCACAAAGCTCGAAGGGATTACCTACGTCCTCGATGAGCCATCCATTGGGCTCCACCCGAGAGATAGTCGACTCTTGATAGACAATCTGCGAGAACTCGTCAACCTCGGGAACACTGTTATTGTGGTCGAACACGATGAAGAGGTGATGCGTCAATCCGATCATATTATCGACATAGGTCCTGGAGCAGGTGTCCATGGTGGGAATATTATCTTTGAGTGAACCTATGCAGGGATTCGACAGTCCGAGACTGAAACTGGGCTCTATCTCAGAGGAGAAAAGACCATACACATACCAGCATTACAGGGTGTGCCAAAAGAATTTCTCAGAATGGAAAATGCACGAGAAAACAATCTGAAAAATATTTCTGTCGACATACCTTTGGGCACATTGACGGTCGTAACCGGCGTGAGTGGTTCTGGGAAATCATCACTCATAAATCGTACACTGGCTCCAGCTATGAGAAACCTCCTTCATCGAACACGTGATTCTCATGGGAAAATATCTGCTATTACTGGTTTTGAATCACTCGACAAGGTCGTCATCATCGATCAAATGCCTATCGGCAAGACACCTCGTTCCAATCCAGCCACCTATACTGGCGTTTTTACAGAAATTCGCGAAGTCTTCGCTCAGACGCTCGAAGCACGTGCCAGAGGATACAAGGCAGGGCATTTTAGTTTTAACACGAAACAGGGCCGTTGTGACGCCTGTGAGGGGGATGGAGTGAAGAAGATTCAGATGCATTTTCTCCCCGATGTGCATGTGACCTGTGAATCATGCTGTGGCACACGCTACAATCATCTCGTTCGAGAAGTTCATTTTTATGACAAATCTATTGCTGATGTTCTCGCTATGACAGTCGAAGATGCGGTGGTGTTCTTTGCCAAATTTCCAAAAATTCGACATCGACTCCAGACACTTCTCGACGTCGGATTGGGGTATATTACTCTGTGACAATCTGCTTTGACGCTCTCAGGAGGTGAATCCCAACGAGTCAAACTCGCGACAGAACTTGCGAGAAAGGCGACAGGAAAGACACTCTATATCATGGATGAACCCACTACGGGATTGCATTTTTCTGATATTCAACGTCTGATGTCTATCGTGTCGAGTCTGGTAGAGCGAGGAAACACTGTCCTTATCATCGAGCATCATCTCGATGTCATCGCCAATGCGCATTATTTGGTTGATCTCTGACCAGAAGGAGGTGAGTGAGGGGGGCGACTTCTCTATCAATGACCGAGAGACGGTATCTTAAAGATCAAAGAATCCTATACAGGACAATGCCTGAAGGAGTATTTGGAGCACAAGAAGAAACAGAAGTAGTTTTACTGTGTTAAGCCGACTGAGGCATCACCAAAACATAAACTAACTGCAGCATCACCGTAACGTTCTCGCAGTCGCTTCACTGTTCCAGGTTTTTGCAAAGCTTCTTGAACCGCTGTTCGATATAGAATATCTGATAATGTAGTTGGATCAATAGCTCATAAATCATCTAACGGATCTGAAGGAATCCTTGGTCCACTTACAGGTTCTTCCACCTCACATACCTGATGAGGTCTTTCAGGAGAATCCAAGCCGAGCCACTGTCTTTCCTCAGAATCCAAGTCATCAAAAATACTCATAAAAATATATAAAGAAATAAACCAGCCAATATTAGGCAGAGAGAGACCTTTGTCAAATATACTTTTGGAAGATATTTTTGAAAGAAGGAAACTGTGGGTTGTTTTCCTATAATTTTCTCTATACTCCTTGTATGCTCGAACACGCAGATATTTCCCATCTCTCTGGATTTCATACACCATCCTCGGCTCGGTATTTTATTGAGTATACTGGCTCAAATCTCGATGAACTCAAAGAGGCAGTACGATTTTCCAATGAACAAAATCTTCCGATTCTCACGATTTCAGGCGGGAAGAATCTTCTTTTGGCTTTCGATGAATATCCGGGGCTTGTAATTCATAACAACTCAAATGGTTATGAATTAATACAAAATACAAAGGACAAAATACAAAATAGAGGAATATCAGACAATAAAAACAATCCTAAACTTTGTACTTTGTATTCTGCACTTTGTATTCGGGTAGCGTCCGGTCATCCCATTTGGGAACTGGCTGAATCCCTCGAACAAGACCACAATATCACTTTTTGGCATAGATTTCTCGGTCTTCCGGGGTCTATTGGTGGTGCAGTT
Organism: Candidatus Gracilibacteria bacterium; assembly: GCA_041660965.1. Classification (NCBI taxonomy): domain Bacteria; phylum Candidatus Altimarinota; species Candidatus Altimarinota bacterium. The sequence continues at coordinate 499,567 of JBAZVH010000001.1, read as the reverse complement.
TTTGGGAATGCTGGATGTTTTGGACTGGAGATAGGCCCCTATGTCGAACGTGTCTACATACTCGACCTAAAAAACGGTCTGGAACTGGAAAAAACGGGTGTCGAACTTGACTTCAAATATCGATGGTCTGAATGTAAAAACCATCCAGAATGGTTCTTGCTCTCTGTCGTCTGCGATCTTTCAGAAAATCGAGAAAAATATGCTGCTCCAGAAGAAGAACCACTCCTCTGGAGGGAGCGAGTCCAGCCCGAGGGGTATTCTTGTGGTTCTTTTTTCAAGAATCCTAGCCGTGAACAGTCTGCCGGGTCACTTATCGAACAGGTAGGTCTCAAAGGATACCACCATAAAGGAGCTTATTTCTCCGATAAACATGCCAATTTTTTGATGTCAGATGGCACAGCAACTTGGACAGATCTTGTCGAGCTGGTCGAACTTGCCCAAAAAAACATCTTTGATGCCACAGGTATTCAGCTCGAGCCCGAAGTCCGCATTATACGTCCTAACTAATTTCTACTATGCATTCTCTTGCTACTTTTGCTCATGATCTCGATATTCGCCTCCAGCGCCTCCATCATATAACTCTGGTTTCTCATCATAATCCTGATGGTGATGCCCTCGGATCTCTCGAAGGTATGCGATGACTTCTGCACAATAATTATCCTCACATACTGATCGATGTAGTGGTTCCTTCGCATCTATCAGACCATCATATTGATTGGATTCTTTGAGAATCCGTACCAGACATATCACACACCACAGACCTTGTATTCGTTCTCGATACATCAATTGTGGCACGGACTGGTATTCCGCCATCTTCTTTTGAGGGGCGAGACATTCTCGTGATTGATCATCATGAAGAACTGACCGATACCATACCATGATTTCGAGATACAACATCGTCGGCAACCACGATTATTATTGCAGAACTAGCAGAGATGTTGCACTGGAAAATGGACAGCGCCACGGCGACAGCACTTTTACTTGGTATTTACACAGATACTGGAGGTTTTGTGCACAAAAACACTGATGCTCGCACATTCAATACAGCCGCACGCCTCTTGGCACTCTGAGCTGATCAGGGCGCTGTTGCTCAACATGTTTTTGGGGATTACTCCCTCAAGTATCTCCATCAGCTTGGTCAAGGATTATCAGGTATCGAGACAGTAGACAATATCGCCATACTCTGTCTACAATCCGAGCCAGAATGATGATTAAAAACAGAAATAGCAGGGTATCTGAGTGGACTAAAAAATGTCGACATTGCCTGTGTTCTCCTTCCCGAGTGAGATATGATACGAGGATCTCTCCGAACTCGGTATGACCATATCGACGTCAATGAGATTGCCAAAAAACTCGGTGGTGGTGGGCACAAAAAGGCAGCAGGATTTCAAATTTCGGGCACTATTTTAGACGGAAAGATTTATATTGGCGAAATGGTGTATACGCCACAACAGTTTGCACAACATATACAGGATATAGGATAATTTTTTACTCTTTTTTTCATGCCCTCTCTTCGTCTCCAGAAATATATGTCTGAATGTGGTATCTGCTCACGACGCCATGCTGAAGAAGCGATTGCTCGTGGTGATGTCATCGTCAATGGCATGGTCGCACAAATCGGTCAGTCTATTGATCCAGAAAAGGATAAGGTAGAATACAGTGGACAGATGGTAAAAAGAGATGAAAAACGTGTCTACTATGCTATGCATAAACCGCGTGGAATAGAGACAACGTGTGCCCAAAAAGGTGGCGAAAGTATTGTCGACATTATCGATACTCCAGTTCGTGTTTTTCCCATCGGGCGTCTAGACAAAGATTCCTCTGGGCTTATTCTCCTTACTAATGATGGGCGTATCACACATCGGCTCTTGCATCCGAGTTTTGAGCATGAAAAAGAATACCTCGTCACTGTCTACGGGAAAATCACGGACATTGCGCTCCAATCCCTCTCTTCAGGGGTTCGCTATGCGATTACCGAAGGGCCGAAAACTCTACAGAAAGTGACGAGTGACGAGTGACGAGTGACGAGACGGGTCAACAAATTCCCAACTCGTAATCAAGGGCAATACGTCCAGACATCTCCTTGCGAGATCAAGCGTGTGAGTTCAGACACGTTCCTGATCATTCTCACAGAAGGTAAAAATCGTCAGATCAGACGTATGGTGGAGGCATGTGGATTTCAGGTGAAGAAACTCAAACGTATCCGTATCGAGCATATTCAGCTCGCTGATATGCCAGAAGGTGCGTATCGTGAACTGAAGCGAGGAGAGAGAGAAGAGCTCCTGCGCCGTGCCTGTCTGCCACTCGTGGAATATGCTCCTATTGTCGGTGAGGTCATTCACGGCGACGGACGTGGTCATTCTCTCGGGTATCCTACAGCAAATATCGCCATCCCTGAAAGTGTTCATCTACCAGATGAGGTTTTCTCCTGTCGAGTGAAGCTCGGGGAAGAAATTTTTTTATGAGCATGAACGTATAACTCGAAAAAAGAAATTCACCCACTACAAAATAATAAAGCAGAAAAAGTTTTTTTAGATAACGAACGAAACGACAAAACTCAAGCACCAACGGGTGTTTTCGAAGTCTATATTCTCTGATTTGACCGAGATATTTATGGAGAAATACTTCATATAGAAATTATGGATTCTATTCGTCCAAATCGTACATTCACATCGCTCGAAGAGCTCAAGGCCCAAATCGCAAAAGATGTGAACCATGTCCGTGCACATTGGTCACAAATATTGAGAGTGAAGGATTAGTCGACATGTTCGACACACTTCCTCTATTTTTTGTAAAAAATATTTTCAAGTGCACTCATATTTTTTGCATTCAAAGAGAAAAAGTGAATGTTCGACATGTCGACATCTTTCCCAAAAACCCCGGGGTTGACCGCTTACCGTCATTCCAGCCAAGTCCTGAGTTTATCGAAGGACGCGAGGTGGAATCTATTCCTGGCGGCGTTCTGATACTTTTGGCAGCAAAAGTATCCGGAGAAGTGAGTAAATCTCACTTCGAGTAGACTTTAAGATAGTGGACTGCCGAAAGCACATAAACTCGCTCTCCAGTTCTTCGACTTTCTTCTGTTATTCACGATGCTCAAACAGTATGTGCTCTCGGACTCTCGTTTCAGAGTGGCAAGAATAAGAGGGATAATGTCTGTTCCCGAACTAAAACTACCATCATTTTGTATTTTGTACTTTGTCTTTTGTATTGATGTAAGTTTTGTACTTTGTATTTCAGAGTGAGCTATTTTGTATTGAAAATAAAAGTAGACCTAGTATACTCTGCTGTATATGTTTTCTTTTATTACCTGTTTGCGTCATCCCACTACTGTCCAGTCGATGCCGATGATGTTGGCACTTCTGGAGCGGACACTGTCGACCATCGAAGCCCAGACCAATCAAGACTTCACGATTACGGTTGTCTGTCACGAGATACCCGAGCTTTCTCATACCTACCCCCATGTTGAGTTTTTGATTGTCGATATTCCACCACCGGCGCAGGATTTTGCCCATATTGTCGCTGATTTGGAGCTTGTTCGTCTCGATAAAGGGAGAAAATACCTCGCAGGACTCTACCATGTTCGTCCTCGTCATCCCAGTCATGTGATGTTTTTTGATGCAGATGATTGCCTCTCACCCCATATCGTCGAAACCGTGCTTTCCTGACCACGCAACCAGTCGTGGTATGTCGGCGAAGGATATATCTATGCGGAGGACTCTCGATGGATTGTTTATCGAAAAAATGACTTTCACACGCACTGCGGCACCTGTTATATATTTGATGAGCGATTTTATGCTGATCTACCTGCTGATATGTGAGAAATTTCGGAGGAATGGATGAAAAATAATCTCTGAAGCCATCGCCTCGTTCATACCTATCTTGCAGAAAGAGGCATTGTCCTCCAAAAGATCCCCTATCCTGCTGTGGTCTATATCATAAATACCTGAGAAAATCATAGTGGCCTCACAGGGTATGCTCGTTGGGCGAGTCGCCGTCCATGAATTATTCGTTGGGTACGGTTTATTCTGAAAATATTTGCCTTTCGCCCGCTTTCAGACAAAGTAAGGAAAGAATTTCAGCTGATGGAGGTGTAAAAATGAAGAATTAAAAATTAAAAAAGCAAAATGAATAAATAAGAAAGAATAAAGCAGGATTTTCTTTCGTCATTCTCACGCCCTGATTCCGTCATCCTGAACTGGGATTCCGTCATTCCAGCCAAGAGAGCTTGCGAACGCGAGGTGGAATCTTAAAATGACGTATATAATTCTCTCTGTTTATATGTCTAAATTTCCTTGCGTCTACATTTTGGCTTCCAAGCCACACGGAGTCCTCTATATTGGTGTAACAGCTAATATCCTTCGTCGTGGTTATGAACATCAAAATGAACTTTATGAATGATTCACAAAAAATATCATATCCACCGACTTGTGTATTTTGAAAATCATGAGACTTTTGCTGAAGCATTTGCGCGAGAGTCTAATCTCAAATCATGGAGACGAGAATGGAAAGATAAGCTCATTGAAAAAGAAAATCCAGAATGGAGAGATTTGTATGATGATCTTGTCTAAGATTCCACCTCGCGTCCTCATTTCATTCGTCCTTGGCTGGAATGACGGAGAGAGGTGTCTATTGAACTGTCCACCGTCGCCACTTTTGTCACATCCTTTCCCCAAGCCGAAAAACCGAGGAATGTTGTCGACATTTTCTGACAAACAACCGACAAGTGAGACAAAGATACTTGACAGTTTTTGAGGCAAAAGAAAGCACCCTGTCGATACAGAAAGCAAAAATACCCCCGTGAACACATATTTTATACACTAAAGTCTGTTTACAAACTGTATGGCGATTGTGAATTTTTGTCTTCAAAGAGCATATTTTTCTTGTACATAAAAAAAGTGACAAAACCGCTCCCAGAATGGTGTGGACAGGGTGTCAGATGTGTGACGGAAGTGTCAAGATTTGTGAAGAATGGGTGAAATCCCTTGTCCATCCCTTGCATACCACTCGATATACATTACTATAGCGGCACGATTGTTCGTGTACATTTTTTGACGTTGGCGTCTCTCGAAAACTCGCTAACAGATTGTAGAATATGAAACCGAAAAGATCACCACTTTTTTCTTTCGTTTGCCCACTCTCGATATACTGTAGAGCCCAAATGAAGCATTTCCTACGTCTGGTATCCTGCTTTCTTGGCACGTCCGCGAAAATAGATACGCACAATTTTATTTTTTATTTTTCTCTTATGAAACAGACATTACGACAAATAGTCGCAATTCTTGCTCTTGGAGGTATTGCATTGTCTCTTGTACCAAATGCACTCGCTGCAACGTACACAGAGCTTTCTGCTGCCAACGAGCTCGCTACTGCTGGCTATATCGTCGATAAGTCAGCAAATCCTGCTGACTACCGACTCGGTGATACGCTCAAGCGATCTGAAGCTACGAAAGTAGTGGGCAAAGGTCGGGGTGTATTGATTGAACCTGTTAAAACTACAGGTTGTACTAGTCGATTTACAGATGTTCTCCCTGGAACATGGGAGTGTGCAGTTATCGAAATAGCTGCTAAAACTGGTCTTACAAAGGTAGATGCTGGTGAAGCATTCCGACCTAATTCGACACTTTCAAAATACGAAGCTATGGCTTTCGCTTTCCGTTCTGCTTGTACTGAAGTTCCAACTGGAACTGGTCCATCTGAAATGGCTGCGATCGCTGCTGATGCTGGTATTATCACTACAGCCGCTGGCTGGAATGCTACTGCTGCTGCTACACGAGGAGAATTCTTCAAATATGTAGCAACTGCTAAAGTAGATTCTACTTGTGAGCCAATCGAGGATGAAGATGTACTCTGTACTCTCTTCCCATCTCTCTGTGATGATGAAGTGATTGTTCCTCCTACTGGTGGTGATGTAGAAGTAACACTCTCAAACGATACTCCTGACACAAGATTTGTCCCAGATACAGCTCAAAACGTAGTTTTCGCTGTATATGACTTTGAAGGTGGGTCAGAGGATACTGTCATTACTTCTGTTAAACTCAACAGAATTGGTGTCGGTAGCCGAAATGACTTCTCAGGTGTCTATCTCCGATCAGACAATATCGCTCTCACAAATGAGAGAACAGTTAATTCTGAAAATATTGTTGAATTCGGTAACCTGAATCTCCTCGTACCAGCTGGTGAGACAGTCAGTCTCGAAGTAGTCGCTAATATGTCGGCTACTGCAACTGCTAACTCTCAGGATGGATTCTCTATTTCTAGCGTATCTCAGATCGCTTCAAATGGTAGCATCTCTGGTAATTTCCCAGTTTCAGGAAAGCTGATGACTATCACAGAAGTTGGTGTCGGATCTCTCGAGATCACATCGACTGTCACAGCATCTGATCCTACGCTCGGTGCTGTCGGGGCTATCCTCGCTACCGTTAAATTCGAAAATGATGATGAAAGCAATAGTGACCACCGTGTCCGAGTAGTCTCTATGGCTCTCGAACAAATGGGTACTATCGATGCTGATTCAATCGATAACCTCGGATTCTATGATGGTTCAGACAAAGTAGCTTCTCTGCAAGCCGTCCACAATGATGACTATATCCTCGTGTTTGACTCAGACTTCATCCTCAACGATGGAAGCTCTAAGAGTCTTGACCTCCGTGGAGATATCGTCAATGGTAAGGCAGGTGACACTATCGGATTTGCTCTTAATGACAATTCTGACGTCGTAGCTATCGATGTCGATTCTGATATCGGTGCATCTGTAGACGATCAAGATGACACGAGTTTCGGTACGAACACATACTACATCCCTGGTAACGATGCATCTGTTGTTCTTACGCTCAAGGCAGGTGATGTCACTTTCTCATTCAACGGTCCTGCTACAAAGGATATTGCATGGTGAGACAAGGATGTTGTCCTTCTTGAGTCTACTATCTCTGCTGCGAGAAATATCGAAGTGAAAGCTCTCGATCTTAAACTCACGCTTACAAAAGCTAATAATGCAGCTGTAGATGTAACTGCTATCAAAAACATTAAAATTGTTGATGAAAACGGAAACACTCTTATGGGACCAGTGAACGACCTTACTGCCTTTGGTTTCGATACTCTTGCTGATGGCGGAGACGATGATCTTGGTGCAGCGGGTGGAACGAGCTCATTTGACACAAAGACATTTACAGATTCATTCTTCGTAAATGCAGGTACTTCTCGTAAGGTCCGTGTCGTAATAGAACTCAGTTCTACTGCTGATGCTGATCTCACAAATGTCGCTGCTGAAATCACTGTTGGTGCAAGTTCTATCAAGGATACTGCTACGAACAAGTTTATCGCAGTTGGCTCTATCACGCCTACAACTGTTGGAGGTAAAACTCACAATGTTGTAGCGAACTCTCTCACTCTTGCTACAGCTTCTAATCCTACGGCGACTACAATCATCAAGGGTTCAAAAGATGTCAAGATTGCTGGTGTTTCACTCAAGGCTGGTGAAGCTGGTGCTCTCTCAGTTCGATCTATGAAGTTTACATTTGGCGGTACTGCTGCAAATACAGCTAAAGCTGTGTACAACAATACTCGTCTCGTAGACTCAAATGGTGTTGTCTTAGACGCTAGCAATATCACAGACGGTACTCCTGATACTGTCACTTTCGATGGCTTCTCTTATGCAGTCGCGAAAGGGGCAACTCAGATCGTCTATGTCGTAGCTGATGTTCTCGACACAGCTTCTGCAACAGATGTCCGTGCTACTATCCTCGTCGATACTGATATTTCAGTTATCGAAGCTGATGGTGATACTCTCGCTGCTGCAAACATTACTGACGGTCCTATTACTGGTAACTTGATGACTATTGAGACTTCTGGTACATTTACTGTATCTCCTCTCACAGTTGATTCTCGTAATCAAGTAGTTCAGGCCGGTACTGCGTCTAAAGAAGTGGCTCGATATGAACTCAAGTCATCAAAGGAGAAATTCAATGTGAAGAAATTGACATTTGATTTCACCGGAGATCCTGAGATTATCAGCTCTCTCAAACTCAAAATCGGTGCTGTAGAAAAGACAGAATATTCTATTACTGGAGGTGAAGTAACATTCTCTAACATTAATGCTGAAGTTGACGGAACAGTCCAGGCATCACTCTTCGCTACATTTAATCCTATGGATTCAAGTGGTGCGAATACTGGTAAAACTGGTAAGTTCCTCTTAGCTCAAGATTCTGATACAGCAGAAACAGAGGTAGTAGGTGTTGGTTCTAGTACTACTGTCAGTGACCTCGCGGCATTTACAGATAGCTCTACGAACAAGACTTACATCGCTCGAAGTACTAAACTCACGTTTGGTAAAGTAACTTCTGGTCTTGTAGCAAATCTTGACTCTGCTTCTTCTGATGCAGTTGTCTACCTTGCAAACGTTACAAATAGTAGCGGAGGCTCTGTAGATCTCGGTAAGATGTTGTTCGACTTTACAACTTCTGATGCAGATGGAGGAGAAGATTTCCTCGTAACTGACATCAAGCTCTACGTAAATGGTACTGAAGTCACTACTTCAGCTGCTACATACTCAGCGAAGAGTGGTCGATTCGATGTCCTCACTGCAGGTACACTCGATGTCGATGAAGACGGTGATGTGGACGCATCTGATGATGCATCTAATCTCGTTATCGGGTCTGAACAATTCGATGTTATTGATTGATTCATGGATCTCGATGAAAACGGTGTTGCTGATGGATCTGATGACACAACTGGCCTTACGGTCGGTGCTCAAGTGTTTGATGTTATCAATGGTGCTATCGATATCGATCAAGATGCTGATGTCACTTCAGAAGCTACGGCTAATCTCGTAGCAGAAGTAGCTGATGTCACTATCACTCTCGGATCAAACAATATGGGACTCCTCTCTGCCGGCGCAACTGCGGAGATCAAGCTGACTGCTGATGTAACATCAGAAGATGCTGATACGTTCTCTGTTGATGTGACTGATGATGATAGTAGCAATGTAATCACAGCGTCTAAGACTCTCGGAAATATCATTAATGGTCAACTCGATGTCGACGCTGATGGTACTACTGCTTCTGACGCAGGTGATGATCTCGCTTCTCTTGTCTTAAATGGTACATCATATGCTGTTATCAACGGTGCCGTTGATATCGATGCTGATGGTGTTACTGCTTCTGACTCAGGTGATGATCTCGCTTCAGCTCGATTCTATGGAACCACTTATGCTATCATAGATGGTGAATTTGATATCGATGCTGATGCCGTAGATACTACTGGTGATGCGAACGATGACCTGACACTCGTCAGAAACTTTACTTGGTCTGATAAGGCTAATCCTTCTCATTCTGATACGACTTCTGACTGGGCAAATGGTTACGGTCTCAATATGGATACATTGACTAACAATGCATTCATCAACAATCAATAGTCGTTCTCTCTAGAATAATTATTGTACGTTACAAAATCCCCCCTTGGAGCAATCCTCGGGGGGATTTTTGTTTGCAAAAAAGTATTTTTTTGTATACTCTTTTTACTTCTTAACCCATTTTTATATGAAAAAAATACTCCCCATTCTCATCCTCCTCGCACTCGTCATCGGAGGATATTTTCTCTATCAGAGGACGCAACCCGATGAACCAAAGGTTGACCCAGAAATAACGAGACTCACTACCACTCTTACCGAGAAAAAATGTGAAGCAGGAGATGAAATTTATATATGACTCGCGCAGAAGTACACTTCTATATCAGAGTTCAAAAAGGCACTCTCCACCTATGCGGCTTTGAGCGCTTGTTATCCAGAGGCATATGAGCGGCCTTCAGAGAAATATAAATTGCTCTGGCACAACCGAGGCGCTCTCTACGAGGACTGGGGGTACTATCTAGCAAATACAACTAAAGATATCATGGATTCTGAGAAAAAATATCAGGAAGCAGTCAAAATATTTACAAATCTCATAGAGAAACTCAAAAACACTCCTCTCCTCTCTGCTGATGAGATCAGTGCTTACGAAAATCGTATCTCTGAAATCCGAAAATACCATCTCGGTCAATAGACCCCGTAAACACAATAAACCCTCTTCCAACCGAGAGGGTTTATTGTGTCCAGCTGACGAGACCGGTCTTACTCTCAGATTTGCAATCCATTTTAAATCATGCTAGAATAAGAGTGTTTACTTTCTCGCTCTCGTTCTATGTCTCTCAAATCCCTTATTGCCAGCACTACACTCGGTGTTTTTCTGGTATCCTTTTGTTTCGCCGAAGACACTGTGAGTGGTCCAGGTAAGAGCATGCCAGTGGATTCAATGGCAACAGTGGAAGAATCCGCTCCTCTCATGCTCGATAGCGCCCCAGCGGAGCAGGATTCATTTATCTCCATGACGGACGTTCTCGTGAAGCCCTCAAAGGATACCGCAGAGGTGATTTTTACGACGAATATCCCTACCTATGCGACGATCGAATATGGTCTCACAGCTGAGCCCGAATCTGTCGTGACGACAGAGACGATGACGGCACATATTGAGACGCTTGCGAACCTAATAACATGTCGTACGTATTTCTACCGTGTCCTCGCTACTTCTGCTGATGATGTCACGCTCGATACTGCTCGTGAGGGAACATTTATGACTAAGGGATGTGTGGTAAAAAAATCAGTTCCAGTCCCAGCGCCCGTAGTCCAGCCCGTGGCTGTTCCTTCTGTTGTGGAGATCTCTGCTCCTGAGAGTGAAATGCTCGCACTTCCTCTCGAATCAGATCTCATGCTCAATGCAGCACCGAATAAAAGACAAAACCTAGAAACAATACAAAATGAATGAACTATAGATGATAGGGATCCAGAAGGCCCTGAACGTCCTCTTATTCTCGATCGTCCTGCTCGTGAACCAGTGAGCAAAGCAACTGAAACAGCGCTTGCCCTCCTTGGGCTGCTCCTCCTCGTGGGAGGACTGGTCGTAGTGCGTAGAAAATCAAAATAGTTCACTCCTACGGAAGTATAAAAGACAAAGTGTAATAAGTACTCAATTATCCACTTAAAGACAAAGTACAAAGCGAAAGAATAGTTTTTTCGGGAATAATAATTAAAAATCCTTAATTTTGTATTTTGTACTTTGTCTTTTGTATTCATGAAAATACGAGTAGAAATATATGAGTTGACTTATTATTTTTTTTCATATTATCTTGGTATTCTCTCATTTTTCTTATGCTCGCAAAACTCAAAAAACGTAAACGGCTTCGTACCCATGGGTTCCTCAAACGATCTGTGTCTGCAAACGGACGCAATGTCCTCAAGCGTCGTCGCCAAAAGGGTCGTCATGAATTGACACCATCATATCCTATCCGTCTGAAGTCACCAAAAGGAAACCCAAAATTTCACATCATCGCTCAATCATCATAATTTTTCACCATGATCGCGAGTAAATACAGACTCCGTGATTACGAGGTAGAGAGGGTCTTCAAACGCTGAAGACCCTTTTTTTGACGTCTATGGTCACTTCATGTATTGCCGGATACACGGCATCAGGGCTTTCGTATGGCGCTGAGTATCTCACGAAAACACGACAAGCGGTCTGTATGGCGCAATCGCTATCGTCGTGTGATGTACGACGCACTCCTTCCTCTCCTCAAGGCGGGTATGGCAGAACAGCAGAAAAGTATGACACCAAAGGGGCTTCAATGCATCTTTGTCCTAAAAAAAGGACTTAAACTCACGGATGTTGCTGTACAAGAAGTGATGGTAGCGGATGCTTTGGCACTCTTTGAGAAAGCCACGAGACAAAATTAATGCATTAATTTTGTCTCGATACAAAGTACAAAAGACAAAGTACAAAAGACAAAGTACAAAATGAAGGAAGTTATTTTATAAATTTATGACTGAAAATATCATCACTCAAAAATCTGAAGATTTTGCGCTTTCCTGCATCAGGATCTACCAAGCACTACAGAATGAATGAGAATTTATTCTTTCTAAACAGTTATTACGTTCTGGTACGAGTATAGGTGCCAATATTGCTGAAGCAAATTCATCGCAATCAAAGAAAGATTTCTTCTCCAAAGTGTGCATTGCCTACAAAGAAGCTCACGAAACTCAGTATTGGATTTGATTGCTCCAGAAATCATCACTTACGCAACAGGATTTGATTCATATAAAAGATGACTGCCAAGAAATAATTCGTATACTGGCAAAAATAAAGATTACTACAGAAACTAACCTGAAAGAAAACATATAATCCTGCATTTTGTACTTTGTTTTTTGTATTTTGTACTTTAGTAGGTAATTTATAAGGTTGGTAGCTTGTTTTTCCTCATTTTTCCCTATGATATCCCCTATGAAATCTTCCAAAAAAATTCTCTTCTATATCTACATCATATTTCTCGTCTTTTTGACGGTGAATATGCTGAATAAGCCAAAGCCCATAACACCCGTGCCTATTCGTATTATCACAGATACTACGAAATATACCCTGCCAAAAATACCCGTTATCTCACTCGCGAATGACACTGATGTAGCCATCATCGTTGACACGTGTCGGGATATGACGCTCACAGTCAATGGTATCAAAAAGCCAGAGAGTCTCACAGGATTTTGCCGCGTTATTGAAGTGCCGGCAAAGAGTACAACGCCACTTATCGGCATGACAAAAGAAGATATTATCCAATTTCAAGAGGCCTTTGCGCCATTGACAGAAAAAGCAACACTCAGATTTGACTACACGAGCCCTGATGCGGTCGTCTCAGAGGCGACAGTGACCGTCGCAAAGGCAGGGTGGTTTCGTCTCTTTTTCCGCACGGTCTTCTATAACCCCGTCTATAATCTCTTGGCAGCTCTCATTCTGATCTTTCCTGGTTACAGTCTCGGTTTTGCTATTGTTGCTATTACGATCGTGATTCGCCTCATCCTCCTCGTGCCTCAGCAGCATATGCTCGTCTCACAACGCAAGATGCAGACGATTCAGCCAAAGATAAAGGCCATCCAAGACGCCCATAAAGGTGACCAAGCAACGATCGGTATGAAGATGATGGAGCTCTACAAAAAAGAGTGAGTCAATCCTCTCGGGTCACTCTTACCAATCTTTATCCAGATTCCTATCCTCATCGTCCTCTACCAAGTAGTACTCAATATCGGGCTCCCTGTAAATCTTGCGCATCTTTATAATTTTTCATGGTTACAACATTTCCGAGACATTGTCCCAAATCCATACTTTTATGGTATGCATCTTGATAAAAGTGGGGGTGTAGTCGGTATCATCCTCGGACTCTCAACCGGGGGACTTCAATTTATCCAGATGTGGCTTGCACAAAGAAAAACCCTTCGACAAACTCAGGACTCAGCTCCTGTTGCAAAAAAGAATGACGGAATGCCCGATATGCAGAATATGCAAAAGATGATGGTCTATATTTTCCCTGCTATGGCAGCATGGTTTGCCTACCAATTCCCTGCAGGGGTTGGCCTCTACTGGCTGATTGGTACGATATTTATGATTGCACAACAGTGGGTAGCGAATCGACAGGCGGAATCAAAGAAGATAGTTATTAAAGATAAAGCTGGGAATACACTTTAAAGCAAAAGGGAGTCATAGTAATAGTCATCCGCCTAGGCGGATAGGAATGAATTCGCCACGGAGAACAGGTTATTGATTCGGGAAACCAACGAAACAAACTAAACCAACTAAACTTAGGAAACCTAGTATGCTTAACTAACCTCCGGTCCTATGTCTCTCTTTATCTTCATTATCATCTTTTTTCTCGGTGCGTGTGTGGGGAGTTTTAGCGCTGTGCTCCTAGAAGAAACATCTCTAAAGCGTTCCTTTTGGACAGGGAGAAGTCACTGTCTCAGCTGCAAAAAAGTGCTTCAATGGCTTGAGCTTATTCCGCTCGTTTCCTACGCACTTCAAAAATGAAAATGTAGTAAGTGTCACGCTGATATCCCTCGGTGGATATGGTATGTGGAATGGTATATGGCATTTCTCTGGATGGTGTCAGCGATGGTACTTTCTTACGCAGGGTTGAGTTATTTTTCTATTGCACTTCATATCGTCATTCTTACCGGACTTTCCTGGCTGGTTATCGAAGACATGCGAACACGTATGGTTTCTGATACGAGGAGTATACCACTGATGGGGGTACTCTTTTGCATATATATTTTTCTTCTATTTGTACCAGTGCCGACATTACTCCCGAGCCCCCTTGTAGCTTTCGCAGGCACTTGCGTTGGTATGGTATTTTATATGCTCCAGATGATACTCCCCGCCTTCTATGAGGCATTACGAATTCATAAATACAACGTTCTTTTTTCTCTTCTCATTTCGCCTTTTGTCTTTCCGCTCTGGATAGTGGCAAAGGTATTCATAGGAGAAAAAAAAGCAGATCGACTCTTTCCGACATTGCACGTTTTTGAGACACTTCCCTCATGGGTCTGAGGAGGTGATATCCGCCTCGGAATAATTATCTGAGCCCTTGTGGGGCCCTATGATTTTCTGTATGTAGTGATGTATGGCTATCTCGCAGGGACACTCTATTTTCTCATTCGGCTCTTCATATTTCGTGAAAAATTGAAAACAATGCCCGTTGCACCTCTACTTTTTCTCGGAATATGTGCTGTTTGGTGTCTGAGAATTTTCTCATAAAATAGGCATTTCAAAGGAGTAAACTCTATCACACAATACAATACAAAACGCACAAGACAGAAATACATACAAAAAGTTGCAAGAGAAAAAAAAGAAGGGTACTATGCGTTATATGCCTGCTAAAACTTCTCCAAATAATGATACGCTGAATAATTCTCTTCAAGCGCTTCAGGAACTGATTAATAATGCAGAGAAATCTCTCTGCCATGCGAAAAACCTCATAGGACACCTTGCACCAAAACTTCCCAAAAAAGTGACTCCACTTGAGGAAGAAATTTCAGGGCATGTCTATAAGCATGGTGTAGATCAGGTTATCGAAGGAATCTTTGATGGTCAATGTATGATCGGAGCGGACAAAAAAACGTATCCAGTTCCTGCAAACTATGCCAGTAAATCAAAAATCGTCGAAGGGAGTAAACTCAAATGCACGATCAAAGGAGATGGATCTCTCCAGTATAAAATCATCAAAGAAGGTGCATTTATAAATAGTACTGGAACTATTATCCGAGATGGTGACCACTTTATCGTGGTTTCTCAAGATGGTATGTATCAGCTCCTTCCAGCCGCTGTGACGTATATCCAGGCAAAAGTAGGAGACCGCATCGCTATCCGTATTCCAAAGAGTAGTAATCCAACCTATGCGACTATCGAAGCACGCATTCCTGCAGAAGTAGGGCTCGCTGTGGCATAAATATAAAAGAATTTATTTTTCTTAAAAATTCCCATATACTGGGGGTATGTTTGATATTATTTCCCAACTTTTTGATTCATATGTTTCCGTATACAAAGAAGAAGTTTTTCCAATATTTCAAAAACAAATCAATCAACAAGAAGAAAATATAGCTTCACGAAAAAATTTTACTGGACATGTGATTGCTGATGGGTGTGTTATTGACCCCAGATCTCAAAAAGTGCTTATGATTTATCATAAAACACTTCAACAATGGTTCCATCCAGGTGGGCATATTGAATCTAAAGATGCTCATCCTGTCGAAGCAGCTATTCGAGAAGTATTAGAAGAAACTGGAGTACAACCTGTTCCTATTTTAGATAACGAGGGGAACCCTCTATTACTTCACATCGACTCCCACATTATACCAGCGAGTGAACAAAAAAAAGAACCAGAACATTGGCACCATGACATGACATTTCTTTTTGTAGCTGATTCCACCATTCCCTTGTCACAAATAGATGATTCTGGCGTGCAAATGTGTGAATGGCAGGATATATTTGCAGCACATGATAATCCAAGGTATCATTTACTTTGAAGTAAAATAGAGATACAGTTTTCTCATTAAGTCCTAGATTTTCATTCTCAGTTCATCAATAGTCCCTGCTCCGAGAAGGAGAATCAGGGTATTGTTTTCTTCTGCATCCACTTCTTTGAGTTTACGACCAGCATCATCAAGTGTCCCTACATACTCACACGGAGAATTTTGTGCAACCATTTCTGCCAAGATTTTGGCGTTGATCATATCTCGACGCTCATCGATATCACGAGCAGCATAGATATCTGAGATATACGTCATATCTGCGTCAGAGAAACTGGTGGCAAATTCATCCTTGAGCTCATAGGTTCGAGAGTATTGATGTGGCTCAAAAAAGACAATGATTTTTTTCTCTGGGTATGCCTCTCTGAGAGCTCATAGTGTAGCAATAATCTCCGTCGGATGATGACCATAGTCACTCATGATAAGATTATTATTCTGAGTGGTTTTGATGTTTTCCATACGTCTCCAGCTTCCTGGATAGTTTTGGAGTGATTTTTGAGCAAAAGAATCTTCGATACCAATGAGCTGACTTGCCACGTAGGCGAGATTTGCATCGAGTCGGGTATGATGTCCTGGTACAAGAAGCTTTGGGAGTGTGTAGGTGTATTTCCCAGGCACGAGAGCACCATATTCATCACCTGTTACTTCGAACGAGTCATCATGGACGAGAATGAGCGTGGAGGTTCAGTGCGTTGGTGCGTTGGTACTTGAGTGCTTAGGTAATTGGTTGTCCGAACCAACTATTCCTACTTTATTATTTATTATTTCTTCTTTATTCTTTAGAAATGACTGAAAGTGAGAGTATTCCTCTGCAAGGATAACGACGCATCGTGATTGCTCCATAAATTTTTGAAACGACTCAAAATACGCCTCTTCTGTTTTGAAAAAATCGAGATGATCGGGGTCAATATTTGTAATCACAGCGATATCGGGATGATAGTGTAAAAAGGCATTGCGATATTCACATGCTTCTATGACCATAATCTGATCTCACTCTACACAAATATTCTTTCCACCAAACGCTTTCACAAGTGTACCAGTAATGGTCGTCGCTGGAGATTGATTATCATGAAGAAGCGTACCAATCATCGCACTCGTGGTGGACTTGCCATGCGCTCCAGCCACTGCTATTTTGATCGGAAAAGTGTGAAATACTTCCGCCAGTGCTTCAGGGTAGGAGAGAAGAGGAATATGATAAAATTGTGCGACACTGATTTCTGGAAGATGCTCTGCTCGTACACCGTCAAGCCCCAATGTTTCGTCATCGATAATTGCCTCGGTATAAATAATTTTGGTTGTTTCTCGATCGATAATCATTGCCCCATTTTCGACGACTTCAATCCCCTCTGACGTGAGTGTGTCCAAGAGTGGAGAGTGCCCAAGATTTGTGCCAGTCACACGATAACCCCGTGCCAAATAGTATCGAGCAAGAGCTGATATTCCGATACCGCCGATACCGATACAGTGGATGTGAGGTTTGTGTTCCATAGAAATATGGGTTATGAAACCATTCGAGAAACCTTTGAGAGCATTTTTTCACGGTCATTCTCCGTCGTTTTGCGCATTTGGTCAAAGACGGTGTAGCTCTTTACTTTGATTCCACACCAGCCCAAGGTACCTATTTGGAGGATAACTCGAAGAGGATTACCAATGAACCAATACAGCCATCCTCGAGCATCACAAGTACAAAATATTCGTGCCTTTTTCCCTGTGAGAAGTTTCCGAGGAAACATACTTCATTTCCTGTATTTATAGGCAAATCATGGAGTGAGCACGGTATCAAAGAAATTCTTCAAAATAGCCGGTATATTCACCCACCAAATAGGAAAAATAAAGACGAGTTCGTCTGCGTCAGTAATCTTTGCTTGCAATGCTCTTTGGACAGAGGTGGGTTGTTTCAGATCGCTTTGGTCGTCAAATCGGAGAAAATCCATTTTTAACTCTGTTTGGTAGAGGTCTAATAATTCAGTGGTATATCACTTCGCCTCACACGCACCCTGATAGCTCGCCGCGATAGCATGCGTGAAACCGTGAGAACTGGGATGAGCGGTAATGATAAGAGTATGCATAAAACTTCCCTTTTAGTATATGCAGAAAGAGGAAAATACAAAAAAGCACTGTAAAAAACTGTACAGTGCTTTTGGAATAAGGTTCTGTTTTTACTTCAAAAACTCCGGATTCATCAGCATACTTGGGTCAAAATCAAGTTTTGGAAGCTGTGGGTTCATCTCTTCGAGGGCATTTAAAATAATCTCACTGACGACGAGATAGCGGAACCATTTTTTCTCTCCAGGGACGATATACCAAGGCGCTTCTTCTGTGCTACAATTCTCAAGGGCTTTTTCAAAGGCCTCCATATACTCATCCCAATACTTGCGTTCTTCCAGGTCTGAAGCATTAAATTTCCATGCCTTTTCAGGTTTTTGGAGTCGATGTTTAAAGCGCTCAAGCTGGTATTCTGGAGATATATGCAGCATAATCTTCACTATTTTGACATTGTCATCGATCAGGAGGGACTCGAAATTGTTGATATGTCTGTAGCGTTTCTTGAGTTGATCTTTTGGTACAAGATCATGGACTTTGGCAATAATGATGTCTTCGTAATGTGAGCGATTAAATATTTTGATTTTCCCTTTTCTTGGAGCTTCTTGATGGATTCTCCAGAGGAAATCGTGAGAAAGTTCCGCAGAATTTGGTGTTTTAAATGATACGACACCACATCCCTGAGGATTGATACCTTGCGTCACCATCTTGATAGTCGAATCTTTCCCGGCAGCATCCATAGCTTGGAGGACGACAAGGAGTGACTGTTTATGTTCTGCATACAGTGTATCCTGGAGTTCGATAATTCTTGCTCTATTTTCCTCGAGCTTTTTCATAGCGAGCTCTTCGAACCATTTTCCTGTATGGTCTGTCTTTATTTTTTTGAGATGGACTCTTTGTCCTGGTTTTACACGGAAATCATTAATATCGAGATGCGGTTTGCTCATAGAAATAGCTGAAAAGGTAGAGATAGAGGCTAAGGCTAAGGAAGGATTTTATAATTATTCCATCCCATTCCTATCACTCTTGAGATATGATAGCCTATTTTCTTCTGGAATGCAAGTGTTTGGCACAATTTCCCGTCATCCTGAACTTGTTTCAGGATCCAGGTCATCAAACCAATCCCTATAATCAAGGAATATTTATTTTCACCTGGATTCCGTGTCAAGCACGGAATGACGATACATGCTTACGCCTCACTCGCCCGGGATGACGGAATCAGGGTTGCGACTTCTGCCAAAATCTCTATAATCTCCACAACACCTATTTTTATGAAACGAATGATTACGGGTATCAAGCCCACAGGCGCCTTTCCACATATCGGCAATCTCCTCGGAGCGATGCTCCCACTGCGAGATAATGCGAGCAAATATGATACAGCTCTTTTTATTCCCGATTTACACGCCTTGACGACGATAAAAGACGGAAAAACGCTCAAAGAAAATACTCGCAATGCGCTGATTTCGTACCTTGCTGTTCTCGGCCCTGATACCAAAGTCACGATTTTCCGACAATCGGATATCGTCGGTATCCCAAAACTTGCATGGATTCTCTCATGTTTTACACCGTATTCATTGATGATGAGGGCGCATACCTTCAAGGATGCAGAGAATAAAAAAGAAGATCTCAATATGGGCACTTTCAACTACCCAATCCTCATGGCAGCCGATATTCTCGGGTATGATATCGATGTCGTGCCAGTGGGAAAAGACCAGCTTCAACACCTCGAGATGGCTCGTGATATTGCTCGCTACGTGAATCACCATTTCAAAGCAGAGATATTTATCGAACCAAAACCGATTATTGATGATGCCGTGGCGACGATTATTGGTACCGATGGTCGCAAGATGAGCAAGTCCTACAACAATACCATCAGTATGTTTGAGAGTTCAGCAGATTTGAAGAAAAAGATTGCTACGATTCCGACAGATGATAAAAAATTGGAAGATGTAAAAAATCCTGATACCTGCAATGTGTTTGCGATGATAAAAATGTTCGGAACGCATGATGAAATTGAGACGATTCGAGCAAAATATCTCGCAGGGGGCTACGGTTACTGACATGCAAAACAAGAACTTCATACGATTCTCGACCGATTTATCGCTCCATACAGAGAGGCATATGAAGTATTGAATTGACTCTCAGATGAAGAACTTTTTGAGCCAGTACGACGAGGAAGTATCGTGATGGAAAAACGACTCGAGGAAGTGATGGAACGGTTAGCGGGGTATATCGGCGTATAAATTTTTGTATTCATGTCACATAAAGCATCTCCCCTTACTCAGATAAAGCACAGTATCGGAAAAGCACTCTGTTGAACCTTTTTGACGATGCTAGGTGTGCGTAATCAGGCGAAAAAAAATGCTCAAAAAATCGTCTACAAAACAGAAAAACTTCATTTTTCCTATGTGCCGTCAGCACTTCGTGGCACGCACTTGCTTTTCCTGACGGACCTCCACATCGGTGGTGATATCGATGAGATAGCGACACAGATCTCAGTCGATATCCATACGGTCCTCAAATTCTCTGATAGAGAGAAAACCATTATTCTTCATGGAGGTGATTTTGTCTGTGGCGGACACGAGGAAAATATGACTTCGGAGAAAAATTTTCTTGATGTTGCTCCGCATCTTTTTTGTGGATTGACGCAGTATCCTCAATTTGCGGTTCTCGGCAACCATGATCATACCAATAAACATTTTGAAGCTATACGATGACACCTAGAAAAAATCCATAAAATCAAATTTCTCGAAAGTCCCGAGGACACCGAAATCGTCTACATCGAAGATGCTGCAATCTCTATTCACTGTATTCATACACTGGCAACGCTCCTGCATAAACATATAAAAGCTGAACGAGACAAAATTCTCGATGCTTCCATTGCCTCCATTAATTCCACCGAAACGGACTTTCATGTAGTGCTTCTCCATAATCCCGACGGTCTCGAATTCCTCCTCCAGCGGCTTCTCGAGACGCACCAAACCCTGATTCATCCAACACTTTTCTTGGCAGGGCACACTCACGGGGGGATGTTTGATATTCCCTTCTTTCGTCGCATCGGTTTACGAGCCTGCAATACTGAGCATGGTCGATATAAGGGATGGTATGGTCCGGAGTGAAAATACGCACAAACAGGCGATTGGCAGCTCTATGTCTCAACAGGTATCGGAAACTCAAAATGATTGGGCTACCGCATCAATGCCCATCCGGAAGTGGTGTTGTTTACCTTGTAAAACCGTCATTCCAGCCAAGTCTGAGTTTATCGAAGACGCGAGGTGGAATCTATTCCTGGCTGCCATTTGTACTTTTGATGCCAAAAGTACCAAAAGCATTTAGTGGACATAAACTCGCTATAAACTGAATTCAAGAATATACTTGATTCATCCCGCTCAAACAGTACGTCCCCTAAAAACCTATTTCTTTTTTCCAGAATAAGGCATATAATACCAGCCATAAACCCATGCAATCAAAAATCCCTATTTTTCTCTGACGATTTCAGCCCTTTCATATCGGACATCGGAGTATTGTCGAGAAAATTCTTGAAAGTCATCCGTCCATGACATTGATTGTCGGATCTTCAGACAAATTTGGTACAGACGAGAATCCTTGGACTTATCTAGAGCGACTCGCTATCATTGCTGAAAATATTCCAGAAGAATTGCTCAGCCGTATCACTATTTGTCCACTCCCAGATGTGCCAGATGATGATATCTGGTGCAAAAATCTCAAGTGTATTCTGCCCCCCTGACAAGGGGGGATTAAGGGGGGTTTGGTGCCAGAGGTTGTACTCTTTACCGGCAATGAATGGGTACGAGATATTTGTACACGACATGATATTCAGACCGACTGGATTAGCTCCTACACGATAGATATCTCAGGGACAAAGATTCGAGAGATGATACGAAAAGGGGAAGATGTGAGTCAGTGGACAAAAATAGAATTGACATAAATTTTCTATAAGTATTATCTATACTTATGGGGGATGACAACAAAAATACTTTGGTTTGATCTGATAAGGTGATATGGAAAATGCTTTCCATGGCTGTTGAAGATAAATGACCGGAGGCAGTCGAATTACAGGAAATTATCCGAACACGATTTGAACCGGTCATGGATATCCTGCAGAATCATCCTCACATACCAAGACATATTCAGGAATATTTGGCTTTGGAAAATCCTGCGCCAGAAGTTTTAGCTAAAATACGTTGACGCATTTTAACAATTATTAGGGGAAATCATTCAGCAAAAAATACATCAGGAAAGATAAAGGATGAATCAGATGAAGAAGATCCTCTTGAAGCACTCGGAAACCAAATCCAAAGACTCTATGGGAATGGGTGGCATTGTGAGAAACAAGTTGCTGAGTTTTGTGAGCTCTCTGCTGAATATATTGATTTATTTGTTGATTTTTATAATGTATCTAAGAACGATAATGAAACTGACTGAGCGGATGACGGCTATCATGATCGATATGAATATGATGAAGATACTTTCGGCCATGACGATTGATATGAATATGATGAAGATACTTTCGGAGAAAAAATTGATATTAATCCATATGATGTAAGTATTCTGAAGGCAATTGTTTCAGCAGTTCAGTCGTATTTGGGATATCTGAACGCCGATAGAGGGAAGCTTCTTGATGAGCGAAATTCTGGTCGATGGGATCATATGAGAACCGTCGTTGAGTGATTGCGGCAATTATTATTTGAAGTAAAGATCGGGAAATGAGTGAGAGACATTGAATATAGTCTTTTTAACTCTATTTCAGCTTTTTTGGTTCAATGGGATGCTCTAGATATGGAGATAAACGATTTTCCAACAAAAGAACAGCAAAAAGAATAAAAAATTTATCATAAATAATCCCCTGAAAAATCAGGGGATTTTTATCACTATATCGGGTTATCTCGTTTTCTGGTTATCTTGCAAATATGACTACTTCTCTTCCTCAACTTCCGCTTCTACCGTTGGTCCTTCATCCGAAGGTTCTGAGCTTGTCGAAGAGCTCTCTGCGTCTTTCACACGGACGCCTTCATCTTCTACGCCTTGTGTTGAGCTTGTCGAAGCATAGATTGCTTGTCCAATTTTCATCATAATATCATTAAGTGGTTGGCTCGCGGCTTCGATCTCAGACTTTGTTGCAGCAGGATTTTCGAGAGCTTTTTTGAGGGCTTCGATTTTTTCTGTTGCCGCAGTTTTATCTTCTTCTGGGATTTTTTCTGCATTGTCTTTGAGTGTTTTTTCGCCCTGATGGATAAGAGAATCAGCGAGATTGCGGGCTTCCACTGTTTGTTTTTTCTCACTATCTTTGTGACGATTTGCTTCTGCTTCTTTGATGAGATTTTCTACTTCTTCTTTACTCATACCACCACTATTTTGGATCGTGATTTTTTGTTCCTTGCCTGTGCCTTTATCCTTCGCAGAGACGGAGAGAATACCAGAAGCATTGATGTCAAATGTCACTTCAATCTGTGGCACACCACGAGGTGCTGGCACGACTCATTCGAGGATAAACCGACCGAGAGATTTGTTATCTGCTGCCATCTCACGTTCTCCTTGGAGGACATGAATTTCGACACTTGGCTGATTATCTTGCGCTGTTGAATACACTTGCGATTTACTGGTAGGAATAGTCGAGTTACGTTCGATCATTCGTGTCATCACACCACCGAGCGTCTCGATACCGAGAGAGAGTGGGGCGACATCGAGGAGGAGGACATCACGGACATCACCAGATATAATACCTGCCTGGACAGCGGCACCGATGGCGACTGCTTCGTCAGGATTGACACTGGCATTTGGTTTTTTACCAAAGAATTGCTCCACCTTCGCGAGTACGAGTGGGACACGAGTTGATCCTCCGACGAGAATGATCTCATCGATTTGATTTGCTTGTAGACCTGCATCAGAGAGGACCTTGCGGCATGGCTCGATAGAGCGCTCTACGAGGTCACCGACGAGTTCTTCAAATTTTGCACGAGTGAGTTTGAGGAGGAGATTTTTTGGTCCACTCTCATCCATCGTGATATAGGGGAGATTGATTTCTGTTTCGGTCGCTGATGAGAGTTCCTTCTTTGCTTTTTCAGCTTCATCACGGATTCTCTGGACAGCCATAGGGTCTTTTTTGAGATCGATACCCTGATCTTTTTTAAACTCAGTAATGATATATTCGAAAATTCTCTGATCAAAGTCGTCACCTCCGAGATGGGTATCACCATTCGTAGCGAGCACTTCAAATGTTCCTTCACTTCCGATTTCGAGAATAGAGACATCAAATGTTCCTCCTCCGAAATCATAGACAGCGACTTTTTCATCCTTCTTTTTATTGAGACCGTAGGCAAGGGCAGCAGCGGTTGGTTCGTTGACGATACGTTTGACATCGAGACCAGCTATTTTACCAGCGTTGATGGTTGCTTGTTTTTGATCGTCATTAAAATACGCAGGGACCGTAATCACTGCTTCTGTGACTTTTTCACCGAGAAATTTCTCGGCATCTTCCTTGAGTTTCATCAGCACGTGTGCTGAGATTTCCTCAGGGCGGGTTGCCTTACCATTGAAACTAATCAGCGATTCACCATTCGGTCCTGCAGTGACCTCATACGGCGCATTGATAACTTCGTTGTCCACTTCACTTCGCTTACGTCCGATAAAACGTTTGGCAGAAAAAATAGTTTCTTTTGGATTCGTAACCGCCTGACGCTTCGCAGGTGTACCGACGATGATCTCGCCTTTTTTATTTGCCACGACGGATGGTGTCGTGCGGTTTCCTTCTGCATTTGGGATGATTTTTGCTTCACCACCTTCCATAAATGCTACGGCCGAATTGGTCGTCCCGAGATCGATACCGATAATTTTTCCCATAAAATATAAATTAAAAATTAAGTGTTAAGCCAAAGCATAAGCTATAGCTAGAGAAAGGAATTTTTATAGAATAATCCGCTCTCTGGCTTCTGCTCTATCTCTAGCTCCGAGAATAGTATATTTAATTTTTATGAGATTGCAAATCTTTTTTAGCACGTAATGGGTTCAGGTGCTAATATTGATAAAAATAGAGCTAGGGCAGAGGTCAGAGATAGAATTAGAGATAGAAAAAGAGGTGAACCAAACTCCCCCTTGGATTTTCGAGAGAAAATCAGAGGGGGCGGTACAATGAGAATACAAATGGGGGTGTTGTGTTTCAGTCATCCGCCTAGGCGGATCCAGGTTATCAAACTATTTTTCATTCATGGCTACACTTTGTACTTTTTCTGAAAAAAATACCGGAGAAATGAGCGAATCTCATTTCGAGTAGACCAAAAAATAATGGATCATTTAGGGGACAAAAACTCGTTATCTTTCAGGTTCATCATAATTTCAATATTCATCCCGCTCAAACAGTTTGTCCCCTAAAAACCCTTTTCTCTATAGAATCTTTTAAAAATATTTTTTCATAGTGTACATTAAAAAAGCAATTTTATACTCAAAAAACGTGAAAGGGAAATGGCAAGTACTTTTCGACCAGAAAAAGACGCTTTCATGCCTTATTTTACTTGAAAAATCGAGAGTATCACTATACTGCCCGTATGTTTTCCTTTGAGTGTTCAAGTGCCCCAAATACAACACACCAGCACCGAAGAAAACCTCTATAAAACACTTACTTGTTAACCCCTCTTCCTGTGTCTCAAGAAAATTACTGAGCCAGCTCAATCCAAGTCCTCGAAGGGCTCGAAGCTGTACGCAAACGACCATGAATGTATATTGGTTCTACAGACAGTAAAGGCATGCATCATTGTGTCAAAGAAATCGTCGATAATTCTATCGATGAGGCATTGGCAGGATACTGTAAACACATTACTCTCAAGCTCCTCGAAGATGGGAGCTGTGTCGTCATCGATGATGGACGAGGTATCCCAACAGATATTCATGAAAAAACAGGCGTTTCTGCGCTTGAGACGGTTATGACTGTCCTCCATGCTGGAGGGAAATTTGGTGGTGATAATTCTGGCTACAAAGTCTCTGGAGGTTTGCATGGTGTCGGTGCGTCTGTGGTCAATGCGCTCTCTACAAGAACAGAAGCAACTGTCTGGCGAGATGGTGTCGAATATATGCAAACGTATGAACGAGGAAAACCAACCGGTCCAGTCGAAAATAAGTGAAAAACAGATCACGTCAATGGGACGATGATCCAGTTTTGGCCAGATGAAACTATTTTTGAAGATGTCGTCTTTGATTTTTCGTATGTCAAAAAAGATTTTCGTGAACGAGCGTATCTCACAAAAGGTGTGGTGCTCACAGCTATCGATGAGCGTGCTGGCAAAGAAGACAGAATTCGCTACTTTTTTGAAGGAGGTCTTCGCTCATATATCACTTATCTCAATCGCCATCATGACACGTTGGGCGACATATTTTGGACAGATAAAACGATGGATAATGTCGTCGTCGAGATCGCGCTTCAGTACCGAAAGGATGACTATAATGAGCACCTGACCAGCTTCGTGAACAACGTCATCACGCCAGGTGGAGGTACGCATATGACAGGGTTCCGCACCGCTCTCACACGCACGATCAATAAATACGCCCGTGAAAAAAACTTTCTCACAGAAAAAGATACCAACCTTACCAATGAAGACGTCGCAGAAGGTCTGACGGCTATTATCTCCGTCAAAGTGTCTGATCCACAGTTTGAAGGACAAACTAAGGACAAACTTGGGAACTCTGAAGTTCGAGGTATCGTCGATAAATCTTTCGCTGAGAATTTCCTTGATTTCCTCAATGAACAGCCAAAAAGTGCTAAATTTGTCATCGAAAAATGTCTGCTCGCCAGTCGTGCTCGTATGGCCGCTCGCTCAGCTCGTGAGACGATTATCCGAAAAGGCGCACTGGAAGGTCTTACATTACCATGAAAATTGGCGGACTGTGCCTCAAAAGACCCATCTCGCTCTGAGATCTACATCGTTGAGGGAGATTCGGCAGGATGATCTGCGAAGCAAGGGCGTAATCGAGAATTTCAAGCAATCCTGCCATTACGAGGAAAGATACTGAACACAGAGCAAGCACGTATTGATAAGATATTTATCAATGAGCAAGTGAAAAATCTGATTACCGCAATTGGTTGTGGGATAGGAGACACGTTTGATATCACCAAAGCTCGCTATCATCGTATCGTCATCATGACGGATGCCGATGTCGATGGAGCACATATTCGTACACTGCTTCTCACATTTTTCTTTCGATTTATGCGACCACTGATCGATGCGAGTTTTCTCTACATCGCGCAGCCACCACTCTACAAGCTCACCAAAGGACGCGAAGCGTGGTATGCGTATAATGAAGAAGAGAAACTAGAAATCATCGAAAAAAATGATGTCAAAACAGAAGGTATCCAGCGCTACAAGGGTCTCGGAGAAATGAACCCAGAACAGCTCTGGGAGACGACGATGGACCCAGACCGTCGTATCATGGCGCGAGTGGCTATCGAAGATGCAGAAGCTGCTGATGAGATATTCCGAGTCTTGATGGGCCCAGAAGTACCTCCTCGACGTCGCTTTATCCAGTCACGAGCGAAGACGGTAGCGAATCTGGATATCTAATATACAGATAGAGCTAGAGCAAAAGCCATAGACAGGATTTGTTAATGATTGTATTCCCAAAAAAACTATTCCTTTCTCTATATTCTGTTTTTGCTCTAGCTTTCTTTTGTGACTAAATATCCTGTGGTGTTGGTATCAAATCTATCACTCGCTGGAAATAGAGACCATTCTCTGAGAGTCCATCACCGATAACGACAGCATTGAGATCAGGAAGAGGGGCTGCGCTCGTTCATGAAGAAATGAGCTGAAAATCAAGAGGTGTCGTACCATCGACCGACAAAGAAAGACTACAGATTGTTGCGTTACTGCAATCGAAATTCAAGAAAGTTTCTAAAGGTTGTAGATATTCAGCAGTAATAGTGCCATCCGCATTAATGGTTTGGATATTCCCTGTAAGTGTATTGAGTCCGGAAAAAGGTTCTTCTGTTAAACTGTCTATTGCATAATCATTTGTAAATGTCTTCACCGTTGTGCCATCGGAATATTGCATTTTGAGGGTGAGATTGGTATTTACAGGAACAGCATCTTTAAATTTTATTTTTAATCCAAAATTATCTATTAATTTTGTAGCCACTCCTCGAAAATCAAATCGGAGTCCTCCAGAATTATTGGGATCGAGAGTGTGGTATGCTTTATCACGTTTGCTCGTGCCAAAATAGCTCGGGCTGGCATCTTTTTCAAAAAGTCGTATCTTCAGAGGGAGTTCTGGATTGGCGCTACTGATAACATGGTCGGATAGTGCATTGGTAAGGATGAAAGGGGGCGCGAGTGTTGTGATGCTTTCCGTGATGGTAGTACCGTTTATGGGGGGGATAGTACATCGGGTAGCTCCACATCATATATTCCCACGTCGAGGTGATACTACTGCTGTGGTATCTATACTGCTTAATAATCAAAAAAGAGAAGGTAATCTGAGAGCAGTGAGTGTACCACCAGTTCCTGTAAAAAAAGTGAGTCGTGCGGTCTCTGTCTCTCATCGGGCGGTGTAGTATGCCTGTGCTGCGTCATTCATTCATCGGACATTCTTCGCATAGGGGATGATGCGCTGGAGGAGTATCAGTGCTGCCGTGAGCATCACGCTGACGAGCAATATAGTGACTACGAGGGCTGACCCACGAGTACCACGCAGAGAATGATTATTCAGAGAGATCATAGGTAGTGATAAGAGTTCGAGGAAAATTATAGTCAGAAAGGACAAATGATTTATTTCTGAGACGAGTACTGAGGTTGACTTCGAGATAGAGAGAGACTTGCGGTGCTCGGACAAGGTCACCTGATCCACTCAACAGTGCTGGTATTTTGAGGGGGGCAGGGAGAAAGGTCGCACGGAGGACATTCATATCAGGCGAGGTGACATCGACCCATATGAGGTTTGGGGAGATATCGGGAGGTCAGGATATTGTTTCTTCGTGAGCGGATGTGTAAATATCTGCTTCAACTGATGGACAAGTCACCGTTCATATCATAAAGTCAGGAGCCGGTATCCAGGCATCGATAATACCATCTGAATCGATATCACAATCTGTAAGTTTCGTTATCTGTATTTTTCCGAGACAGCCATCAATACTTGTGGCAGGAGCACAAGTTCCAGCGACATCGACATCATCGACATACACATGCCGAAAATAGGTACGCTCATAGGTGCCATCGAGATTTTTTTTAATCAGATAGAGCTCTGGGAGTCAGATATTTGGGATATCTTGTGGGATGAGAGCGGTTGCTGAGCGATCAAAAACATTCACTTGTGTAATTTGTGCATCTAATTTAAAAACTGGTGGGAGCTGAATCGGTACAGGATATCCGACAGGATCATCGTAATTGAAAGCGAGTGCTTCATGCTGGCCGTAGGGTTGTTGTCAGACAGGGAATGGTGATGTATAGGGTCATACTGTTTTTGATGTACTAACATAAGAGCCCGTTATACAAGCATCATCCTGAGCTCAGCTATCCACACCACAATAATACATCGGTGGTCTACTCGCTACATCTCCATTTCAAAAATGTGAAGCAACTGTAAATGTAAATATACCATCCGCTCTAGTAGTCTGTGCATATCCGAGCATCCTCCGATTAAAATATTCTTCATAATCGACCGTTCCTCCTGAACGGATCAGTGAGGCAAGTTTTTCATTCGTATAAAAGAGATTTTTCTGGATATCGATCACCGCTCAGAGTCGTGCTTGTGATTCCATAATACTCTGAAATGCACTATACCCAGTCATCAAAATCATACCTGTCAGTGCGACACCGACGAGGATTTCTATCAGAGTAAAACCAGTATTTTTACGCATATGCAAACATTGTAGAATTTACCGATAAAAAGCAAGAAAAAGGATCTGCCAATGAGAAAATAAAAAATAAGAATGAATATCTCCGTCATTCTCGTACTTGATACGAGAATCCAGGTCATCAAACCATTCCAATTTCCGGCGGCGTTCTGGTACTTTTGATGGCAAAAGTACTCAAAACCATTCGGGGGACAAAAACTCGCTATTTTCTCTCTTCATCATACTCTCTGTGTTCATCCCGCTCAAACAGTTTGTCCCCCGAAACCCCATTTCAGTATTTCAACTTTCTGAGATTACCTTTTGTTTTTTACATCGCTAACTACTTCTCCTTTCTTCTTCGGATACAAAATAACCTCCAGAAGAGTCGCAGGACTACGAAAAAAGTGATACCGTGAAGGTGACTGCCAGAATCTCCGAGGTCCATCCAGGGCTGCCCAGTGCCATATACGGAAGAGTCGTGTCTGTCTCAGAGGGGTGATTCGGCCAGTAATAAGAGCTTTCAATCCTTTGTAAATCGCTTCAAAAAATGTCACTATAAGACTCAGAAAAAGGAGGGCGAGAATGACGATAGTATTTGGTCTTTTAGGTTTCATACTTGTTGTAGTATACACAGAAAGTCTTTCGTAGTCAATGCAATCCTCTTTACTCTTCGGTTCTTATCAGTATAAATCGCGCATCTATGACATCCAACCATCATTTTCGGCCCAGACGTGGTATGCACCACGTGATGATTATCCGATTTTTTCACCGTTTGTGGAACTTTTTTTGGCGTTCATCTCTTGGTCTTAAGCTCGTATTTCTCGGCGCCATCTGTATTGCCAGTGGACTTGTCTTACCATGGGCAAACCTTTCTACTTCGCTCACCGTCGGAGCATTTTCATTTTTAGCGGGATGAATTGGATGGATTTTGAGCGTGATTTTGATAGCGATCTTGATCACACTTTTTTCCTATGATCTCCATGAAAAAACCAAAAAATATTTTGGCATCGTTCTCGACCCACGATTTGTCTATACTCAGAGTGGATTTTTGGTTATACTGCTCACTATTGTGGTGAGTCTGACATTTATCGGTTCGGCAGGGACTCTGGGGACACAGATACAGATGAATACCCATCTTTCTGGCATGGTGATGACATTGCTCTGAGGTATTTGTTTGATGACAGGAGGAAAGCTCGTACGTGCTGCAGAAGACAAACAATCTTATAAACATATTTTCGTCCAAGGGGTGGAGCACGATGAAGATGATGCATACAAGAAAATTCTCGGAGGAGGGGATACGGAAGAAGATAATATGAAATTACCACTGTAGATCGCCTAAATACAAAATACACCCGCCGAGGCGGACAAAGCGCAAAATGAAGGAATGTTTTCTTATGTCCCCTTAATAAAGGGGGATTAAAAGAAACAGAGAATCAGGATTAAGATCTCACCCCCTACCCCCTCTAAAATTCTGGTGAATTTTTAAGGGGGAGATGAAACAGCAACAAACTCCCCCTTACTCCAGTGAGGGGGCGGAACAACGAGAATGAAGATGGGGGTGTTTAAAAAGAAAAATGAGTGTTTTCGACATAACTTTTGAGAGATTTCAAGAAATTTCCCTGCATTATGCCGTTTTTTTTGACTTTTATCCGTTTATTTATACCATACAGCTCATATTTTCTAGGTTTTTAATTTTATGGCGAGTCCATCCTCTGGTGATGATTACTATGCTTCTCTCGGAAACGAGCCTGCTCATACGGGCGGGGGTTCAGAGAAGAAAAAAATTATCAAAATCGTTGCAAAAAAAGCATCAGCACCTATTGAGACTCCTGTTTCTGTTACGGAAGCGCCTGCCCCGATAGATACAACACCCATTTCAAATATTTCAAATGTGTCTCAGCACAAACCAGAAAGTGAGACACTAGAAGAAGATAAAGCATACATCTCTCGTACAGTGAAGCTCCCAGAGAGCGGGGCACTTGATTTAGGGACAAAGTTTTGATCTCGCCCAGCAGTTGTTTTTCATACACAAAATACACTCCCGAAACCATTAGGAACAAAGAAATCTGGATCAGGAGCACCTCTCGGAAGAAATCATACTTCTTCGGGTTCTTCTCAGAGCCCATTTCGCCCAGCAGGCAGTGGTCATTCTTCATCACAGGGGTCTCGTCCAGGACAGGGTGGTGGCTTCGGTGGCACGCGGACAGGAGGTCAGGGTAGTGGTGGATCAGGAGGGAATAA
Source organism: Candidatus Gracilibacteria bacterium (assembly GCA_041660965.1). Taxonomy (NCBI): domain Bacteria; phylum Candidatus Altimarinota; species Candidatus Altimarinota bacterium. The sequence goes on along the minus strand of JBAZVH010000001.1, from coordinate 467,573 downwards.
GCCCAATTTTCGCAAACCAGATGCACCAAAGAAAAATTTTAAAACTGCCAAGCGAGGAACCAAAAGTAAGCTCGCCTTTCTCGATACGGGCACGAATACAGAGACAGACGGATTTCGTCGTCACAAAAATATCTCAGCAGAAAAAAAGGAAGACAAAAATCTCGAAGATATTCGCCAGACTCTGGTTGATAAGGCAGGCCAGGAAGTGGAGCTCGGAAACTTTGTCTCTGTAAAAGAATTTTCTGATAAAATCGGTATCTCAATTGTTCGAATTATGGGAGAATTGATGAAAAATGGCATTATCGTCACCCTCAATTCTCAGATAGATTTTGACACATGTTTTCTCGTCGCAGAATCCTTTGGTATCGTCGCAAAACGAGCCCTCTCAAATGATAGTAGTTTGACAGACCTTATGGATGGGAATATTGATGCTATTCTCGCTGATGATGATCCGAGTGAGCAGACGATTCGTGCACCGATTATCTCGATAATGGGGCATGTCGATCATGGTAAGACATCGATTCTTGATGCATTTCGAAAATCCGATATCGCGATGAATGAGGCAGGAGGTATTACACAAAAGATTGGCGCGTACCAGATTCACAGGAATGGAAGAGATATTACTCTCATCGATACACCAGGGCATGAAGCGTTTGCCTTGATGCGTTCTCGCGGTGCTAGATTGACTGACATCATCATCCTCGTCGTCGCGGCAGATGAAGGATTGAAGCCACAAACCATTGAATCTATCAATCTCGCAAAAGAAGCAGGAGTGCCAGTGGTCGTCGCTATCAACAAAATGGATAAACCAGGCGCTGACGTCGATATGGTGAAGCGAGCTCTCGCTGATAATGAGCTGGTGCCAGAGGATTGGGGTGGTGAAACTATTTGTGTACCGTGTTCCGCGAAGACAGGTATGGGGATGGATACATTGCTCGATATGGTGCTTCTCGTCGCTGATATAAAACAATTCAAATCTCATCCAACACGTCCTGGAGTAGGCACAGTTATCGAGTCCTACCTTGATCCAGGGCAGTGAGTGATCACAAATATTCTGATCAATGCTGGTGTCTTAAATCGTGGGGATGCTGTTCTCTGCTGAGCATCATGTGGCAAGATTCGTACTATGAAAAATGCCTTTGGGAAAAATATCGCTGAAGCACATAGTAGTATGCCGGTACAAATTACTGGTCTCGATCTCGTACCAGAAGGGGGACAAATTATTCAAGTGATGACGACGCTCGATGTGGCTCGTGAAAAAGCCCAAGAATACAAACTCGCAGCAAGTAGTAAAAGTATCAACAAATTTGAACAAGCATCTCTTGGGAACCTCATGAATCGCCTCAAAACAGGAACGCTTCAATACCTCAAAATCGTCCTGAAAGCAGACAGTAACGGAAGTATGGAAGCGCTCAAGGCCTCTCTCTCAAAAATCCAAGCCAAAGATGTCGCTGTCAAAATCATTCACGCAGGTATCGGTGCTATCAATGAGTCAGATGTACTCATGGCAGGAACGAGTTCAGCGCTTCTCGTTGCGTTCAATGTCCCCGTTGGAGGTAATGCGATAGGCACACTCTCAAAATCAAGAATCGAGGTAATTTCAGAAAAAGTCATCTACCGTATTATCGAAAAAGTGGAAAGTATCGCGACAGGTATGATCGATATCAAATATGATCAACTCCTTATCGGAGAAGGGAAAGCACTGAAGATATTTTATACAGGAGAAAAAATGCAGATTGTCGGACTCTCAGTTGTGTCTGGCAATATTCAGAAAAAAGCACAGGTGAAAATTATTCGAAATGAACGAGTGGCTGGCACTGGTATTGTCGAAAATCTCAAACAAGTCGGAGAAGAAGTATCACAAGTAGAAGAGGGGAATGAGTGTGGAATTCAGTATAAATGAGATGTGCGTGTTGAAGTAGGTGACCAACTTGAATTTTATATGACTGTGGAGAGGAAGTAATTCTTCGACTTCGCTCAGAATCTACAAGAAAAAGAAAAAGACGATAGAAGTAATAGTTATAGCAATAGTCATAGGTAGGAATTTTTTTGTCATTCCATTTTTCTTTTTCTTTCCTCTTTTTCTTTCCAATGAATTTCTCCTCTCTTTTTATCGTTGCCGCAGGAATCTGCTGGTGACTCGACTGACTTCTTCGCTCTCAAATAGTTGGGCTTTCACCACTCGTGATAGTGACTCTTGAGCATGCGATAGGATTTATACTCCTCGCTATCATTGGCTGGTCACATTTTCGGGCGCCACGTCTGAATAAAAAAGCATGGCTTTCACTGATTGGTGTGGCACTTTTCTCAGGACTTATTGGTACCTATGCCTTCACATGGGCACTGGCGAATGTACACTACACCTCATTTGGTATTCTCTTTCTGCTCCAAAAGCTTCAACCTGTTTTTGCGATCACAGCAGCGCTTATTTTCCTCGGAGAACGTCCCAAAAAAAGCTTCTATTTCCTCGCAATTGGAGCACTTTTGGCGAGTTATTTTGTGAGTTTTGGAAAATCAGGACTTGATTTTTCTTTTGGAACTGATGCCTTTCGCTCTGCGATGGCGAGTATTATCGCAGCAGTCTGTTGGGGTTCGGCAACCGTGTTTTCTCGGTATCTTTCACAGCAGGGGTACAAGGCGCGCACTATGACAGCATATCGTCTCGGAATGGTGGCTATTCTCGGGATGATAACACTCTGAATTTTCACTCTTTTCGGCATCAATCTCTTCACATTCCCAGCCGATATTGCTCAATTTTCAATGATTATGGTCGGGATAGCCCTTCTTTCAGGTGTTATTGGTACGACATTTTACTACCGAGGAATAGAGTTCACTCCTGCTTCACAAGCGACGATTTTTGAGCTCTCTTTCCCGCTCACAGGATTTCTCCTCGATATTTTTTATACTCATAAAACTCCTGATCTCTGGCAGATTGTTGCTGGTATTCTACTTGTTGCCATTATGATCACGATTGCGAGAAAACAGAGATATGCCGTATAAAAAAGGAGAGAGAAAGATACACAGACTCTCACCCCCTAACCCCCTCTAAAATTCTAGTGAATTTTTAAGGGGGAGCTGAAACAAAACTCTCCCTCATTTATGAGGGAGCGGAACAATAGGACAGAAAAAGAGGGTGTCCCACTCACGGCGTTCTTGTACTTTTGATGGTCCGCCTAGGCGGATGTATTTTGTATTGGTATGGTTGTGTTACCCCTTCTTTCTCAGCTCAGACTTCACGATCATCAGAAACAAAAACCCGAGACTCACCAGAATAAAATACGATTTATAGGCGTCTATATTGACTGTCAGAAGTGACCATTTTTGGCTTCAAAAGAGCGAAATAATAGAGGAGATATAGGAGGTAGCAATCCAGGGGGTATAGCCAATCCAGATAGCCAGAGTGTGTGAGAAGAGACTGACAAAGAGTGTCATAATACCGCCATATATCACGATAGGAACAGCAGGTGCTGCAAGCATATTTGCGAGCGGACCTATAAGGGAAAATGTTCCAAAATAAAAGATAGTTATTGGGAGTGTTCAAATCGTTGCTGCGATCGTAAGGGCGGTCGCCTCCGCAAAAAAACTGCCGAGAAATCTGAGAGCATGGGCAAATTTTTTTCACCAGACGATAATACAAATAACCGAAAGAAACGAGAGCTGTAAACCGATATCATAGACGAGCGAGAGAGGATTCCAAAGTGCTATCACTGATGCGACGACAAGCGGTAAAATAAGGACGCGAAAACGGTATCACCATAGCCCTGCGCCATATCAGATAGTGCCCATTAGGGCCGCTCGCCAGACTGGCATATCACCACCGACTAGAAGCGCAAAAGCAAAAACAGTGCTAGCAATAATGCCTATCCGAATCCATACTGGCATACTGCGGATAAAGAGCGAGAGAAAGATGATGAGCATCATAATATTTCCGCCACTGACTACCATGAGATGCATAAGTCCTGATGCTTTGAGTTGTGTTTTGAGGGCTTCTGACATCGCGCTTCTTTGTCCGAGGAGCATACCAGAGAGTATTTGATATCCTTCTCGCGGGAATATTTCTTGCAATTTTTGATCAAACCATTGTTGGGTACGGACGAGGAAGCTATATTTTCTGGGAGGTTGTTTCGTATTTTGGAAAGACTGAAATTCTGCTGCCATACCACGATACCAGAGATTTTTTTCTCCAGCATATTCGGGTGTATCCTCGGGAAAGCTAAATTTCCCAACGGACTTAAAAGTATCTCCTTCAATGAGTGTTAGATTGGTGGGCAATATAAGAGCAACATCATAGCTCACCTCTTCCCCATCGATGTGAGTCAGAGAGACACGATATCGACGAGTATATTCACTGATAGAAAGCAGTCGTTCCGCTTTCCCCTCGATAGTATGAGTAAATCCACCCCAACCCACCATTTCTCAGAGAGTATGAGTGGTATCTTGCAGATGTCAGAGTGATAGAGTGCTCCATCCCCATCATAAGAAAAGACATACGAGACACACTCAAAAAAGCCACCATCGAGGTAGTTTCCAGACCGCGAGGATAAGGATGAAGAGCATAACGCACCAAATTCCAGCTCATCACCAAATACTCCCAATAATAATCCCACTCATCCACGCAAGGCATGAGAAGATTCCGAGAGGGAAATAGAGGCGGGGAGCCATGAGGATTATTTAATCGTGATGGTTTGTGACAGAGTGAGTGACTCATCAGCATCCGTTCACCACCAGACAATCGATGTTGCCACGATACATTGCGCTGGATTTTCCGGGTCACAATCTGCAAAAGTAATCTTTCGTTGAAATCATGTTTTACAGCTTTGCGTGGTATTATCAGAACAAAAGTCAGTTTCAGTTAAGCAAGTTATTATTGGACCAGGCGTATCAGACTTCACAGAATATTGCTGCGAGTACCAGCCGTATTCATTGATGCAGACATGGGTATCATTTATTGTCCCCACAGTAAGTCCTTTGTTATCATCGAGAATATAATAAGGTGTTGCTGCAGGAGTTGGTGGTAGTGGAGGTACTGGGCTAGTTACCATGACAGGGCAATTATCTGTCAATATCTGACTCCCATTAGTGGTAAAAAAAGCCGCAACGCTACCAGTGCTACAGGTACCACTGGAATAATTTGCCAAAGAAAAGGTATCTCTGAGGGTTGTCACGGATTCGAGTCCTTCACGAGCGATATTGAGAGCGACCAATCGCGTATCAGAAAGAGAAGCAAGCAGTTGCCCATTACTGACCATACTAAAAATACCCACGAGCGAGATTCAGAGAATAACCATCATTACCATCACTTCGGTGAGAGAGGTCCCAGAAGTATTTCGCATAGTCGTAAAAAGATGAGAGGATTATTGTGCTGCCAGTGGTGTCGGATTCTTTTTTATGACAAAGAGTTGTTTGTAGATTTCTTTGCCGTTTGCATCAAAATATCGGATAGTATAGGTGTTGGTTCCTTCTTGCATATTTCCAAATTCTTGATTCGCAAAATAATACCACGAGGTACCATTTGGTGTAAAAGAAGCGAGCTTGAAATCATTGATAGTGACAGAATACGCTGTGTCAGCGGAGACACTTCCTTCGATACGGACCTTCTTGTCTGTCGTTTCATAGTAGTCAGCTGCAGGAGCGGTAACACGGAAACGTTTATCGGGTTTGTACGTGCTGACTTGTGCGAGGCCATTGCTGGGTGCCGTAGTAGCTGCTGTATTACTGACGGGCGCATTGGCAGCTGCAGCAGCGACTGATGTCGTGTAGACCGTGACAAATCCTTTTGAGAGGAGTGTCCCAGTAGCATCATAGGTCCGATAGATGAGATTATTTTCATGATTCGTGAGAGGAAGGTTTTTGAGTACAAAAGTTTGTTTGACAGGGTCGAGAGTGGCGGGGAGATTGCTGATGATGAGGCGAGCAACGCTCGCATTGAGGACCTTACCAGAGACGGTGATCGTCTTTGTATTCACCGTTGATTCATCGACAGGAGATTCAAATAGTACCAAGCCACCTCCAAGAGTAGAACCACCGGTTCCAGTTGTCGCTGCCTGTGCTGAGGAAACAAGGGTCGTCGTGTATGCACTGGCGCCATTGAGAGACATCCATGGACTCGAGAGTGTATCAGGATTGATAGGAGCAATACGAGTCGAGAGATCGTCATATGTCACGGTACGAAGCGTCGAATAATTGAGTTGTTGTCCAGCACTCATTTCGAGAGTCTTCGCTTCTATACTGATAGTCGCCGTGCCTTGTAGGACAGTGATGGTGGTAAAGAGCTCATTCTTTGCGATATTGAGTACACTTCCTGATGCAGGAAGTACGACGACACCGAGAAGATCGAGTGAGATATCACCAGTATCTGCCTGTACCCAGAGATCCTTATTTTCGAGACGAAATTGTGTTTTATTATCCGTGCCAAGACCGAGGTAGCGTATTTTTGTCCCCATATTGAGGTTAAGGGAATTTTTGTCATTATTCAAAAAAGCGAGCTTTGCAGTACCATTTTTCACTTCTATAAGATCAAGATCAGCCAGAGGTGTATTTGCCTGAACAGTTTTTTCTTTTTTATCCTGACCCGTGAGTAGGACGGAGCTAGTTGCGTCGGTCATTCTGAGACTGACAGGTGCTGTCGCGAGATCGGGGGCACTTCCACCACTCACAAATCTCCAGATGAGGATGACAAAGAGTAGCGCAATAATCACGATAAGAGCTGTAGTCCAAGGTGGTGTCGTCTGAGAGATGATATTTCGATCGCCGCGCATAATGTAAACATTAAAAGTAAAATTTTGTACACTATAACAAAAACCCGCTTCTCTACAAGATTTTTTACCGAGAGAGCCGGATTTTTATGGTTTTTCCTCTTGACGAAAAAGGGAAACGAGCTCCTTTGTACTTTTTGTATTAAAAACACTTATTTCCGTCATTCTCGGGCTTGACCCGAGAATCCAGGTCATCAAACAATTCCAGTTACTGGCACCCTTCTGGTACTTTTGGTGGCAAAAGTACCCAAAACCATTCAGGGGACAAAAACTCGCTATTTTCCCCATTCATCAAACACTCTGCATTCATCCCGCTCAAACAGTTTGTCCCCCGAAACCCCATTTCAGTGGTGGCAAGATTGGTGAGCAAGAATCAGTAAAAAACTTCCCTCCTCAGCAATGATGGAAGGGATAACGAGAAGAAACATCTATTTCTTTCCCAATATTTTCTGTGTGATAGTGTCTCGTGTCTGCCATCCAGCACTGACTTTGACATGGAGGTCGAGGTAGACCTTTTTTTCGAAGAGATCCTGCAGGTCTTTTCTCGCTAAAGTACCGATTTCTTTTATCATCGCCCCATGGCTTCAGACAAGTATTTTTTTCTGAGAGTCGGTCATACAGTAGATATAAGCGAGGATTTTGACGAGATTTCCTTTATCTTCCATCATATCGACATCGACATAGGTACAGTGAGGCACTTCCTCATAGGTGGAGAGAAATATTTTTTCACGAATGATTTCACTCGCACGAGTGTAGATATCTTGGTCGGTGATATCATCTTCTGGGTAGAGGAGCGGTCATTTTGGTAAGAGTGTTGCGAGCTGGGCGATGACTTCTTTGATGCCTTCCTTCGTGATACTTGAGACAAATATCGTTCCTTTTGGGTAGAGATGTTTCTCAAACTCATTCATCGTATCTACCTTGCTCACGATCGTTACGACGGGAACTTTTGCTTCTAAAACCAGCGTATCAATCATTTCTTCTTCGAGGCCTTTTGGTCTTGCACCATCGATAATACGCAGAATAATATCAGTATCTTCGAGCGCGGATTTCGTCACCCAGTTAATAGACTGATTCCAGTTGTGAGAGCTGGAATGAAGCCCTGGAACATCTTGAAAAATTATCTGACAGTTTTTGTCGGTATAGATACCACGGATAAGGCGTCTCGTCGTCTGGGGAATAGCAGAAACGATACTGATTTTATCACCAATAGCAGCATTCACAAAGCTGGATTTCCCAGAGCTTGGCCTTCAGAGAAGCGTCACGTATCAGACATGGCGGGGGGAGGTGGTCATGGATAAAGAAAAGAGAAGAAAGAAAAAATAAAAAAGAAGGAATGAATTTTCGTCATTCCTGCGAAGGCAGGAATCTACCCTGTTTTATTTAAAAGAGCTGACAAAGAATCTGCTTGGAAACCTAAAACTATAAACATATCTATGAACGCTTCCTATCTTACAATAAAATGAGGAAAATCAAGCTCTAATTTTTGCACTTGTGAGCGTTTACGTTGCAATTATTACTATCGCAGTCGTCATCTACATCACACTCTGATCCAATGCTTTGGAGATTTTTTTCTCGACAATGTTTTGGCGGAGGTCAGACACAGACACTATTGAGTTCGCAATCCGCCTTTGTTCTACAGGCAACTGGAGGAGGAATACTCGCAGCTGGGGGTAAATCAAGCGCTGTGCAACGTCCAAGATGATAGTACCACGCTGCCTCGTTGGATATCTGAGTATAGCGTTGTGTCTGATAAGTAGTTTCAAATTTTGCACTTATCACATATCCAGCTCCATCATCACAGGTATTGTAGATATAGCCACAGTAATCTTGGGTATTATCGGTAGCAGAAGTAAGGCAGGCGACTTTTTTATCAAGGGGATCTACAATCGGTTGGCCATTATTTGCCGTAGTGATAAGTGTCGTGAATTCTGGAATTGATGTCGGAATTGTTCCTTGCAAACGAATATTATCGAGAACAATGGAATTCATAAGAGCAATATCGGATATCCGAGTCGTGTCTCTGACATTTTTGAGGTATCCTGTGTAGGCAGCAAGCCCTGCAGTGGCGAGAACAGTAACAATAGCTATGGCTACTGTCAACTCGATGAGCGTAAAGCCAGAAAGTATTTTTTTTCAGTGTTTTTTCATAAAAAATAATGATAACGTCTGCCTACTATATCCTACACAGTATAGTTTCTATTATAAAAATGCCAAATCATAGATGAGAAATAGAGAGAGAATGTCTTTTTCTATAATCGATGAAACTCACAAAACGAATTCAACCCCAAAAATCACAGTGTTCCTTCTTGCCTTTTCTCTTATTTTTCATACTATGACTCTGATCGAGAGGTGTGCTCTACAACAAAAGTATCACACGAAAACGGCACATCAGGAAAACAGAAGCTATTTTTTTGAATTATTATTGAAGAAGGTGAGAGGAGTCAGAAGTGTTTATTTTCTCTATTCTACGTTTTTTACACAAAAAGTCCCTTCTATTCTCTCAAAAAGAATATTTTCTGGAAATGTGTTTGTGCCATCGATCATTTTAATTTTTTACTCCCTAGATATGGAACTCATACTCGGCCTTATTATAGGTCTATTTATTGGTGTTGGATGATATTTTTTCTACCAGACTGTTCAAAATAAGCGTGGTGCTGGCTATGCGAATAATCTCGTTGCGGAAGCAGAAAAATCAGCAAGAGATATCAGAAAAAAAGCCGATCACGAAAGTGATAAAATACTCGAAGAAGCACGCAAACAAGCAAAGGAAGAGAGGGATAGAGCAGCAGAGATAGAAAAGAAGGCGATTGATCTCGAAAAACGTCTCGAGCAAAAAGAAGAAAAACTGGATCAAAAACTTGAAGAGCTGGTTAAAAAGACAGAGGATCTGAATACCGCGAAGGAATCACTCGCCAGAGAAGATGAACTCCTCGGAGAAAAGAAAAAAGAAATCGGCAAAAAACTCTCTGAAATTGCTGGACTTTCTGTCGAAGAGGCACAAACGCGACTCTTCGCTCAGATTGAAGAACAATATGAGGGTGATTTTATCAAACAAATCGAGAAGAAAAAATCGGAACTCAAAAATCGAGAAGAAGAACTGTGTCGTGAGATTCTCGTGAACAGTATGCAACAGTATGCAAGTGCTGTGACAGCCGAAACCACCCAGACAACGATTGAGCTCGAAAGTGATGACCTCAAAGGACGGATTATCGGGAAAGAAGGTCGAAATATCACAACATTTGAAAAAGAAACAGGTGTTTCTATCATCATCGATGACACACCAAATACTATCTTTATTTCTAGCTTTGATCTCTTCCGTCGTTATGTCGCGAAAAAATCACTCGAAGATCTCCTCGGAGATAAGAGGATCCAGCCAGCTCGTATCGAGGAAATCGTCCAAAATAACCAACGAGATGCCGAAAAACTCCTTCTCAAGCTCGGTGAACAGGTATGTTCTGAGATGGGAATTACTGGATTTCCAGATGAAGTCGTGAGCTTGATCGGTAAGCTCCGTTTTCGTACGAGTTTCGGTCAAAATATTCTCAAACATTCTCAAGAAGTTGCCTATATCGCAGAAGCTATCGCTCGTGAAGTGGGAGCTGATCCAGAGATCGCCCTCAGATGAGGTATCCTCCACGACATCGGTAAAGCTCTGGACCACGATATCGAGGGGACACATCCAGAAATTGGTGGGAAAATTCTTCGAAAGTATGGATTTGATGAACGACTCATCAATATCACAGAAGGTCATCATAATGCTATCCCAGCAACGTGTATCGAAACAGGTATTATCATGATCGCTGATGCGATTAGCGCCGTTCGTCCAGGTGCTCGTCGAGCAAATATCGAAGAATATATCAAACGTATGAAAGATATGGAAAATCTCGTGCTCTCCTTTCCAGGTGTGGAAAAGGCATATGCTCTCTCAGCTGGGCGTGAAGTTCGTGTCTTCGTGAATCCACGCAATATCTCTGATCTCGAAGCAGAAAAACTCTCTCGCGATATCGCGATCGGTATTCAAGACAATCTCCAATATCCAGGTGAGGTAAAAGTGATGGTGAGCCGAGAGAATCGGTTTGTGGAATATGCGAGATAATATTCAAAGAATAAGGAATAAAGAAGGAATAGTAATATGCCCCCTTGATAAAGGGGGATTAAGGGGGATTAAAAGAATCAGAATCAGGATGCTCACCTCCTAACCCCCTCTAAAATTCTGATGAATTTTTAAGGGGGAGATGGGACAATCGCCAAATTCCCCTCATGCATGGGGATAGCATTTTGTCATCCCGATGAAAATCGGGATCCAGGTCGTGAGAAAACCTTATTTACCTGACAATATTGTTTCAAAGGAATCATGATGTCACATGGATTCCAGCTTTCGCTGGAATGACGGGGATAGTATTTATTTCATTATGCTACAAATATTGCTTTGGATACTCTTTTTTGTACAGCACTTTTCTTGCATTTTTTCTTTTGCTTTTATACTTTTCGTAGAATATCTGTTTTTATTTCTTTTTTTATGTATCCAGAACTTTACTCATTTTCTTTTGGCGATACGACTATCCCAGTCACAACGTTTGGAGTTGCATTGACGCTTTCTTTTCTTTTATTTTATTGGATGCTCAGGAGACTGGGTAAAAAATATGATATCAATACCTCCTTTTTTAGCATCAATCTTCTCTCATTTTTCCTCGGCACTTTCCTCGTCTCTCGTATAATGCATATCATGCTCTATTCTGGCATGGTGACCAAATCAGCATTTTCTCTTGATTATCCCGTTCTCAGCTTCTTTCTCATGTCTGATTATTATTTTAGTTCTGGCGCGGCGTTGCTAGGATTTTTTAGTGTATTTTGGTATCATATGAGGACGAGAGATCACGAGGATCAAGAAAAAACGCTCGATATCACCGTGATATCATGGATATTTGGGTCCATAATGGCGTATTTTTGAGCGTTTCTGGGAGGGCAAATCTATGGTGTACGAAGTAATAGTATTTTCGCTGTCGACTATATCAATAACCCCATCCTAGCAGAGTTTCCACGATTTCCACTCGGACTCGTGTATATGCTCTGTACGCTCGCCATATTTTCACTTGTCTATATCGTACGAAAGCTCCGTCCAGAAAGAGGACTAGCAGCAGGTCTCGGAGCGGTGCTCTGGGGATTGATGTGGTTTATCGGCGAATGGTGGAATGATGCTTCTTCTGATAATGTCTCCTATCTTTTTGGATTGCTTGCCCGCTGGAAAATCATCAATTTTAACCAAATAATAGCCCTTCTCTTGATCGTCTGGTGAGCATGGAAGCTGGCGCGTATCATACCCAGCCCACTCTCAGATTGGATTATCAAGATAGGAAAGACGGTATCTGACGCCCTCGGAAACGTAGGAGGTATTTTCGGAAAGCAGGCACAAAAATACTACAAAAAAAGCAAGAAATATATTCTTTCTCTTCAGAAAAGAATAAAAAGATAGAAGTCAATATATTTTATCCTGTACTCCGCTCTAAGAAGAGAAAAAATACAGCTAAAACAGTTGCATTTTCTCCGAAAACCCTATATGCTTATGGGAGTAATTATAATTTTTTTGTATGAAATCATTGTTTTCTCGTGCATGAGCACTCTTGTTTGTTGTATTGACATTGAGCATAGTGCCATTTGCCGGTGCAGATGCTATCAATAACACTGACTTTGTGTTCACAGTGAAGACGAATAATTCTCCGTCAACCGGAACCGCAACGAACACGACCCCCACCAATGCGAATTCATTTAAAATCCCACTTGTTTCATCGACTGCCTATAATTTTGAGATAGACTGGAATAATGATGGCGTCTTTGATGAAACCTACAATGCTACTACTCCTTCGACATATTTTTCCATTCTTCACGACTATGGTTCTCCTCAAGTAAGTCAAAAAATCCGTATCAGGGGAACATTTCCAAGAATATACTTTAATAATACTGGAGATAAATCAAAATTTCTCTGAGTAGATCAGTGGGGAGACAATTCATGGACCTCTATGGCATCTGCATTTCGTGGGTGTAATAATTATACGAGAGCTGCCTCAGATACTCCAAATCTTGCAGGTGTAACAAATATGAATTCTATGTTTAATGGTGCCTACTCCTTTAATCAAGATATTGGATGATGGGACACCAGCTCTATAACAGATATGTCTGCTATGTTTCAAGGTGCCTCCGCCTTTAACTGAGATATTGGATCGTGGAATACGAGCTCTGTAACAAATATGAATTCCATGTTTCTTTCTGCCTCCGCCTTTAACTGAGATATTGGATCTTGGAACACCAGCTCTGTGACGGCTATGTGAAATATGTTTGGCTGGACCACTGCCTTTAACTGAGATATTGGATCTTGGAACACCAGCTCTGTGACGAATATGTCTGGTATGTTTAGTAATGCCCTCGCCTTTAATCAAGATATCGGATGATGGAATATGAGCTCGGTAACAGATATGTCTAGCATGTTTCTTTCCGCCTCCGCTTTCAATAATGGCGGATTAGACACTATCAAGAATTGGAACACGAGCGCTGTCACGACTATGTCAGGTATGTTCTATGGTGCCACCTCTTTCAATCAACCCCTCAGTACCTGGGACACCAGCGCTGTCACGAATATGTCATCCATGTTCTACTCCGCCTCCGCTTTCAATAATGGCGGATTAGACACTATCAAGAATTGGAACACGAGCGCTGTCCTCAGTATGTCCTATATGTTCCAATCTGCTACCGCCTTCAATCAACCCATCGGAACATGGGATACCAGTGCCGTCATGAATATGGAAAAGATGTTCTACACCGCCACCGCCTTCGATCAACCCATCGGAACATGGGACACGAGTACTGTCACGGATATGAATTATATGTTTCAGGATGCCTCCTCCTTCAATCAACCCCTCAGTACCTGGGACACCAGCAATGTCACGGATATGAGTTCAATGTTTAGATATACCTCCTCCTTCAATCAACCCCTCAGTACCTGGGATACCAGCAATGTGACTGGTATGAGTTATATGTTTGCTGACACCACCGCCTTTGATCAACCCATCGGCTCTTGGAACGTCAGCAATGTCACGGATATGTCAGGTATGTTCTCCGAGAGCACACTTTCTATCATCAATTATGATAATCTATTATCTGGCTGGTCAGCACAAACCGTGAAACCCAATATCTCATTTCATGGAGGAAATTCGAAATACTGCCTTGCTGGTGCAGCACGAAATACGCTCGATATCGCACCGAATAATTGGACTCTCACGGATGGAGGACTCGATGGCAGCGCAGACTGTATTCAAAGAACAGCCGAAAGAGCAGCCCTTATGAGTATTTATACCGCTACTGATGGAGCCAACTGGACAAATAAAACAGGATGGAACACAACTGCTGATTTCTGTAGTTGGTTTGGCGTTACCTGTGTTGATGGCCATGTTACTGTGTTGAGTTTATATGCCAATAATCTTCAAGGAACTCATGCAGTTTCTATCACAGGGCTACCGTATCTCACAAGTTTGAATCTCGATAATAATCAGCTTACCTCTTTCTCTGCCACTGGACTCTCAAATCTTATTAGTTTGTATCTCAATAACAACCTACTTACCTCTTTCGATGGTACTGGATTCACAAATCTTATAGATTTGCAATTGGAAAATAATCAACTCCCTTCCTTCGATGGTACTGGACTCACAAATCTCCTATCCTTAGATCTCGATAACAACCTACTTACCTCTTTCGATGGTACTGGACTCACACATCTTACAAGTCTGTGGCTCTCTGATAATCAACTCCCTTCCTTCGATGGTACTGGATTCACAAATCTCGGGCAATTATATCTCAATGACAACTTACTCACTTCCTTCTCGGGGACTGGACTCTCAGATCTCATATTCTTACACATTGAGCGCAACTTACTCACTTCCTTCTCGGGAATTGGACTCACAAATCTTGCACTCTTATATCTCAATAACAACTCACTCACCTCCTTTAATTCTACCGGATTATCCTGACTGGTGGGGATAGAATTGAGAGATAATCTTATTTCATCATTTCATAGTAGTCTCACAACCCTTACTGAACTTACTGGAGAAGACCCTGTAGCATTTTCAAATAACTGTCTCGCTCGAGAATCGCTCTCGCCAACTATTATTTCATGGCTTGATACGTATTCTACTGAGAGCTGGGAAGTCCGTAATGCTTCTTGTCCTGCTACTCAGAATACGATGTACTTCTGTGGCACCTATCTTGCTGATCCTACGAACTGGAACGAGCCAAATAACTGGAAGAGCGACGTCTTGTGTCTGGATGATGCGCTAAAGGACCGACCTGATTCGAGTGATGATGTCATTGTATTGTCGGATATTTCGTCAAATACGGGAATTTCTGCAACTGTTGGGTCATTGCAAGTACGGGGTGATGCTATAATACATATTCCTATCATCAATAATCAGATAGTTACCTATCCTATTCCGATGTCGTTTCTTGATACTTCTGTGAATGCATCTGGAAATACACTCACAGGAAATGCAAATTTTGCCTGTACTGCGCAAAATCTCGGTATTGTAACAGGAGTGACGACATTTACACAATGTACTACTCCATCGGGTGCTCCGGCAACGGCCTCAGCTGAGACGGATACGACGCCGACATTTACGGGGAGCTGTCTCAATAATACACTCGTAACACTCTATAATGGCGTCAATGCTCTGACTCCCAGCGTCCTATGTACGGGGGGTGCGTATAGTATCACCACAAATCTTGCTCCAAGTGAGACGCCCTATAGTATCACCACAAAACAATCAAATCGTAAAGGTCCAACATTTGGTACTTCACCAGCATCCGCTGCACTTGCACATACTGTAGGGTGTGCTGCATGACAAACATGGAATGGTATCGCCTGTACGATGACGTGTGCAGGAAATATAACTACAGAAGCCCCAAGCGAATTGAAAGCAAATGTGGACCAGCCATATATTAATTGTACGGCCGATCTAGGGACTTCTTTCAAATATAGGATTTCAAATGCGGGTACTCCAGCATTTACTACTGTCACGAGTGAGTCTTATCTCAGGGGAACGAGAGTTCTTTACCCGACTACTTTACCAGCGAGTTCTACTCCATATACCGTCGAATGTCTCTACAGTGGGGATAATTATGCTACAGCCAATGCTTGTACTAAAATGATCAACGTGCGTGTTGCAACAGCAGGCGACGAAGTACAATGATGTGATCAAATCGCAAATAGTTATGAAAATACCATAGGATATGAAAAATGGAATGATCTAGTTCCATTTAATGCGACAGTGAGCTGTTATGCTCGAAAGTGAGATCCAGAAGTTGTGAGCCCGCTTACACCATTTCTCCTCCAGTATAATAGTGAGGACGTTCTCGAGCTATCCTATCTCGGCGTTCTTCCGGGGAATCTCGGACGATTTGCTTCTGCTCAAAATGCGCATTCATTCCAAGAAGGGTTAACGACAACCACAGTGTGTGCGGTCCGAGTCGGAGATGGATATAGTACGAATTCGATGTGTCAAAAAACTGGTTGTGGAGGATCGGGATGTGATATGCCAAGTGCTTATAAAATCGAGCCAGCAAACCCACTTCTCTTCTGCACGATAGAAGCAGATATTAACTATAAAATCGGCTGTGATCCGGAGAGTAATACGTATGCAGAGTGTATCCTGACAACAGAGGGAAAACTATATAATAGCTTGGGCGCCGGACCATTTACGAAAAATGTCACATTCCGTGTGGATGGTGCTGATGTGGTAAAAGAAATGACCTGTGAATCTGCTACTCCACAGACAACGGGCGATAACACTCTTCGTTGTATCGTCTCTCTGCCAACTGGAAAGGAATTGGCCTACAAGGATGGAGCAAACCAATACCATACCGTCTATGAACCGATACCACGCGATATCGATGCTCCTCTAGCATCCATTAGCGCGACAGGAGGGGGCGACAATGTCTCTGCTGCTGATGGTAAAACTCTGACTTCCACTGATGGGAAATGGCTCAATAAACCAATCACTGCCACTATTACCTGTAACAATGAACTCGTAGAAAATAATGATAATTGTACCTGTGCATGGCTCGTCAAAGCGGATATCAATGCTGCAGCAGATCAGACAGATTGGGGGCTGACCAATCCGCTCAGGGATATCGTCACCTACCAACGCGTTATCAGAAATGAAACACTTCAAAACCAGCAGTTCTTTATCTATGACAATGCGGGGAATAATGATACAGATAAGAGTAAAGTCAGTATCAACCTCGGAGTGGATACTATCTATCCGAGTGTAACAGGGACAGAGGTGGACAAAAATAATGGTACATTCGATGTGACATTGAGCGCAACGGATAATACGAGCGGATCTGGTCTTTGGTGAAGTGGTATTCGCACGGCAGTGGTACTCCAAGATGCCGTCATTAGTACTATCTTTGATACAAACTGTAATGTAATAGGGACTTCGACAAGCCACTCTCCAAATATTCCATTGCCAGTTTTTTATGCTCCATTCCCAGCAATAGGCGCAGGAGTTGGACCAATTGTTTCGGGGAAAATAAACTATAATCCCACCGCCCAAAAAATCGTCTACTGTGTCCAGGATAATGCTGGAAATGAACTTATTGGAACCTATCCTTTTGACCCTGATACTCTTATCGGATGTTTCTCAGATGGCAGCCAACAAACAGTTCCAAATCTCGATGAAGTAAGTCCGAGCTATTATCAGGATCTACTCATCACTCGTATCGGCACACCAATCTATGGCTACGAACTCACGGATTCCACCAAAGTAGCTCCGTCAAGCGACTTCCGTACCAATCTGGCACAAAATATTCAGACCTATGTGAAAGAGCAGTACGATCCAACGATTGGTGGTGTGGATAATTCAGGGTTTGCGAATATGACTGTCGATCTCGGTGAACAAATCACCATAGCAACTCCCGAACTCCAGCACGCAGCAAAGAATAAAGGTGCACAAACGCGAAATAACAATGGTTACTACTACTTCGAGTGAAGTGATAATAACAGAGTTGTCAGCTTCGCATGAGTGCCTCGTCTTACTGGTTCAAAAGTCGTCCTTGTTGTCGGAGCCGATATCTACCTCAGAGGAGATATCCATTACTTCTCTCGAGAATCTTCTCTCGTCTTTATCGCACAAAAAGACAGTGCAGGGAATGGAGGAAATATCTATATCCATCCTGATGTGACGGGTATCGATGCCACTATCATCGCTGATGGAGCTCTGATGAATGGTACACTGGCTAGCAATATCATCACTCCAAAAATCTGGTTTGAGGATAGTGCCGGAGTCCTCAAAAATCCTCTCACGATCAATGGACGACTCCTGACCTACAATACTCGAGGGGGATCATTGAGAGTAGATGGAGAGTTACTCAGGCAGGCAAATAGTGAGATATGTGCTACCAAGACAGGCACATCTGCTACCTGTACTCTTGCTGGACCGCCACTGGTTGCAGACCCAGCCCTTACCGAGCTTGAAATAGCTGCCCTCCAAGACCTCGAGCGATTCCGTGTGGTGAGTCGAGTGCCAGAAGATATGACGCAGTGTACGCTCCATGTGACTGGTGTGATGGCGATGAATCGTCCAGATATTCTGACGAAAGTGAATTTCTAGGAAAGGACAAAAGAGAACCAGATTACGAGATAACCAGATAAACCAGAGAATCAGAGAACCTGATGAGAGAAAATGTAGAGAAACAGAAATACCAGAGAAAGCAAGATTTTCTTTCATTTTTGTAAAATTTTCTCTCCGAAGAGCTTGCCAAAAAGCCCGTTTCTCAATATAGTTGTGTACATATAGTATGCACTTTATTATTCGACGTATTTTTATTGCTCTCTTTTTACCGACGATTCTGTCGGTATTGTGGGTGAATACGGCTTTTTCTGCTTTTTCGCAAACAGTAACTCCTCTTGCTACGTGTGGACCTATTTTTGGTACATGTTCTGGCGAAGGAGAATCTTCAGTAGAATGATATTTGGATGAATATTATGGGACATGGAGGTGTGCAAATGTATCAGCGTATTCCCCAATTCCAGGATATACCACGTACTATGCGAATGATTCTATGGTATACTGCCCAGATAATACCCCTGTTGTGACTGCAGAATGTGGTGTAACGATAGGTGAATGTGCCAATAATTCTCTATTGTGGTTCATTTCTGGGAATGATTGGTTTTGTTATGGGAGTGACAATGCAGATACTAAAAAATGTTCGCTTTTCCCAGGAGATTCTGGATATAGCTATTGTGCCAGTAGCCCCTGCCAACAGGGTGGCATATGTATAGATAATCTCAATACATATGTATGCTTGTGTGGTCCAGGGTATAGTGGTATGAATTGCGAATTAGGAACACCACCTGATACTTCATATCCTCCTGATACTACTTGATCACCACCTGACACCACATGGTTTCCTCCTGATGTTACTACTCCTCCGGACACATCATACCCTCCGGACACCACATGGTTTCCTCCAGACACTTGATCACCACCTGACACATCTTACCCTCCAAATACTTCACCACCTCTAGACACTTTCAATCCTCCTGATACTACTTGATCACCACCTGATACCACATGGCCACCATCTACTTCTGAACCACCTAATACATCATCACCTCCGGACACATCTACTCTTCCAGCGTGTGGAGTCACCATCGGGATGTGCAACCCTGGCATTGCGTATTATCCGTTTTGATGGCCTGAAGGTTCGTGGCACTGTGGAAACTTTCAATATGATCCGAATGGGGTTCCTTGTTCTGAAACTCCTCCTTCGACTACCGTACAACCTCCAGGAGATACTCCAGCAATCTGTGGCAATCTCAGATATCAGTGTAATACAGGAGATCCTCAAAATACAACACCAACTCAGGCCGCATACACATGGGAATGTAGGTCTGGAGCGAGCGTCGTAGCATGCTCTCTCGATAAATTATGTGATGGTCGAGTGCTCCAGGAGAATGAATTTTGTTGTACCCAGTCAATAGCCAATAAGCAGAATGCCGCTGACGGACAAGGGATTCTGATAGGAAAAGAAGAAAGTATATGTAGCACACCAAGACAGCCACGATGCTATAATCGTCGGCTCTGTACCGATACATTTGGAGCTGAAGTGCACGGAGAAGAGGGGACAGCGGCGAACCCAGTAAGCTGCAATCATGAGCTCAAATGTGCTACAGCTATTTCACATTCTTGCGATGCCACTCGTCCGAATAATAACTGTCAAGATGAATGTCTGATGCCAAATCCTCCTAATTGGTGCCCAGGATGAGGTGGATGGGAAGGTCAAAATGGTATATGCGGTGCTATGTGTAACAGCTGAATATATATTCCTATCCCAGGCATCATCACCAACTGGTGGTGTCGAGGAACTGATGGGACCCCTCCAGGGGATGATGTTCTCTGTGGAGAATTGCCAACAAATGGTGTATGTGGAGCTTCACATATGACATGTATCTCAAATGCAAGTGCCGAGGATCGTGTGGATACTGCCCAACAATATCTGTGGATTTGTCCTGGGACACTTCCAGAGCTTGGATGAACTGATGCATTTTGTAGTTCTGATATACCAGCATGTCCATGGTCGGCTCCTGTGGTAGAAAATACGTGTCTTCAATGAACACTCCGAGCAGGATCCGCCTTCCAAGATGCCGATAATTATTATTGGGCTTGTGAGGGCAATGGAGGATTGGATGTGACAAATCCGTTGTGTAGTAAACCAAAACCAAAGGATGGGGACTGTGGAGCAGTGATGGATCTATGTGACTATACGAGCATACCCCTTACCATCCCTGTTCCATGATTTGATGCAACACAATTTTTATGGGTATGCCATGGAGATTCAGGGAGAGCTGATGTGCTCTGCAAGCTGCCTTGTTCTGGTGGTCAAAGACCAGATCCTGCGAATAGGGGGTCCTGTCTGACTAATACCTGTGACGCTACAGCTCCAGCAAATAATAGTATTCCATGTAGTGACGGTCCATCACCGACTCTCAATAATGCAACCACATCACTCGTAGCTACTTGTAATGCCCTGACACAATGTGATTGGGTTTGTGCTCCAGGATACTCTTATGTGGCAGGAGTTTGCGTTGGCACACCTCCCACTATCACCTCTCCCACCGCAACATCCATAAATGGGACAAGTGCCATTTTGTGAGCGACAGTCACCTCCCTCGGTATTCCAGCAGTTATCTCACAACGTGGAACGTGTTGGGGACTCTCAGCAAATCCTGGACTCTGAGTCGCTGGATCAACCTGTCAGGCAGAATGAGCGACAACACTTTGAGAATTTTCTCACCTACGATCATGATTGAGTCCGAGTACCACGTACCATTATCGAGGATATGCGACGAATACTACCGGTACAGGATATTCTCCTGATGCTACTTTTTCTACAACCGTATGACCATCAGGGACACTCACTGCGAGTAATTGTACTATTCCCGCAGGACAAAGTAGCTGTACTACCACTCTTACCTGGACCACCATAAACCCTATCACGGACTCTGCTGTCACAACACCGACGAATATCACGGTAGCAACGGGAAATACAGGCACGGCAACATACCTAGTTGAGCATGGTTTCAGAAACTTCTTCCTCTATAACAATGCTGTTGAGATCAAGAGTGCTACTGCCACAGCAGAATGTGCATCTGGCAGTACATGGAGCGGAGTAGTTTGTTTGGCGAATATACCTCCCACTATCACCTCTCCCACCGCAACATCCATAAATGGGACAAGTGCCATTTTGTGAGCGACAGTCACCTCCCTCGGTATTCCAGCAGTTATCTCACAACGTGGAACGTGTTGGGGACTCTCAGCAAATCCTGGACTCTGAGTCGCTGGATCAACCTGTCAGGCAGAATGAGCGACAACACTTTGAGAATTTTCTCACCTACGATCATGATTGAGTCCGAGTACCACGTACCATTATCGAGGATATGCGACGAATACTACCGGTACAGGATATTCTCCTGATGCTACTTTTTCTACAACCGTATGACCATCAGGGACACTCACTGCGAGTAATTGTACTATTCCCGCAGGACAAAGTAGCTGTACTACCACTCTTACCTGGACCACCATAAACCCTATCACGGACTCTGCTGTCACAACACCGACGAATATCACGGTAGCAACGGGAAATACAGGCACGGCAACATACCTAGTTGAGCATGGTTTCAGAAACTTCTTCCTCTATAACAATGCTGTTGAGATCAAGAGTGCTACTGCCACAGCAGAATGTGCATCTGGCAGTACATGGAATGGGAGTATTTGTCTCGGAGATACACCTCCAACCATCGATACTCCAACTGATGATGCCATCACGTCTAGCTCTGCAACGCTCTGAGCTCGTGTGACCTCTGTCTGAGTCCCACCACCACTCTTTCGTCGTGGTGTCTGCTGGGGCACATCACTCAATCCATCAGTGAATGCTGATGGAAGTCCCGCAGTATGAACTATTGATTGCCAGGCAGAATGATCCACAACAATAGGACCCTTCATCATTACAAATATAGTACTTCCCAATCCAAACACTCTCTATCATTATCGAGGATATGCCATGAATACTACGGGTACTGCCTATACTGTAGATGCTACTTTTTCTACGACTGCATGACCATCAGGGACACTCACCGCAAGTAATTGTACTATTCCCGCAGGACAAAGTAGCTGTATTACCACTCTTACCTGGACAACCGCCGACCTTATTGCTGGGAAAGATACTGCGGTCACTACACCGACGAGCAGCACAGATCCAACTACTATCACAATATCGACTCAGACAGATGGAACTGCTGTCAGCTACACGGTACCGTATGATAGCAGTAAGACGAGAAATTTCTTCTTAATCCATAATAGTAATCTCCTTGCGAATGCTTCAATGTCTGTAGATTGTGCAGCTGGTAGTACGTGGAATGGCACCACTTGTGAGATACTTGGCTGCCCAATCAATACCACCTTTGTTTCCGATTCCACTAACATCCCACAATGTTGTACCGTTGCAGACATAGCTGCGAACACTTATAATTGTGGCAATACTGTTGTATGTGACAATGACACTGTCTGTGATATCAATGAAGGATGTCTGTGCTCTGATTGTCTCGGACAACAGGATACCTGCGAAGGATGACTCACATGTCAATGAGACCCTAGTGCATCATCGTGTAGTGAGGCAGCATGTTGCCCTATTGGTAACGTGTGGAGTTGTGCATTGGATCAGTGTGTGCCTGCAGCCACTGCATGCGAAAAAATATCTGTATATGATACAGAGAGTCCTCTTATACTCCCTGTTTCTGATTATGTTTTTGATGTTGCAGGCGACAAGACATTGTATTTTCTGTGTCAGAGTACGACTGATCTTACATGAGCTCAATCATTTGAGCTTCGCAAGGATACTATATTTTTAGAATCACTCGCCATAAATACGATTATACCATCCATATCAGATCTAGGTCCTGCACAGTATCATACGTTTTATCACGGAACATCCTCGGTCATATCCTGCTATGTGTGACTCGATGCGACGACATTTGTCACTAGCCCAGCATGTGCGGCGACGATATGTATCGGTACTCCAGCAGAATGTGCGGGAGAGCCATATAGGATGGAAATCCCCGGCGTAGATGACAATATACTCTGTACCAAGTTTCCTACTACAAACTATAATATTGGTTGTGATAGTGCAGGAGCTTATTATGAAGAATGCAAGACAGATTTGTATACATCACTTACCCCTGATGGTACAAATTATACCCGTTCTCTCCTATTTAAGATAAATAATATCGAGACGCCTATTACTATGGTGTGTACTAGCGCAACGCCACAAAATATCCCAACTAATATTTCAGAATGTTTCGTCGAAATCACTTCCTGAGCAAAAATAGAAATAGAAACAAAACCAGGGCAATATCAAGAAATACAGGGGTCAACGTGGGACAATAAAATTCCAACCTCATCTATTTCATATTATACTCTGTATAATGAGAGTACAGGTGTATGAATTCCTTATTTTACGAGTAATACGTGGACCAATAAAACAGTCACAACAGTAATAGAATGTGCAAATACCTTCAACGAGAATGTTCTCTTCTTATCGCCGGACACCAAGAATCCATCTAATATCTGTGCCTGCAAGAGTGCTGTCAGGAAAGTGCCACTTCCAGAAGAACCATGGAATTTTATCAGTAATCCGGCGTTAGCCACCCCGAGATCGTATCTCAAATCCTTCGATGCTGTCACAGCTATGCACACAATCACTGTGAGCGACACAGCAGGTAATACTGCAGATCAATCTGTTGCAGAGCTGAAAATCGACACAATTCCGCCAATATGTCATAATTGTACAACTGTGCCTCCTACGGTCGGGCCACAAACTGTGACATTGAAATTCACAGAATCAATCGGGAAATCAGGTATACATACTGGTACTCCAAAAGTATCATCACCCGTGCCAATGAGTGCTACTATCAATCCATTTGATGATTATTGTAACGAATCTTCCTTTTCCCCAGGCACAGGCGCACCTTTATCGTCCGAACAAACTCAGGAAATCATATCAGCATCCTTTGACCCAGCAACGCAAAAAATATACTACTGTGTGCTCGATAATGCTGGTAATGTCCGAAAAGGCGCCTATCCAGATACCTCTGTTTCTGCCTGTTTCTCAGATGATACCACGACTGTCGATCTGAGGAATTATGAGCAGGAGACAGATATTTATGGACTCTACAAACGAGTGGATGATTCGATAAATAATGAAAAAGAAAAACGAGGATATCTCTTGAGTGATCCCGCACGTAGAGCACAAACACTATCATTTCAATCGAAATTGGCGAGCAATATCAAGACCTATATTACGAGCAAGTATTGTGCGACACTGCTGGGCGATGGTGCGTCACTATCTCTCTCAGATATAACAAGTGATGGTGCATATATTAAACCGCTCACATCGGGATGATGTCGTGATGCTCTCACTGTACATAATACGCAAGGGTATTACTATTTCGAGGTCAACTGAACAAACAAGTTACTCACCCTCAAACAAGCCGAAAGTGCGTCTGTCACCAAACCTATTGTCGTCTATGTCGTGGGTGCTGATATTCAGATAGATGATAATATAAAATATTCAACGTCATCATCATCTCTCGTTATCATCGCGCAAAAAGATAGTGGATGACAAGGAGGCAATATCTATGTCGATCCGTCTGTGACAAAAATCGATGCAACTCTGATAGCTGATGGAGCTCTGATGAATGGAGTCGGCGGAGGAGCAAAAAACTGGATCTCAGATAAAACTGATCTTACGGCTGCGTCTTCCGGTCTTCGTCGTCTCGTGATCAATGGACGACTCCTGACCTATAATACTCGCGGAGGATCACTGAAGATCGAAGGTGGAGTATTAAAAGCCATCGATGGCACAGGTACTACAGAGCCAAATATTCCAAAAGGATACTGTGCGCAGGGGCCAACTATACGCGAGTGTATTGCCCCAAAAAACTGGCAAGATGCCGCAGCCCAAGATCTCGAGCGATTCCGTATTGAGCCCATGGGGAACTCGTGAGCATTGGATCTTTGCACGCTCCATGTCACGGGTAGTTTGTCAGAGAAGAGACCCGATATTCTGACAGCACTGCCGTATTAGTATATTTTTTTTGAAGTGTGCGTATAAGACAGCAGTTTACATATATTTGAAAATAAGTAATTTTACATTGCAGCATCGAGTGTTATCATTTGCTATAATTTTGTTTCTGGATAAAATTTTTTACATATAATGAAATATATGAAAAAGAAATTCATCTGTTCCAGTGTTCTCTCTTTGGTTTTGGGTACGTTTTTGATTGTTTTCCTCAATAATTCAATAGTTTTTGCTACTGATGTCGATGAAAATCTACTCGGTCCAGGAATATCGATTTCTAATGGTGCAGGAAATCAAACTACAACAGCTTATTGTATGAGTACCAGTTTAAATGTTGCTACAGGTACTGACAGATATGCCAAATTTGAATTGGAGGCAGATGATTTTAATGCAAACGACTTTCATCATGTATCAGTTACTTTAACAGGACCAGCTACCTATACTGAAACGAGTAATTCAGCATACGGACCCAAATTTGTAAAGTTTTTGACTTCAGGATTACAAGTGGGGACGTACACTGCAACAATGAATTATTATAAAACAGAAGGTACAACACCAACCACTTTAGAGTGCCCAGAACTTATTGTTGTCGGTAATGTCAACTCTGTTATAACCGATACTAACCCAGCAGATGTTTTTGTGACAGGAGGGTGGACTACTATTTACGCTTTGTATGGAATAAAAAGTGGTGGTTATTTTACTATTCCCAGCCCAGTACCAAATGTAATTGGAGGCGCAAGTTTGGGGACTATAGTTATCAAATATACTACCACAAGCCCTGTACCACCAAGGATAGATTTATATTTGCCAAAAACAGGGTATAACAGTTTTGCTTCTCGGGAAGCAGCTGAGACCTGGTACACTGGAACAGGGCTCAATACTCCGATAAACAGAGTTAGATATAGCAAATATGTATCAACGTATTGGAATCGTGTTGTAAAAGGTATTGGTAATCCAAACAATGTCTCTCTTTCATTGACAGGAAATGCTCCTAGTACTCCTGGAATATATTATTTTTCAATGGGGGCTATAGTCACAGGGGTTGATGCTGGTGTCCGTGGAGGTAAGGCAGCTACTGGACGATATTGTGTATTGGGAGGAGGACATTGTGTAGGCGAAGTGGCTAGTTGTGGTACTGCAAACGGCGCTACTTTGATTGCAGAACCTTCTGGTACAGCGGCTTGTCCAACGGGAGCAACGAGAAGTGATGTTACTGATTCAGACAATACATATTCCTGGACTTGCACTGCTCCAAATGCAAATGTGGTAAACTGTTCTGCCAATAAACCAGCTATTCCGACAATCATCTCACCTACAGCTACCAATATCACTTCCTCATCTGTCACTCTCTGAGCCAATGTGACCTCCCTCGGTATTCCAGCAGTTATCTCACAACGTGGAACGTGTTGGGGACTCTCAGCAAATCCTGGACTCTGAGTCGCTGGATCAACCTGTCAGGCAGAATGATCTGTGACAACCTGAGTATTTACCCACCTACGATCATGATTCTCTCCATCCACTCTCTACCATTATCGAGGGTATGCGACGAATACTACCGGTACAGGATATTCTCCCGATGCTACTTTTTCTACGACTGCATGACCATCTGGTACCCTTACTGCTTCTGACTGTACCATTGCCGCAGGAGCGAATAGTTGTTCCACTACTCTTGTTTGGAGTACTACAAATCCAGTAGGTACTTCTGCAGTTACTACTCCTACAAACATGACTGTTGCAACAGCAAACGCAAGTAATGGGACTTCTTACGCAGTCGCACATGGTTCAAGAACTTTCTTCTTGTATAACAATTCAGTGGAGCTCAAGAGTGCTACTGCGACAGCATCATGTATCACTGGTACTACATGGAATGGTACGATTTGTTTGGCAGATGCCATCCCCACTGTCACTTCACCTACAGCCACCAATATCACTTCCTCATCTGCCACTCTCTGAGCCAATGTGACCTCTCTCGGTATTCCAGCAGCCATCTCTGCTCGTGGAACGTGTTGGGGACTCTCAGCAAATCCTGGACTCTGAGTCGCTGGATCAATCTGTCAGGCAGAATGAGCGATAACACTCTGAATATTCACTCACCTGAGATCATGACTGAGTCCGAGTACCACGTACCATTATCGAGGGTATGCGACGAATACTACCGGTACAGGATATTCTCCCGATGCTACTTTTTCTACGACTGCATGACCATCTGGTACCCTTACTGCTTCTGACTGTACCATTGCCGCAGGAGCGAATAGTTGTTCCACTACTCTTGTTTGGAGTACTACAAATCCAGTAGGTACTTCTGCAGTTACTACTCCTACAAACATGACTGTTGCAACAGCAAACGCAAGTAATGGGACTTCTTACACAGTCGCACATGGTTCAAGAACTTTCTTCTTGTATAACAATTCAGTGGAGCTCAAGAGTGCTACTGCGACAGCATCATGTATCACTGGTACTACATGGAATGGTACGATTTGTTTGGCAGATGTGTGACCATCTGACACACTCACAATCAATAAGATTGGCACTGGAACAGGAACCGTGACATCATCTCCTCTTGGTATCAACTGTGGATCTGATTGCTCAGAAACCTATACTTCTGGTACGTCTGTCACATTGACCCCTGTACCTGCGACTGGCTCTGCGTTTTCTGGCTGGAGTGGCAATGCGGACTGTAGTGATGGTGTTGTCATTATGGAAACTGACAAGACTTGCACGGCCACATTTATTACGACATCATGACCACCACCGACGACACCAACTGGCTTTATCGCATCCACGAGCTACTGTAACAATAATTGGCTCAATCTCTCCTGGAATGCGTCATCTGGGGCAACAAATTACAAAGTCTATCGTGACACAATACTGGTATACGATGGGGCAGGCCTAGCATTCTCGGATAGCAATCTGGTTCGATGAATGACCTACTCATACACTATTAAAGCGTCCAATTCTTTTGGGACGTCTGTCTCATCCTCTACTTCTGGTACCGTTTCTAGTGTTTGTACGAATACCCTCATAGTTAACAAGGTTGGCACTGGAACAGGAACCGTGACATCATCTCCTCTTGGTATCAACTGTGGATCTGATTGCTCAGAAACCTATACTTCTGGTACGTCTGTCACATTGACCCCTGTACCTGCGACTGGCTCTGCGTTTTCTGGCTGGAGTGGCAATGCGGACTGTAGTGATGGTGTTGTCATTATGGAAACTGACAAGACTTGCACGGCCAATTTTCGGCAACCGACATCCTTTGTTGTCACATCTTCTGATAGTATTATGTGTGTTGTAGGAGCAGACAGTGAATATGCTATTGCATGTGATCAGTTTGGTAGTGCTCTGACACAGTGTAGAGAAAAGTTTGAATCTCTCTTTGCTGGCACTTCAGCACTTTCTGTTACGACGAACATGCGATGGAGAACAGGATGACAAGATCGGGATGATTTACTTATAACATGTACTCGATTGCACCCGAGCGATACTCTCTATGAAAATATTACGTGCACTGTCAGATTACCATCTGGTCAGTGAGATGTAGCTATTTACCAAGGTGATTATGGGGGAGGATCGAGTTACCAGACGATATCTCATTGAGCTGGACGGGATAGTACCACACCAATTGGTACTTTTTATCCGAGCGGTACAAAAACATTTAATTCACCAAACTGGAGCAAAAATGATATCACTGTTGCCATAAAATGTGAAAATGGTGGTGATTTTACAGATGCCTGTACGTGTGCTGGTGTAAAAGATTGAGCTTGGGTAGCAAATGATCTGACAGATACGACCATATTTACTCGTACTTTCTGAGAAGGTGTTCTCACAGATACATCATTTTATGTGTATGATAATGCTGGGAATCCAACAAGCGCTCAATCTCCAGCAGAAGTAAAAGTTTCACTAGGTATTGATCATACAAATCCAGTCATCAATGTTATACCGTTGGGTGGTCTCTCTATAACTATCATCGCAGAAGATACTCTCTCGGGTCTTCCACTGAGTATTCAGACTTCTTTCTCTGGAGACCCTACGTGTACTGAGATAGGGAAAGTCATAAAAACATCGGGTCATTATGATTATACTACAAATAAAACCGTATTGGCTTTACCTGGGGATACAGTAAAATACTGTGTGAGTGATGCGGCGGGAAATGTGACATACTGACAATACTCACCATGAGCTGCACCATCTTACGTCGGTTGTTTTGCTGATGGTACGATGTCACAAGTACCGACATTGATGACGTATGTGCCACCGCTGATAGATAGAATGAATGCCTCACGGTATGGATATTCACTGAGCGATAGTACCCGAGCCACACAAAATACTACTTTCCACACTCGTCTCAGTCAAAATATCAATACCTATATCAAGAATCTCTATGATTCGGATGAAATATCCTGAAATTCTGACATGATAGACCTCAATACCACACCCGCTGCGAAACTCATAGGATCAAACACTCATAATACGAACGGGTACTATTATTACAAAAATGCTACTAATACTCAAAAATTTGTTACTGTCTGAACGACTGCAGCTACGACGTCTCTCGGATCTCCAAAAGTTCTCTTGGTAGAAGGTATGGATGTGCAGATAGATGGGAATATAACGTATAGTAGTGGTACCAATGCTTCATTGGTAATCATAGCCAGAAAAAATAGTGATGGTGTAGGAGGCAATATCTATGTCAATCCAGCGGTTATCAGAATTGGTGCTACGCTGATTGCAGATTGAGCACTCATAAATGGCGAAGATGCTTCTCAAATGAACTGGATAGATGATGCATATCTGCTCACTAATCCCCTTATCATCAATGGTCGTCTCTCCACCTATAATACACGAGGAGGATCACTCACAGTGAATGGAGACATATTAGACACCATTGGTAATGGTAACGGAAAATGCTTTAATGGCACAGCTCTGGATTCTTCTTGTCCAAAAGTAACTGCAGCATCTCAAGACCTGGAACGATTCCGTTTGACGACAGCGACCACTGGTCAATGTACTCTCTATGTCTCAGGATCAAATTCAACCGTGATACCCGTACTTTCAAGTTTAGTTTTTTAGCAAAACCCACATCCTTCTGAGATATTTAAAAATGCTCCTCTCGAAAGAAAGGAGCATTTTAAAAATACTATTTATCGTACAAAAGAATCCACTTCACTCTGTGTAAGGGGCAATGACCATCCTATCTGAGAGCTCCCTCAGACGATGCCAGTATTGATCCCGATGATTTTTCCATCTACATTGATAAGAGGCCCCCCACTATTTCCGAGATTGACAGGAATACTCGTTTGGATAAGTCCAACCATAGGAGTTGTTCCCAGGGGCACAGTTCTGTTCACTCCTGAGATAATGCCTTGCACGATAGACTGAGGATACAGCCCGAGAGTATTTCCGATACTGACGATGATATCTCCAGCACGTACATTTGCTTGAGAATTGATAAATTTTCCTACAGGGAGCGTGAGAGGTATATCTGATAGGAGTGTGAGAAGTGCGAGGTCATATGTGGGATGGATTTTTGAGACTTGGGCTGGCATTTTTGTACCATCTTGAAATTCAATAGTATAGGTAAATCATTCTTCCACGAGATGTTTATTGGTGAGAACGATACCGTCTGATCGCACGATAATACCAGTTCATTGTCTTGTTGTGACTTCATCGATTCATGATTTGGTTGCAGAAAGAGCGACCGTAGCTGGTCAGACAGTATCAAAAATGGTATGGAGGGCACCCTGCATACCCCCAGTATGTTCAGAGAGATTTCGGATATCCGTATTCAGGATAAAAAGAGTAGATACAACAGCCACGACGAGAGAAAGCGTGGCAATAAAAAGAGCAAAAAGAGTTCGGTTCATAAGAGTGATTATAGGAGTATTTTTTTTCTTGGTAGTCTAAAAGTTGAAAAATAGAAAAATTCTCTACTATATCACCATTATGCATATCGTACTTATCGGAGGAGGATCATGAATAGCCAATCTTCTCAAAACATTTCAAAAACATCCAGATATACAGCTCACAGCGATTGTCTCCACCTCTGATAGTGGTGGGAGTACGGGTGTTTTACGGCAGATGTATGCTGTACCAGCACTCGGCGATATTCGGAAAAATCTCTCCTCTCTTGCTGGCAAGGCAAGTATCTGGACCGAATATCGATTTCAGCATGGTTTTCTCGATGGACATCCAGTTGGTAATATATGGCTTCTCGGGCTTATCGAACAATATGGCGTAGGCGAATGACTGGCACGAGCTCATGAGATGCTGGGTATTCATACCCACCGTATTCTCCCAGCGACAGAAGAAATTCATGATATTCTCGTGACACTCAAAAATGGCGAGAGAATGCTCTGAGAAGATCATATCATTTCCCAGACGCATCTATCAAACCAGATTGCAACATTGGAACTCACCCCGAGAACTCACGCCTATTGACCAGCTACAGAAGCTATTCTTGATGCTGATTGTATCATTCTCGGACCTGGAACATTTTATACCTCTCTTCTTGCCTGTCTCTTGCCA
Source organism: Candidatus Gracilibacteria bacterium (assembly GCA_041660965.1). Lineage (NCBI taxonomy): Bacteria > Candidatus Altimarinota > Candidatus Altimarinota bacterium. The sequence continues at coordinate 435,606 of JBAZVH010000001.1, read as the reverse complement.
GAAGGGATGCTCGATGCTCTCAAATGATCAAAAGCAAAAAAAATATTTATTGCTAATGCTTCCAATTTTCCTCCGGGACACTGTGATGGATATGATGTAGATATGTATCTTTCTGAGATGGAAAGATTTCTCGGTCACATAGATATCGATACTATTCTCATACATGATGGTACGGGAATAGACGAAAAGCAAAAAGTACCAGTCGGGGAAAGTAATCCTAAGAAAATTATTGATAACTTTTTATCAGATACCTTGGGCCCCAAGGTGAGCATACTTGGAGGTATATCTAGAAACACTTTACGACACGATGCCGAGAAGGTCCTGCAAACAATTAAATCCATTTTTTAAAACAATAAAATCTTGGATGGATCCGCCTAGGCGGATGACGAACCAATACCCTTCTTTATTATTTTTTCTCTCTTCTTTTTTCTCTTATACTATCATGCGTCATCCTATGTTTTTTCTCTATTTTTCTGTCTTTATATTTTTGTATATCATTCTCAATGCCTATATTTTTATACATGGATATTTTATGTTGGATGCCTTTTCTGTGCCACTCTCGGTATATATAGGTGTGTTTTTGGTTCTCGCTTCTTCCTATATTCTCGGTGAGACATTTCAGCACTATTATAGTTCTCTTTTTTCTGATGCGCTCATCACCTTTTGATCACTCTGGTTTGTTGGCATAGTTCATTTTTTCTTTGCAAGTCTAGGATATGATATTTTTAAACTCACGAACTATTTTTTTCATTTTATCTCACAAGAGGGGATGAAAATGGTTGCTTATCATCTCACATGGCTTACTGTGGTCGCTACGGTGGTAATGATCGTCGCTGGCTACGTCAATGCTCGCACGCCCGTTATTCGTGAGCAGACTATCATGGTTCATAAAAAGAATCCTGTAACAGACACTCTTCGTATCGCTGTTGCCAGCGATATTCATCTCGGCCCTATCAATGGTGGGTATCATGCAGAGCGAGTTGTCGCACAGATCAATGCTCTTAAGCCAGATCTTATCTTGCTCCCAGGTGATATCCTCGACTGAGAAGTCGATCCCGTCATACGTCGTGATCTCGGCGAACGTCTCCGTAAACTATCAGCTCAATATGGTGTGTATGGCTCTCTCGGGAATCATGAATATATCGGAGGTGTCGACCGAGCAGCGAATTATCTCATGGATCATACTATCACTCTCTTGAGAGATAGTATCACACCAGTTGCCGGTATCACACTAATAGGTCGAGATGATATCTCAGGAATGCAATTTGGGAAAATCAGAAGCAATCTCGAAGATCTCGTAAGCTTAACTGACCCAGAGACAGCACTGATACTGATGGATCACCAACCAAAGAATCTCTTTGAAGCAGAACAAAATAAAATCGATGTACAGTTTTCTGGTCATACACATAATGGGCAACTCTGGCCACTGAATTACATTGTTTCCCAAGTATTCGAATTGGCACGGGGGTACAAACAAAAAGGCAACACTCATATCTTTGTTTCTTCTGGTGTTGGGACATGGTGACCACCAGTTCGGACCAATGCTCGACCAGAGATTCTTCTTGTGACATTGAAGTTTCAGTCTGGTTCTTAAAAAGTCATAGTAACAGTCATAGTCATAGGCAGGAAGTATCTTGTTCGGGAACCTATAACGTATAACTATTAACCATCGACAATAAACGTATGAAACCTATTAAACCTATTGCCGCTCCCTCCTTCCGCTTTACTGTGCTGGTCAGTCTTTTCTGTGTGATTCTCATTATCTCAAATATTGCATCGACGAAAATGACGCAATTTGCAGGCCTGACTCTCGATGCCGGCACCATTCTTTTTCCTCTTTCCTATATTTTTGGAGATATCTTTGCAGAGGTTTATGGTTGGAAAACAGCGAAAAAGATTATTCTTCTCGGATTTGCAGCGATTGTTCTCAACGCCCTGATTCTGGCGATTGTGCAATATCTTCCTGTGGCGAGTTTTTGGGAATTTCAATCAAGTTATGAAAATATTCTCTGACTCGTCCCTCGCATTACGCTCTGAAGTATTTTTGGCTATCTGGCTGGCTCACTCTCAAATGCCTGGAGTCTTCTCTGGATTCGTCGACTCACAGGAGAAAGATGGCTCTGGGTACGTACAATTGGTTCAACCCTGATAGGAGAAACAGCTGATACAGCAGTATTCTGTACCATCGCATTTCTCGGAACTATGGGGCAGACAGATCTCCTCCACCTCGCCCTCTCAAATATTATTTTCAAAATTGCCGTTGAAGCACTCTGTACACCAGTGACCTATCGCGTGGTGAAGTGGATGAAGTAAGAAAACGTAGTACACAGTACATAAAAACTCAAAAGATCTTTCCCGTCATTCCAGCCAAGGACGAAGTCCGCGAGGTGGAATCTAGGACACAAAATTATTTCAATTTCAGGATTCATTTTCGTACTTTTGATGGTCCGCCTAGGCGGATACTGCAAAACCACTGAAAGGAAATAAACTCGCTATAGTCTAAATTCAAGATCCTTCTGGATTCATCCCGCTCAAACAGTATTTCCTCTCAGACTCTCATTTCTGAAGAGCTAGAGGAAAGGAAACTGCAAAAACTCCCCCTTATTTATGAGGGGGCGGAACAATAAGACTTGAAAATGGGGGTGTAAAAATCCTCTATTTCAAACCATATCACCCATAGAGCAAGACTCAAATATTTTCTTTTGGTTTCAAGATAGGGTATTGTATCCTTACAAGCTGTTCTCGTGCAACATTGACCCTGTGATTGGAGAGAAATTAACGGTTTCTCACCGCACTCCAAATAAAAATACAGAGACTGAAAAATGGTTTACCTTTTTCTATCATTGTTTTTCTCTATCGATGCCGTGTGTCCCGCTCATTTTAGTTATTATATATTGTCATATTTTTGATGACTAAAATGAGCGGGGTTGCACAGTACGATACGAAGCTGGGTGAAAATGCTTTCATTACCAAAGCAGAGTTAAGACCCTGTTTCCATGCTTGTCAGGGTATGTCATTTCGTGAATGACGCCACCGTATCCCGTACTCTTGTTGGCACAATAGATAATCTTTTTTATCGCCATCATAGTGGTACAGGAGCTTTTTCCTTCTCCCGAGAATTACCCAATTCCTCGGGAGTTTTTTATTTTCAAATAATTTATTTGATATACAAAGAAACATATTATAATGTTAAAACATATATTTTAACCTATTATTTTATGTGAGCTTTAGAAACTAATGATTCAGATCATCCTCAGGAAGGGGCTAGAGGAGGAAGAGGAGTAATTCGCTTGCGGACATGATTAACTTCAGGTGATATACATAGAGCAGCAGAAGAAACACAAATGCGCTTGGCAGAAACCCTCGGAGATGGTCCAGTTTTTAATGCTAAGAACATCCGAATTGCCCAAAGATAATAAATAACTTTTTTCTCCCGAGAATTACCCAATTCCTCGGGAGTTTTTTAAACAAAAAAACTCCGCTTGCATTACGAAATTATTTTGTATAATACCACCACTTTTATCTTTATTTCGCTCATCCAAGCATGAAAAAATACGAACTTATGATGATCGTCGATCCGATGCTCGAGGCACAAGCTCTCGAGTCGCTCATAGCAGATATACGCTCTGAGCTCGACGTTCACGGGATGAAAATAGAGGGGGAGACCAAGTGGGGAATTCGTGATATGGCCTACCGTATCAATGGTTCTAAAACTGGTCATTACCTCATCTATACTCTCTCGTCTTCGGAACCTAAGAAGATACAGGGACTTGAAAAAGTTCTCGGTATCAAGAAATGACTCTGGAGATATCTTCTGACGATTATATCTGCCTCATAATTTCATCTATTATTTTTTTCTATGAGAACAGTAAATAAAGTGATTTTGATCGGCAATATCGCAAAAGATCCACTGGTACGTACGACGATGGGCGGTGCTAAGAGTGCCCTTTTCGTTGTCGCCACTAACCGTGCCTTCAAAGATAAGACTGGAGCCACACAAAGCGAAGCAGAATTTAGTAACTGTATCGCATGGGGTCCGCTCGCTGATCGCTGCGAAGAATTTCTCCGCAAAGGTAAGCTCGTCTACGTCGAAGGACGACTCAAAACTCGTACCAAAGACAACGAAGATGGCACTCGCCTCTACCGCACAGAGATCGTCGTGATGAATCTCATCTTTCTCTCAAAACGAGAAGACGCCCCGATGGGTGATGAGCACCACGAGGTTACTCCTGAATCAGATATTCTGGACATCGATATGCCAGAAGATGAAAACGTTTTTTAACCCTTATATTGTATGTCAAAAAAGAAACTCAAAACCGTATGCCCTTTTAAAGAAGCAGGCGTTACATACATCGATTACAAAGATGTAGAGACACTCAAGAAGTATCTCTCTCGCTATGGTCGTATCACGCCTCGTTACTATACAGGCGTGAGTCTCAAATTCCAGAAGATGCTCGCATCTGCTATCAAAAAAGCTCGCGTTATGGCACTCCTTCCATATACTCTTGGTGAATAATCCTTTTCACTCTTCCTTTTTAATTTTTCAGTATTATGACATTTTCACCTAAAAAGAAAAAATCCAAATCAAAAACTCGTATCCGTACATCAGCATGGGAAATACGAGCAGGACAAAAACTTCTCGATCGTACACCATTTCTCCGAGATGAGGCAGGTATGATAATTGGCGTCACACACAAGGCATTTACGATAGAAAAACCAAAGGTGGTTAAAAAGCCAAAAAAAGTGATTCGAGCGAAATAATAAGAGAAAAAGAGAATAGAAAAAGAAGAACAATGGAATGAAAATAACAAACTTCTTTTGTTTTTCTTATTACTTTTTCTTTTTCTAAACTTTGATTTATGTCTTTCTCTCGCTCACGCACTCGACGATTCGTCCTCCAATCCCTCTACGCTCGTAGCATTGCGGGTGCTGTGATATCAAAGAAGGCACCATTTTTTGAAGATGCAGACCGGCTTGATGACGCCTATGCGGCACTTCTCGTGAAAAATATTCTCGAAAATGAAGGAAAAATTCTCTCCGTCATCTACGAATATGCTCCAAAGTTTGACATTAAGACACTGCCACTTATCAATGCTATTATTCTCTATATTAGTCTCACTGAAACACTGCTTCTCTGTCCAGAAGATGTCCCACCACGTGTCTCTATCAATGAAGCCATCGAACTTGCAAAGCGATATTCTGATGATCCGAGTAAAAATCTTATCAACGGCATCCTCAATACTGTTCTTGAAAAAACAAAAGCGATTCAGGATACGTGGAAAACACGAGAGCCACTGCAATACTCTATTTTTTCTGTGTAGTTTTTGCCCATGACAAACAATAATGAAAATCTCTGAATAGTTCTCGCAAAACTCGGCATCACGCCAAAGGATATTTCCCTGTATGAAACTGCGTGTATTCATCGATCATTTCTCAATGAAGCAGATAAGACAGTTTATGAACACAATGAACGTCTCGAATTTCTCTGAGATGCTGCACTTGAGCTCGCGATGACGCATCTTATCTTTAGAAAATATCCTGAAAAAGATGAAGGATGGATGACGGATTTGCGCAGCAGTTATGTACGGGGCACACATCTTGCTGAGATTGCTCTGCATTTTTGACTCGATGAAGTGCTCCAGATGTCACTCGGAGAACGGAATGCTGGTGGTAAAAAAAATCCCAATATTCTCGCAGATACACTGGAAGCAATATTGGGCGCACTCTATTTGGACAAAGGATTTGAAGAAACGCTAAAAATAGTTGAAGCGATTATTTTTCAATCAGAAAAAGTACGTTCTGAGATCAAGGATGCAAAGTCTCTTTTGCAAGAATTAGTCCAACAACATCTGATGCTGACTCCTCTCTATACTATCCAAAATGAATCAGGTAAAGATCATCAAAAAGTCTTTACTATAGAAGCCACTGTACAATGAGTAACAATCGGTGTCGGTGTAGGTGCCAATAAAAAGAAAGCACAAGAGTTTGCCGCTCAAAATGCACTTCAGAATCAAGAGGAATGGCAATATTTATTAAATTCAGAAGAAAAACTAAAATAATACAAAGATTTTCTTTTGACTTCCGTACAAAAATGAGTATATAAAGAGAGGTTAATTTTCTAAATTTATTTTTTATGTCTACACTTTCTGCTTCTGTCATAAAGTCTTCATTTGAATCACTTCTGAAACAGCTCAGCGATAAGGAATCATATGTTATTACTCATAGAATAGGTCTCTACGGTCACAAAGAAACACTCCAAGAAATAGGTGATAATTATAATATAACACGTGAACGAGTTCGACAAATAGAAGACAAAGGTGTCAAAAGTATTGGTGGGATGATCAAAGACACACCGCTTGCTGCTGTACAATCTATGGCTGCACAGGTTCTTCACGAACAAGGAGGCATTATGTCACGCGATGATCTCGTGTCTGCACTTATAAAAGATCTCGCGCTTGGCTCTATCAACAAAGGTATGATGGAAGTTATTCTTCAGGCTGATTTTGATATCCAAAAAAGTAAACCACGTCTCAATACTGTGACATACTTCCACGAGCCACAAATTACTCGAAAATCTATCGAATCAGTTCACTCGGAAGCAGTCAAACTCCTCAAGAAACGACGTGATGTGATGGAGCAGTCAGCACTCTATGACAAGATTTTTGAAACACTCAAACCACAATTTTCATTTCTCACACTCAGTCTCGTCGATTCTATCATGGACGTCTTTCTCGATATCGTCAAAGGCGAAAAGGTGATGATCGGTCTCGCATCTTGGCACATCCTCAATCCAAAAACTCTGAAAGACAAGGCAATTTACATCTTCAAGAAGACAAATAAACCAATGCATTTCTTGGAACTCGCAAATACTATCTCAGGTCATTTCACGACTCGGGTAAAAACCAACACAGTTCACAATGAACTCATCCGAAATAATGAATTCGTTCTCATCGGTCGTGGTATCTATGCACTTCGTGCGTGGGGCTACACGGCTGGTACCGTCCAGGACGTCATCCTCGAGATCTTCAATCAATTCAAGAAACCACTTTCTTCTGATGAGATCACAGCAGAAGTATTGAAAACTCGTATCGTCAAATCAAATACTATCTACATGAATCTCCAGAACAAAAAAGTCTTTGAACGAGTCGGACGTAATCTCTATCAGCCAAAGAAGAAATAATTATTTTCAACTCTCAAAAAACCCTCTGTAAAAAGAGGGTTTTTTATAACCCCCTTCTTGAAGGGGGATGAGAAATATGGGAATAAAGAAAGGGGGATTTATTTTTGGATGTATATTCCAATTCCTGACGGCCTTTTCGTACTTTTGATGGTCCGCCTAGGCGGATACTGCAAAACCATTGAAAGGAAATAAACTCGCTAGAGACTGAATTCGAGAACATATCTCATTCATCCCGCTCCGTTCGACGGCCTGAGACCGCTCACGGCTCGAAGGCAAACAGTATTTCCTCTCAAGCTCTCGTTTCTGAGGTGCAAGAAATAAAGATTAATCCTGCATTTTGTATTTTGTACTTTTTCTTTTGTATTTTTTTCACATTCCTTCATTTTGTACTTTGTCTTTTGTATTTTGTATTGATAAAGAGGGTTTTATTTTTATACTCTTCCCTATGACAAAAACAAAAATAACCATGGCTTCGCAGGAAGCGGATTACTCTCAATGGTATCTCGATGTTGCTCATCAGGGTGATATGTTTGAATATGCTCCTGTCACGGGTTGTATCACATTTCTTCCAAAGGCAGTCACGCTCTGGTCTCAGATCCGTGAGGTGATGACGACAAAAATGAAAGCACTTGGTGTCCAGGATATTCTGTTGCCTCTCTTGATACCTGTTTCTTTCTTTGAACGAGAAAAAGATCACATAGAGGGCTTTGCCCCAGAGTTTGCGACTGTGACGCATGTAGGGGGCAAAGAATTGCCAGAACACTATGCTATCCGTCCGACATCGGAGACACTTTTTTGTGATTTTTTTAAAAAACAATTGCAGAGCTACAAGGATCTCCCGATGCTCTACAATCAATGGGCCAATGTGATGCGTTGGGAAAAACGACCACGCCCCTTTCTTCGTACATCAGAATTTCATTGGCAAGAAGGACATACACTCCATAGTACGGAAGAAGAAGCGCAAGCATTTGCACTTCAAGTACTTCAGAAAATATATGTCGAAACGATTCGTGACTTTCTCGCTATTGACTGACTCGAAGGAGAAAAATCCCCGAGCGAACGATTTCCATGAGCGATTCGTACCTACACTTATGAATCGATGATGAGCAATGGTTGGGCACTGCAATCATGTACCTCTCATCTTCTTTCACAAAACTTTATGAAGGAATTTGAAGTATCGTATCAAGACAATAATGGGAAACAAGCGTATCCATTTTATACCTCATGGGGCGCTTCGACACGATTGATTGGCGCAATCATCTCATCACATTCTGATGACCGCGGGCTTATCATTCCGCCACGAATGTCTGAATACCAGGCGACACTTCTTCCTCTTTATATGGGCGACAAATCAGTCGTAGATGCTTATTCCGATACTATCGCAGAAGCACTTCTCTGAAAAAACACCGATGTGCCAGTACAGGGACAATATTTCCGCGCTCGGATTAATTTGAAAGGTGAGAAAGTACTCCTCGATGCACGTGACGTACGGCTTGGTGAAAAAATCAATGATTGGGAACTTTCCGGTTATCCTATTCGTATTGAATATGGACCACGGGATATTTCAAATAATGTTGTTGTAGTTGCCGATCGTATCTCTGGAGAAAAGCAAACAGTAGCACTTTCTGATCTGAAAAAAACAGTTGAGAATCTTCTTGAAAAATGACAAGCGACACTTCTTGAGAGAAGTCAGAAAAGACTCCATGACAACACTGTTGTATGCTCCAATGAAGCCGAGATTGCTGCAGCGGTTGAAGCAGGGAAATTTGCGCTGTATGTGTGGGATGGTGATGAAAAATTTGAAGCACATATCAAAACAACGTACAAGGCGACGACACGATGTATTCCATTTGCTGGGCAATTCACAGATGACTTGATGCCAATTATTCCAGCAGGTACGAAGAGGACCATATTTGCGAGAGCATTCTAAACAAAAAGCTTTTTGCAAATTAAAAAAGAAAAGATAAAAGAGAAGAAAGAAGGAAGTGGTTTGACTTAAGTACTCAAGCACCTACATACCAACACACTTGTTCTAAAACTCAATTTACGATGTCTTCCACTCTTACAGAACTTCGGGATCAAATTGATCACATCGATCAATCAATTATACAAGCTCTCCCTCTGTGAGGGGAAGACGAGGATTATCTCGATACGGTATTGGGGTTAACTTCCGAAGATAAGGAGATGCTTCGCTCCACACGATTATACTTTTCTCAGAGAGTGTGCGAGTTACTCTGAGAAAGAATGCAGATATCTCACCAAATTGGTGAAGCGAAGCGTGGAGAATGAAGAATAGAGATGATTGATGAAGAACGCAAAAATATAATGATACAATCTCGTGTCGCATGGGCACCGAAACATCTCAGAAAACAAGTGAAAAATCTTTATCATGCTATCCATGATATCTCTGTTCGTATCCAGCAACAAACTTACTAGAGAGAACAGGTGTCATGCGTCTTGTTATATTCATAGAGACGCTCAACTACCGTATACATCTCCTGGATTGTGAGAGGTCTGTCTGGTTCAAAAGTGTCGAGATTTCTGACGGTAAATCAGAGTTCCATAGCTTTTTCGATGACTTTTTTTTGCCAATTAAAGCTATTAGTTATTGGATGAACACAAATACTCTTCATCAGAAGAGAGTATGCTTCTATACGGCTGACAGATTGTAGTGGTTTGAATTGTTTATTAGTTTGAGATATGATTTTTCCTCATTGCGCTTTCTCGGCTACCTGACATGTGTAGGTGGGGACGAGAGATCCTGAGGTATCCGTATGAGACCCAAGACATATATAATTTTTCGCAAGAGAAATACCTCGTACCTTCAGAGATAAGAGTATGGTCTCAAGTCGAGTAGCATATCAGGGTCGTTTTTTCTCTGTGAGGGTTTTAGTGATAAAATCCGACAATATCGTGGTTGATATGGACTTGGTGGGCTCTTGTACGGAAGCACTATTCAATACTCATCCACCATTGGCTGAGGATGATGAAGAGGAGCTACCACCACTTGGTGCATTGCTTGTCGTTGTAAATGTCCCATCAGCAGAATAGGATGTACCAGTCGCATTGGTAGCATATCCACGGTAGTAATAGGTAGTACCAGCTGTGAGCCCTGTACGAACGTGTGTAAATACTCCAGTAGTTGTACCCCCTTCAGCAGTACAGTTTGTGACTGGAGATGCTGCTATTCACCAGCAGGTTCCACGAGCCGTGAGAGTATCAGGAGGGATGCCAACCGAAGTGACATTTGCTCCAAGAGTGGCACTCGTAGTAGTTATAGTATTTACAGTTGGAGTGGTAATGGTTGGTACAGAATCTTCCTCTTCTCCAAAAAGCGCAAAAACGGAAAAGTGAGGCGTATCACACGTCACTGTCTTATCGTCAGTATCTACACTACATGCTGAAAGTGGAGCCCAATCGCTTTCCCCATCAGAACTATAGATTTGGAGTGTATCCTCTTTCATACCCTCGATATCATCAGTCGTATAGGTTATAGTCATCGTGAGAGGTTCATCAAATTCAGAAATAACAGTAGAATCTTCAGTTACAGCCCTGAGCTCATAGACGAGGTTTTCTGCCATTGATTGTCCATGCGGTGCTGAGAGTGTTTCCAGGACAGTACTTTTATCGAGTTGTTGTGATTGGAAATTGGCATCTGAGTCTGCAAAGTTAGAAGGTATGATCAGTGTAATCCCATTCAATGTGGTTCCTTCAGAATCAGTATTTTCCAATGTGAGCGTACCTCCAGTCGCTTTCGTGATCTGTTCTGTCGATGTCTCTCTAACGGTAGAAGCAGCGGCGCAACCTATCGTGGTAAAGGTATTCCCTACGCTTGTCTCACTATCTCAATTTATATCACGAGACACTACTCGATAGTCATAGGTAGTACACGCTGCGAGACCAGAGAGCTGGACATTATGGCTTGTGGTACGTGGAGATATATCAATCTCATTTGTTGCTCATCTATTCGTCGCTGTAAGTCCATATTCTACAAAACTTGAAGATGCTGTGTCTGTATTCCATGTAATAGTTGCTGTTGCGCTGGTAATATTATTCATAGTTGGCACAATAAACGACTCGGAACAGGTTTCATCCTGCACTTCCCAAGTAGTACCCCCAGTATTGTATTTATCGAGCCAGGCAGAGACGGACGTATCCAGTCTTGTCCGAACAAGACAGTTACTGGTGGTGGAGAGCGACTTTATTTTTTTCATACCTGTCACTTTGGGGAGAGAAATTATTGTATTATTTTCCAGATTGAGAGTCCAGATAAGTGCGAGTCCTGTGCCATCAAATGAGGTGAGCTGATTATTATTGAGATACAAATGTCGCAATGCCTTGAGCCCTGATCCAGAAAAAGATGCTAAAATATTATTCCCTATATCGAGCGATGCGAGCGCTGGCATACCTGTCCAAACAAATGAAGAAAGTTGGTTATTTGAAAGATCAATATCTGTCAGAGTATTCAGATTTCATTCTGCAATATTCCATCCGTTCGTCAGATTGTTCCCAGAGAGATCAAGCGATATGACATGAGTTCATCCATCATTGCATGTGACACCGTACCAGCTACACACTTCTGTGTCAGTTCCCCACCCAGTTTTTTCTGTCCAAGAACTACCTCCATTATGGTCGTACATATACATAAGTGCTTCACATTCTGTCTTTGATACGTCAGTGATAGTATCACAAAAAGTAATGATAACTGGAGGAGAAATAGTGATAGTATTTGTACACATGACTGGGTCTGTTGTTTGCACTCCAGAAGAGATTACCACTGAAGCACTCTTTACTCATGCAGAATCATAGGATGTTGCAAGAGGATTACTCGTGCCAGTCAATCCGTCAGTTCCAGACCATACATAGGTAAATACCCCTGTGCCACCTGTTGCTATTGCTGTCCAATTGATGGTATCACCAGTCGTTGCATTGAGATCAGAGGGGCTACAAGTCGCTATAATCGGAATCACGCAGGCCACATTGTGGAGTTCCCAGTTATCCGTGGCATGTCATACGAGCCAGTCAGATATAGGAGTATCGAGTGAAGTACGGACGAGACAGTTATTTGTGGCAGATATCGAAAGAATACTCTCAACATCTTGAAAATCACTGATTAGGTTGTCCGTCAGATTGAGTGATGTCAGAGAACTGAATCAATTTCCAGAGAAATTGGTCAATATGTTATTACTCAGATTCAATGATGTCAGAGAACTAAGTCAAACACCAGAGAAGGTAGCAAATGCATTGCTACTCAGATTTAGGGTCGTTAAACTCGTCATCCCCGTACCAGCAAATGATGTCAGTGCGTTCCCTGAGAGATTGAGCGTCGTCAATCCTGTCATCCCCGTACCAGTAAAGGTGGAGAGAAGACCATTTGCAAAAGTTAATGATGTCAGCCCTGTATTGCCGCT
>JBAZVH010000001.1:300000-423005 GCA_041660965.1 Candidatus Gracilibacteria bacterium | reverse complement strand
TACCAGCAAATGATGTCAGTGCGTTCCCTGAGAGATTGAGCGTCGTCAATCCTGTCATCCCCGTACCAGTAAAGGTGGAGAGAAGACCATTTGCAAAAGTTAATGATGTCAGCCCTGTATTGCCGCTGAGGTTCAAGCTGAGCAATGCATCTAGATCAGAACCATCAAAAGACGTCAGTTGATTATTACTCACATTCAGAGAGGTAATCGGCGTAGTGGTGCTACCAGCAAATGATGTCAGTGCGTTCCCTGAGAGATTGAGCGTCGTCAATCCTGTCATCCCCGTACCAGTAAAGGTGGAGAGAAGACCATTTGCAAAAGTTAATGATGTCAGCCCTGTATTGCCGCTGAGGTTCAAAGATGTCAAAGAATTGAGCCCAGTACCTACGAAGGTGCTGATATTGTTTGTGTGGAGGTTCAAAGAGGCCAAAGCATTGAGCTCAGTACCCGTAAAGGAAGTAAGCTGATTCACGCTGAGATTCAGCGATTGGAGTGAGTTAAGGTTTCCCTGTGAGATCTCAAATGCCCCTACTATATTATTTCCCGAGAGTCATATCGCAGTAACATGTCCTCCTGAGCATGTCACCCCAAACCAACTACAGGCAGTTGTGGATATTCACCAACCTGTCTTATCAGTCCAACTCATACCACCATTGGTATCAAAAATATCCATCAAAGCTGCACATTCTAATTCGGGGATATCGCTGACTGTAGAGCAGAACGATGGACAGACGAGGTTTCTGGTCCTCCAATTATCCGTGGCATATTGGTTGAGCCAAGATGATATACTCCCTCATACGCTCACTTCGGAAAGACAGTTATTTGTGGAATAAAGAGTTGCTAGTCCAGTAATATTTGTCACTCATTGAAATGTATCAATTCTGTTATTGTCGAGCGAGAGATTTTGCAGAGATGTCATGCCTGTACCATCAAATGTAGTGAGGAGATTTGTACTGAGATTGAGTGTTATGAGGGTGCTGATACTTGGGGCTGTTTCAAGTGCATTATTACTGAGGTTGAGGTTTGTGAGAGAAGAGAGTCAAGTCCCAACAGAGAAGGTGGTCAAAAGATTATTACTGAGATTGAGTGTGTTGAGAGCAGTAAAACCAGTACCAGAGAAGGAGGTAAACTGATTATTATTCAGAGATAATGATGTAAGAGATCACCACCCAGTACTAGACAATGTGGTAAAGAGATTATTATCGAGATCGAGAGTCCGCACAGACCCCAGACCAGTACTCGACAATGCTGTAAATCAGTTATCAGATAATGAGAGATTTGTCAGCGCATTTAAACCAGTTCCAGTGAAAGAATTCATCTTATTATTGCTCACGTCCTTGTTATTATCGAGAATCAGAGTGGTCAGTCATCACCATCAGGTACCAGCAAATGATGTCATACGGTTGGAGCTGGCATCGAGCGATGTGACCCATGAGAGACTTACAAGAGATGTGAGTAGGTTATTCCCTATATTCCATGTTCTCAGGGCAGTCATAGATCAAGTATTTGATAAACTGTTGATGAGGTTGTTACTGAGATTGAGAGAAACGACTGTTGGGTATCAAGAACCATTAAAAGTTGTTAACTGATTTCCTGAGAGATCCAAAGTGGTGAGTGCACTCATCCCAGTTCCAGTAAAAGTAGTAAGTCTTCCATTTGAAAATGACAATGATGAAAGCGTTGTATTCCCCGAAACAGTCAACGTGGTGAGATTGGTTAACCCGTTGCCATCAAAGGAGGTGAGTAGATTATTTCTGATATCGAGAGTGGTCAATAACCCAAATCATGTCCCTGAGAAAGTAGTGAATTGATTTCAGTAAAGCGTGAGAGAAGTCAGAGATGTCATCCCCGTGCCATTGAGTGTAGTCAGCGCATTATTGTCCAAGTTTAACGAAGTGAGGGAACTCATTCCTGTTCCTGTAAATGTCGTCAATTTGCTCGTACTGGTGAAACTAACTGATGTCAATGGAGTGTTGTCGAGATGGAGTTCTTTGAGAGCGTTGAGATTGTGTCCTGATGGATTAAAGGATGTCAGTGTTGGATTGTTACTGAGATCGAGCGATGTGATGACATTGCCTGCAACAAAAGAGTTACCAAAGAAAGTCGCTATTCTATTTCCGCTCAGGTTAATAGATGCAAGATTCGTCATCCCAGATGCCATCGAAAAGGTAGTAAGTCTTCCATTTGAAAAGGTGATCGAGGTAAGATCTGGATTACTATGGATAGTAAGTGATGTCAGTGATGTAAAACCGTCATCTTCAAATGATGTTAGGAGATTGCTATTAATGCTCAGAGATGTTAGTGTCCCGTATCCGGCACCAGAGAAAGAAGTAAATTGATTTCCCGTAAGTACGAGAGATGTCAGTGCCGTCATTCCTGTATTATCGAGTGCCGTCAGCGCATTATTGCTCAAGCTTAATGAAGTGAGGGAACTCATTCCTGTTCCTGTAAATGTCGTCAATTTGCTCGTACTGGTAAAATCGACTGATGTGAGAGGAGTATTATCGAGATGAAGCTCTTTCAGGGCATTCAGCTTATTGCTTGTGGTAGTAAATGTGGTAAGGAGGGGGTTATTGCTGAGATTGAGAGATGTGATACTATTCCCAACAGTATAAGAGCCAGTATTGAATGAGGTAATTCTATTCCCGCTCAGATCAATAGAGGCAAGATTTGGATTACCAGTAAGATTAAAGGTAGTGAGCTTATCGTTTGAAAAGGTAAATGAGGTGAGTAGATTCGTACTGACATTGATATTCGTCAGGAGTGTGAGCCCATCATCGTCAAATGAGGTGAGTAGATTGTCCTGGAGAAAGAGTGTCTGCAGTGCACCTAATCCAGTACCATTAAAGGACGTCAGCTGATTTGACTGAAGCCAGAGTGTTTGCAATGTGCTAAATCCTGTGTTGGTAAATCCGGTCAAATGATTCGTGCTGACGATGAGGGTAGTGAGATAACCGAGACTCCCTTGAGAAAAATTTAATGTCCCTGTGAGATTATTGCTGGCCAAACTCAAAGAAGTAATATGTGAACCACTACATGTCACACCAGTCCAGCCGCATATCGATGTCGATGATCACCAACCATTCTTCGTCGTCCAACTTGCACCACCAGTGTTATCGTAGATATCCATCAGTGCATTACATTCACTGGCTGTTGCGCCAGTAATGGTATTACAGAATGCAGTATGATCGGCAGCAAAAATTTTCTGAGGCAGAAATACAAACCCAAACAATACCGCGAGAAGGAGAGAATATTGCATTCCATAACGTACCACATTTTTAAAAGAAAAAACTAATGTGGATGGCGCATTGAACATAAGATGAGAGTAGAAGATAGAGAATTTCTGCAATTGTGCCATACTTTGACCACAATTGCAAATCTCCTATAAAGAAATTTGCAAAAATATTTCTTTTTCCTACAATTCATTCTATGAAACCTACTTCCTCTTTCTTTTATTTTTGGTTTTTCCACGATAAAACGCGGGGCTTTTAGGTTGTAATTTTTCTACACTCTCTTCATCCCGCACCAGCGGGATTTATTTTTTTATTTTTCTTTTTATGTCGAAAGCGCGTGCATGACTGTCGCCCATATCTGGCAGTGGAATTTTTGAAAAAATACCCCAAGATTCTTTCTATCCGAGACTGAGACAAATCTTATTAGAGGAGAGATGATTACCTCATGAAAAATCTATTAATGGACGAATGAAGCGTGCTCTTGATATTTTACGAGCAGAATCCTTATCTTTATCGACAGAATTAAATTTATTACACAGTATAGTGAGTAATTCCGTTTCTGTTCTTTTGAGAGATGGGACAAAAATGGACTACAATAAATTTTTAGATAATTGAAAAGGATCATATCCAACCCATACTATAGAAATACCAAAGAATGATGCCCATCTTCGTAAACTCTCAGAACGTATGGGGGTAACAGGACTTTATGCTGGGTATGCGAAGTTGGTACAAGAAATTATCCAAAAACTTGACAATTAAATAAAGAGTATATTATAATATAATGAAAATTATTGATTCAAATGGTATTGTGAAAGATTTTACCCCTAATTCTAGGGTATACTGAGGACGAGGGGCACACGGGAGCGATCTCATAAGACGATGACTCCTTCCATCTGGTACTGAACAACATCCAGCTCACTTTCTTGCCCTCCCAATAACGATAACCGAGGGGGCAGTTTTGGAACTTTTGGAGCAAGAAATACCACAACAAGATATCATCAGTTTTGCTGGAGTAATGGCAAAGGCTCCAAACGGTACTCCTTCGGCTCATTTTTTGTTTGGCCCTTCAGCTACTCAGAATTTGAAAATAGCTTTGGCAATGGAAACATTTGACTCAAAGAACCAGCTTGTACTATCTCTGATAGAATTAGCTCGCGAAAGGGCTATCTCCATCATTGAAACGAACAAAGTGGAGCATGATAGTAAAATGGCTATTATTCAAGGACTTATAAATCTCTGGCTCGTTATGATTGGCAACAACAAAGATGAAGATATACAAAATCAATTGGTAAAACCATGGAAGACTCCTGTTGGAACTGTGGTGGATATGATACATGCTAATCCATTCGCTGAAATAATAATCAAAGAGTTTTTTGACTCATTGCCTCGATATGGATACGATGTGTCCCATGCATTGGAGAAATTGGTTGAAGGATATCTGAGTGAATCAGATATTTGGAAATTTTGAACTCCCAATTCAGATCGAGTTATGCAATATATATGAGAAGTAGGTTCAGATATTTTAGTTTCTAGGGAAGAAATCCACACCTTACGAACCTGACTGAATACCCGTTGACATCGTTTTCTAGCTGAGAAAATCAAGGGAATTCGCGAAGGAGTTTAATATTTACTTCTCCTCATCATCTCCTGTCTGCACGACACTCATCGAGATGACGCTATCTGTATCCTTGAGTTTTGTGAGGATAACACCTTGTGCGACACGTCCTGTGAGTCGCACTCATTTCAGAGGACTTCGCACCGTCATACCAGACTTGGTTACGAGGACAAAGTCAGCATTTTTTCGTTCATCTTCACTGAGCATCGTCGCTGAGACGATATTCCCTGTTTTTGGTGTGATAGCACCGACTTTGACACCAGATCCGCCTCGTCCTTGAGAGCGATAATCGTCAATATTTGAGAGTTTTCCAAGTCCTTTTTCAGAAGCGGTGAAGACGTATTTCATCTCACTTGAGACGACAGAAGCAGTGACGAGAGCATCATCGCCTTTGAGACGAATACCTCGGACACCCATGGCAGCACGACCCATCGCCCGTACATCCGTTTCTGGGAATTGGATTGCTTGTCATTTATGTGAGACGAGAAGCATAGGATCAGATCCACTCGTTGCTTGGACCCATCCGAGTGCATCACCTTCATCGATTTTTATGACGATAAGGCCTGAGGTACGGATATTGGTAATCTCCGAACGATTGATACGTTTTACCGTTCCTTTCTTTGTGGCGAAAAAGAGGAAAGGTGTGGTCGCTTCTGTAGAATTTAATATCGTCGAAATTGATTCGGTTGGTTGGAGATTAATAAAATTCACCAGTGGTGATCCCTTCGCGGTACGAGAGAATTCTGGTATTTCGTAGGTTGGGAGCTGGAAGACACGACCACTCGATGTAAAGAACCAGAGGTTGTCATGATTATTCGAAGATATCAGAATCTGGATCTCATCTTCCTCTTTGGTCGCTGTGGTCACACCTACACCTCCGCGTTTTTGTGTACGATAGGCAGCAGCTTTGAGGCGTTTGATATAGCCCTGTTTCGAGAGGGTAATAATCACTTCTTCATTTGGTATAGTATCGATAGCACTGAATTGTCCCAGAGGAGCACTGTGGATCTCTGTGCGTCGCTTATCACCATATTTATCACGGACTTCGAGAAGCTCAGTCGAGATCAGCGCGTTGACACGTTCTGGTTTTGCGAGGATATCCGAGAGATCAGCGATGAGGAGGAGTTTTTCTGCGAGTTCATCCTCTATCTTTTTGCGTTCCAGACCAGAGAGTCTCTGAAGTTGCATCTCGAGAATAGCAACTGCTTGTCTTTCTGACAGCTTAAATCGTTTCTGAAGTTTATCACTTGCATCCTGTCGGTCCTTACTTTTTTTGATCGTTTCGATGACTTCATCGATATGATCGAGAGCGATTTTGAGTCCTTCGAGGATATGAGCACGTTCCTGAGCGATACGGAGTTCATACTGTGTCCTTCTGGTGATGACTTCACGTCGATGAACGATGAATTCTTCCAGTATCTCCTTGAGGTTAAAGAGTTTTGGTTGTGATCCACGATCGGTCAGAGCGATCATATTGTAGGAAAATGATGTCTGAAGTTGTGTGAGCTTGAAAAGTTGATTCAATACTTCTTTTGGAAAACTATCGCGCTTGAGCTCGATAACGACACGGATACCATCTTTATTGGATTCATCACGGACTTCGGCGATACCGACAATGATTTTTTCGGTAATGAGATGTGCGACTTGCTCGACGATAGTGGAAGGTGCGACTTGATAGGGGAGTTCATGAATGATAATCACAGGACGTCCTGACGTCGTCTCTTCGATAGTACCACGCCCACGCATAATGATAGATCCACGACCTGTCGCATAGGCAGAGAGGATATCAGCACGATTGTAGACGATTCATCCTGTTGGAAAATCAGGTCATTTGATAAATTGCATCAGATCTTCGACGGTGACAGATCCGGCATCCGCGTGATTTAAGAGGAAATCGAGTGCATCGACGACCTCTCCGAGATTATGAGGAGGAATATTCGTTGCCATACCGACGGCGATACCCACTGAACCCATGAGAAGGAGATTTGGAACACGAGCAGGAAGTACTGTTGGTTCTGCTTCAGAAGCATCATAGTTTGGTCGGAAATCAACGGTTTCTTTTTTGATATCAGCAAGCATCTCGTCGGTGATCTTGCTCATACGAGCTTCGGTATAACGCATTGACGCCGCACCATCGCCATCGACAGATCCGAAGTTACCCTGTCCGTCTACGAGAGGGTATCTGAGGGCCCAAGGTTGAGCGAGGCGTACCATCGCCTCATAGACAGAACTATCACCGTGGGGGTGGTATTTACCGAGCACATCTCAGACAATCTTCGCAGATTTACGATATTTGGCACCAGAATGCAGTGAGAGGTCATGCATTGCATAGAGGATACGCCGATGTACTGGCTTCAGTCCATCACGGATATCAGGAAGGGCACGAGAGACGATGACCGACATCGCATAATCGATATAACAGTTTTGCATTTCAAATCCGATATCACGATGGACATCATTGAGAGAGGGGTCAGTAGGGATAATATCGGACATAATTTAAAAATACAAAATACAAAATACAAAGTACAAAAAGGTCGAAGGTTTTCTCCTCTTTTTATAACCTCTTTAAAAGACCTAGGAAGTATATAAAAAATCCCTTATTTGCAACAGAAATAAGGGGTAAAATACGGGAAAAACTTTACAAAGCAATGAACTATTTTGTACATGCACTACACCATAATAATCCCGCTCCCTAAAACAGTATCCCCGTCATAAAAAACACAGACCTGTCCGGGGGTGATGGCGCGTTGGGGAGCTTCAAAAGAGACTTCAATAAGAGTTGACGGGTTGATGAGTTGACGGGTTGATGAGTTGTCCGAACCAAGGACAAGTGACGAGTTTCGAGTGACGAGTTCCGAGTTGTCCGAACTAAAAATTCCATTCTTAGCCTGTTCCTTAGCCTTAGTCTCTCATTTGTGCTCTGTTAGTGTGCACTTTTGTGGCATCTGCCGATACCGTATTTGTGCTTCGCAGTTCAGTGGCAATGTCACATCTTCCAGCCAATTGAGTTCTCAGACAGTGCAGGTAGTGTTCAAGAGCCGTGGATCGTCCTCCTGTCAGACAACAAGAGTATTAGTTTCGACATTTTTCTCTACCACATAGAGCGCTGGTCCACCACCGACACCGATACCTTTTCTTTGACCAATAGTATACTGAAACGCACCATCATGTTCACCGAGTATGTTTCCAGCGGTATCGATAATTGCTCACTTCTGAGCTGGAATATGTGCCTTCAAAAATTCTGCAAAGTCTACTTTCCCGACGAAACACAGTCCCTGAGAATCTTTTCTTTCAGCATTTGGGAGTCATGCCCTCCGAGCGATGTCTCGCACCTCAGATTTTGTGAGGTTTCCAATTGGGAACATCGCTTGCTCGAGTTGTTCACGTGAAAGCGCTGCGAGGAAATAGCTCTGATCTTTGTCGGGATCCACGCCACGCAGAAGTTTCAAGTTTTGAGTTTCAAGTTTTGAGT
Source organism: Candidatus Gracilibacteria bacterium (assembly GCA_041660965.1). Classification (NCBI taxonomy): domain Bacteria; phylum Candidatus Altimarinota; species Candidatus Altimarinota bacterium. Next base: position 414,685 of record JBAZVH010000001.1, on the reverse strand, counting down.
TTTCAACCCCCCCTGCCCCCCCTTGTCAGGGGGGCATAATACAACTTCCAACTTTATTATTTCTTCTTTCTTCTTTCTTCTCTTGTCCGCCAAGGCGGACGTAGTGTCCCGTCGCGACCGCATCAAACCCATACGAAAGTGCCTCTTTTCGGAAGAGATCAAACTTTATCCATGTATTACAAAAAACATCAGGATTTGGTGTGAGTCATTTTTTATATCCTTCAAAAATATAGTTCAGAACTTTTTGCTCATATTCATCTATAAAATCGAAAGTAAAAAATGGAATTCCGAGATATTCAGCAATTTCTTTTGCTATCGCCATATCGGTACGTGTCGGGCAGGTATCATCATCGGTCAAATAATTGATCATAAACCCCGCACTGACATGATATCCTTGCTCCTTGAGGAGGTATGCAGAAACGGCAGAGTCCACACCACCCGAGAGTCAGACAAGGATTTTTTTACCTACCATTTATATATTTTTATGAGGGATACTTTTTGCAGATCTCCAGAAAAAATACCCCACGATACACATCGTAGAGACAGGGCTCAACCATTCTGGAATATGGAATCCAAACGCATGAAGCACCATGACGGTCCCGAGGATGCCGATAGAGTACATGGCACCGTTTTTGAGATAGATATATTTCTTGACTGTTTCGATATTGTGCATCGTGAGGGATCGTACGACATAGGCACCGATACCATTTCCGATGAGGATAAGAGGCACAGAAAGTGTGAAAGCAAACGCTCCGAGCACACCATCAATAGAAAACGTTGCATCGATGACTTCGAGATAGAGGATCTTGCTAATATCGGTCATACTTCCACCAGCTTGGAGTTCTTTTTCTTTTTTCTCAGCATTTTCTTTGAATCCATGTGCGATAAAAAAAGCCGTTGATCCGACGACCGCAGAGAAAGCAATCATAGGGTTGATCATATTGGCTTCCCATACAATCCATGAAAGGAGAATTGAGACAACTGCGAAAAACCAGATATCGTGTTTTTTAAACCATTTTTCAAACCCAAAAGAAAAGTGTTTTTCCTCCATAAAGAGCCAATGAAAAAAGAGGAATACCAAAAAAACACCACCACCCATCAGAAGGATCGGTGCTGATTTTTCGATAGATTCTACCACTTGAGGATCACCACTAAAGGATGCCATAAATGCTTGCCATGGTCCAAGTGTTGGATTGGTTGCCCAAATAATAATCCAAGGCAAAAGTCCCCGAACCATAAAGACGGCGAAAATCATTCCCCAGAGGAGAAACCATTTTCTCGCCTTCGCGGAGACAGTTCCAAGTACTTGGGCGTTGATGACGGCATTATCGATAGAGCTGACGACTTCAAAGAGGACAAGTCAGATAATAATAAGGAGGTAGGACATACGCTGTATGATAGGGAAAAACAAGAAATTTCAATATATCAAAAAAAAGATGTGAAATATTTGCATTCCAGAAATTGTTGTGATAGGATAGAAGGGTTCATATTCTTAATTCATTTTTATGACAACCCAGCAAATCCCTACTACACAACCAATGCGAAAGAAATTCACCATTGTCCTTGTGGCTATTATTGTTCTCCTTGGAGCCCTCTTATTTTTGATACCATGAGGTCTCAATCTGAAATTTCTCGGATCGGTTGTGCTGAATGATACTGAAGAAGATATGTACGGACCAGAAAAAACTTTTACTGATGGTGCTAAAAGCGTTACGCTTCAGTGTAAAACAAACTTTTTGAGTACTGCTCAAGGCAAAACTGTTAAATATACTCCGAGAGTTGTTGACTCATCTGGTTATGGGGTTTTTCGCTTTGCGAACACATCCGTAATCTCTTTAAAGAATGAAAGTGGCTCAGAAGTTAAAACAGCGTCTTTGAATCAAGTTGGTGAAGTATTCAATGTCATGGTAAATAGAAGTGATTTTCCTGAAGGAACGTACAAGCCAACAATAAAAATTATTCAACTTGCAACGAATAAATCTTTTGATGGTGTTGAGTGTCCTGATCTTGTCGTCGTTGGTGATAACGCTCCTGCTTTAACCGATGACGCCACAGATGATATTTTTAAAACTGGAGAGTGGACTACTATCTTTCCGCTTTGGGGAAGTCTTACGAGCGGAGGACATTTTTCTATTCCCCTACCAATTCCAAATGTACAAGCAGGTGCAAGTTTGGGGAGTATAGCTATCACATATACTACAGCGAACCCTGTCCCCCTCCAACCAAGAACAGATTTATATCTACCAAAAACAGCTCATAGTCGTTTTGCTACTAAGGCAGAAGCTGAGACCTGGTACAATGGTACAGGGCTCAATACTGCGATAAACAGAGTTATATACAGTAAGTATTCATCATCTTATTGGGATCGTCATGTGAAGCCGGTTAATTTTATCAAAACTCTTACTGCTTCTTTGTCAGGAACCGCTCCTAGCACACCTGGTATATATTATTTCCCAATGGGTTCTATTATTACAGGAGTAAACGCTGGTATTCGGGGAGGTAAAGCCGCTATCGGACGATACTGTGTATTAGGCGGAGGATTTTGTTACGGAGAATTAACCGCTCCCATTTTGTCAGCACCAAGTACAAGTTGTAATTCTATCACTTTAACATGGCCATCAGTGAATTTTGCTGATAGCTATGATTTAGAAAAAAATGGAGCAATTATAAGCAGTGTTTCTTCTCCTTATGTTGATACTGTATCTCCCAATACGAGCTATACATACAAATTAATAGCCAAAAACGTCACTCCTGATTTTACTGAAACAAAAGATTCCAACATTGTTACTATTCCAACGCCTACTTGTTCATCTACTTGTGGAACTGCAAACAATACAACTTTAATAGGAGAACCTTCTGGCACAGCTGCGTGTCCTACAGGAGCGACAAGAAGTGGTGTAACTGATTCAAATAATACATACACTTGGACATGTAGCCAAACTGGTTATATGACATCAAATTGTTCTGCGAACAAATTGACTACTCCAACGATTACAAATACTTCAAATAGTTGTACTTCTGAAACCATATCTTGGTCTGCTGCCAATGCAACAAGTTATGATGTAAAGAGAAAACTTTCTAGCGATGTTACTTACACTTCTTTATTGACAGGAACGACAAATACATCGTATTCAGATACTTCATTAATAGGAGGTACTTCTTATGATTATCGTGTGTATGCCAAGAGTGGTTCTTTATCGGCGGATACATTTAAAACAGTAATAACTATTGCTTGTCCGGTAATCACCCACACTCTTTCATACAATGCAAACGGTGGAACTGGAGGAGTGCCTGCATCAGTTACCGTTGCTGAGAATGCTACAACTTCTGTGGCTTCCAACCTAGTTGGGAATACAAAATCTGGCTATGATTTTAATGGTTGGAACACAGCTGCAAATGGTTCTGGAACAGATTATACTTCAGGCCAAACTCTCACAATGGGAACTTCCAACGTCACCCTGTATGCGAAGTGGACACCCGTTAACGACACCACTGCTCCTACTATCACTGCCTTCACCCTTCCTGGTACGAGCAGTTCTCTTACAGTTCCTGTCACTATTGTCACAAGTGAAACGGTCGGTGTGAGTTATTTCTTTTTGGAAGCAGCTACCATACCAGACGGTATGTTTGTCCAACCACCTTCAACACCAAGTTCTACGGCTCCTGGATGGCTCTCTACCAAACCAGCGACATTTACTTTTCCGCAAGAAGGATGAGAAACACTTTATCTCTGGATTAAAGATGCTGCAGGCAATGTATCGTCACCAAGGAGTCAAGATATCGTGATTACACTCCCGGCCATTTTTCATGCCGTCACGGCCACTGCTGGTCCTAATGGAGTAATAATTCCAAGTACACGATCAGTCAATCATTGAGCAACAACAACATTTACCATCAGTCCTAATGCAGGATATACTGCAGCTGTCACTGGAACATGTGGAGGAACACTTGCAGGAAACACCTATACAACGAGCGCCATTACTTCTACCTGTACTGTTGTAGCTACTTTTTCTCCTGTAGCATCCTGTACTGGCATACGTCCTGTAAATTCCACTATAATGAGGGATATTGGTACAAGCGCTTTATCACGCGAATGGTCTCATACTGATAGCTTAAATGCTCCTTATGGTTTATGCACATTCCGATGTCCGAGTGAAACAACGTATAATGCAACTAATAATACATGTAACGCTGTCATTACTGACACCACAGCTCCAAGCGTCACATCCTTTACCATCCCAGAATTATCATCAACTCTCATTGTTCCTATAGTATCATTTACAGCCAGTGAAACTGGTGTGAGCTACCTACTCACAGAATCTACCACGAAACCTCTAGCAAGTGCGGGATGATGGTCAACGACTAAACCTACCACATTTACTTTCGCAACAGTATGAGCAAAGACACTCTATGCTTGGGTTAAAGATGGAGCAAATAATGTCTCAGAATCAATGAGCGATACGGTGACTATTGATATGATAGCTCCTAACGCTCCTGGTCTTACACTCCCAACACAGACAGGAGTGTCTCTCTATGGCTCCCTGATATACGTGAGCAAAAATACGCTCACCACTACCGTAACGTGCACAGTAGGTGATATCATCAAAATCTATAATGGTGTCATACCAACACCTCTTAAGACACTACCATGTGCTACAGCGAGTATGGAAGTAGTGGTAGATCTTCCTCTTGGGGAAAGTGTGTATTCTATTTTTGCAACTGCGACAGATGCTGCTGGTAATATATCAGCACCATCTCCAACGATATCCCTTCTCAAAAATGATTCTATGGATAGTGCTCCTGGTACTCCAGATATGGAGAGTCTTTCTGACTTTGGAGTATCAGCAACAGATAATATCACTCGTGAGACGCAACCAAGATTTCTCGTCTCATGTTATGGAGGATACACAGTGGATCTCTACGACGCTACGACACTGATTGGTACAGGAGCTTGTATGAATACAACGGTAGGTGGTACTGAAGGTCTTGCTCAGATCCTATCAACTACTTCTCTTACAGCTGGAAATCATAGTATCACCGCGAAACAAACTAGTCCTACAGGTGTGAGTTCAGTTGCTTCTGCGGCCCTCACGGTCACTATTGACACGACTCCGCTCACGGTCACTCTCTCAAAAGCAGCAACACAAACAGATCCTGCAACAAATGCTTCAATACAATTTGTAGCCAGTTTCAGTCGAGCGATAGATATCAATTCATTTATTTGTAGCGATATAACAGTTGTGAGAGGTACCTGTACGAGCGTAGCGCTCACCTCTGGGAATGCCTATGCCATCAACGTAACTGCTGCTGGTACTGGAGTGGTGCAGGTCACTATCTATGCAGGCAGAGTACAAACTCCTTCTGGCGTACTCAACACAGAAAGTACCGGTGCAAATACGGTTAATTATGGTACAGCCATCAATGGTCAATGTAGTGCACTGAGAACTTTCGCTACTGCCAATCCGACGAGAACATCTCTCAATGGTGAAAAACTCTGTACTATGGGAACACAATGAACTGTTTCATACAGTACCTCTCTCTGAAAATGGACATATGCCTGTAATGGTGAAAATGGCGGTACAAATGCGACGTGTTCTGTCGCTACCGGTCTTACTTCTGCGTGCACACTAAAACCAGTGGACGAATTACCATTTGATCAGTGTAAGATCTCATCTGGTACTGGTTTCTTACGATATCATAATTATCTCTCTTGTCTCAATATCGTCGATAAGAAAAAATCATGTATTGACGCTAAGTGTACACAAGATGCTCCACGACAAGACCTCATCTATATGGCATCTCGTATACGAGGCATTCCTCTCGATCTCTCATCGGCGTATGATTGTGAAAACCGCTATTCTGATACTGTGAGAGGTGTCCCATATTGGGTCTGTGAGGTGGCTGAAAAATCAGAAACAGCCGGTCTTATCACAGGAAATAATAAGAAATTTAGACCTCTTGACACGATGACACGTGCTGAAGCATTCAAAGTCATTCTTGGCAGTATCTGTGCGTATCCAGAGTACTCTTCGAGTAACTGGCAAACAGATGTAGCCAAAGAAGCCATCAAGCTCTGATTCTCCACTCGTACTATCAGTACCTTTGAACCAAATAGACCACTTCTCAAACAAGAGCTCTATGTCATCGCCGCACGTGCAGCTGAATGGATCAAGAAAAATCCTGATAATTGTGGCAGACTCCCAGAAGAATTAATATGTCAGCAGTAAAATCCTTTCCTAGAAGATGAACGATAAGAGCCACGAAAGTGGCTCTTATTGTATCAGAGGAAAAATAGAATTGCTCACAATCTTTTTTTGGATACAATACAGGTTGTTTCTTATTCTTTATTGTATGCCAAAAGATTTTTGAATAGCAGGTCCTCATAACCTATGAGATAAACCAGAAGCTTTGAGAGACCTTCCACGATGTTTTCGCATTATCGGTCTATCGTCAGCATTATTGACAGCCGCTCTGACAACTACTGGTTGTAGAAAAAATGAAGATGCTACGAGGGCTCCATTGACACCATCTCAAATCGAAATTCAGAATGCTCTTGTTTATCGTATGCCTATATCGCAAGGGCTTCCTGTGATACAGTGTTGAGATAGAGTAGAGATAGATACACTTGATGGGTCTAGGAAAGATGGTTGTTACGTATTTTATCATGATGGTATAGTAGTATACAAAATTATGCAATTCGGAGTTTCAGTTGAATCAGATACTTTTCAACCTATTTGGTAACTATATTTATGCACAAAAAACACATTATGCTGATGGGGATCCAGGGTTCTGGAAAAGGGACGCAGGCAGCTATGATCGCTCGTCATTTTGGATTTATCACGCTCGAAACAGGAGCTATTCTCCGAGCAGTTCTCGAAAATCCTCACCATAAACATTATTCAGACGTATCTGAAACTCTCCCACATGGGAAGATGGTACCCGATGCGATTATTTTTGATCTCATCCAAGAATTTTTTGATGCACATCCAAATGATAGCATCCTGATTGATGGAGCGGTTCGAAATATCGCACAACGAAAATTCTTCGACGCCATTACGACAGATTACATCGTGATTCATATCGAGCTCTCAGAAGCAGAAGCACTACAGCGTCTCCAGGGGCGACGAATGGATCCAGTGACCAAAGAAATTTTTGGAGCGGATCTCCACGGCGATATCAATCCTGCAACAGGGAATACTCTCGTGACTCGTATCGATGATCAGGATATTGCAAAGATTCACGAGCGTTTTGCTTGGTATGCGACGGATATTATCCCACTTCTGAATAGCTGGAAACATGATGGATTTGAATTTTATACCCTCAATGGAGCTCAGCATCGTGAAGATGTCTGGCATGATATCAAGAAGATAATCGGGTAATTCACCGTCATTCTCGCGCTTGACCCCGTCATTCCAGCCAAGGACGAAGTCCGCGAGGTGGGATCTATCCATGTGTTCCGTCATCCTGAACTTGTTTCAGGATCCAAGCCATCAAACCATTCCCATTTCTGGCGGCCTTCTTGTACTTTTGGCGCCAAAAGTACAAAAAGCGTTCAGGGGACAAAAACTCGCTATTTTCTGTCTTCATCACACTTTCTTCATTCATCCCGCTCAAACAGTTTGTCCCCCGAAACCCCATTTCTGCGGTGCAAGGAAAAAGAAATTGGAATAAACTTCCCCTTATTTATGAGGGGGTGGAAGAATAGGAATAATAATGGTCATCGACTCTGAGGTCTGATGGCCTCATGCTCAGACTCGAAGAGGAGTGCTTGAAAGTCATATTTTAAAAACCCCTCATTTCTGAGGGGTTTAAGAGTTTCAAAATGAACTACTTCACAAATTTGACTACTTCAGCGAAAACGCTTGGATTGAGGATTGCAAGATTTGAGAGCACCTTACGATTGAGTTTTACGTGCTTGAGATACATAGCATGGATAAAGCTTGAGTACGTGAGGCCGAGAGGTCGAACGGCAGCATTGAGACGGATAGTCCAGAGCTTGCGGAAGTCTCGCTTTTTTCGACGACGATCGATATAAGCATTGAGACCTGCCTTCATAATAGCTGTTTTAGCATGCTTGAAAGATGTCGAACGTACACCTCGATAACCCTTTGCGAGTTCGAGAACTTTTTTGTGACGTTTTTTGGTCATAAGACCTCGTTTGACGCGTACCATAGAATTAAATTAAAAATTAAAAGAGAAGAGATAAAAAAGAAGGAATATTATTTTTTTGTTTTCTTTGCTGGAGTTTTTTTAGTCGTAGATTTCTTCGCTGGAGTTGGCTTTTTTGCGGCAACAACTTTTTTCGCTGCCTTTGGAGTAGTGATTTTTTTTGTTGCTACTGTTTTTGGAGCAATCTTTACTTGTTTTATAGCAGCTGTCTTGATAGTAGGGAACTTGCGAGGATTTGCAGCCTTGAATTCTTTTGGAGTGAGTCCAGAGAGAGCCATAGCATCTTTTTTTGCTTTTGGAGTCTTGAGTCCAGAGACTTGCATACCCCATTTCATCTTGCGCTCATTTGCGACGCTGGTCTCAGCACCATATTTATTTTTCCCTTTTGCTTTAGCGGATTTATTTTGGAGGAGATGACGCTTACCGATTTTTGCGGTGCGAAATTTTCCAGTGCCCGTGATTTTTACACGCTTTTGGCTTCCTGAGTGGGTTTTTGCTTTCATACTGAAGAGGTTAAGGGATGAAGTTGAATGATAAATCTGCGACCGAGAAATTTGACGGGACCGTCTGCGCGGTAGATGCTTGCGATACTTTCGATAAAGGATTGGAGTTTGTCTCGTGCCATATCTTGGAATCGCATTTCTCGTCAACGGAGTTGGAGTTCGAGTCTGAGGATATGTCCTTCTTTTGCGAATTTTTCTGCTTGTTTGCGACGTATCTCCATGTCGTGTTCGCCAATGGCGTAGCTGAGTCGGAGTGTCTTGAGTTCTACTTTTTTGCTGGATGCCTGTTGTTTCTTCTTATTTTTCTTTTCTTCAAAGAGATGCTTTTGCCAGTTGATGATCTTGGCGATGACGATGCCTTCTCTGGATGCTACTTCGACGAGGTCGAGGTCAGCAGATCGTGCTCGTGCGAGAGCGTCAGCGAGAGACATAACCCCCAGAGCTTCTCCATCTTCTGCTATGACTTGGATTTTGCTCGCTACAATCTGTTCGTTAATCCTTTTTTTGCTTGGCTGCATGGATTATTTACTAGGAGTGAGAGCGGCAAGCATGCCTGCAAATCGAGACTTTTTTCGAGCTGCATTATTCTTGTGAATAATATTTTTCTTACAAAGTGTGTCGATGACTTTTTGGAGTTTAGGAAAATCAGCAGTAGCTCCTGCAGTGTCTGTCGCTTTTACAAGTCGCTCAAATCGAACTCGCGCTTCACGAAACATATCACGGAAATGATTGTTGCGTAAACGGTGTTTCTCGTTTTGTCGAAGTTGTTTCTGGGCAGAACGAAGAATCGGCATAGAAAATAAAAATAAAAGAATAGAAAAGCGCGTATCGCACTTCAGTGTTCGCATATATTATAGAAATGCTTTTTTTGTCAAGAGAATTCGGGAGTTTTTATGACTTTTTTCAAAGCCATTATTTTAGTAGTGTAAAAATATTGACAATAAGTAGTTATTTAATAACATCAATTCATAATTTATTACTTATGTCAAAACTTCCAGAGAATACCGAATATACTTGAGCAGTTGGCGCTCTTGTAACCTGTGAAATTAATGGGAAGAAATATGTAATTCTCCAAAAAAGAGTCGCAGATGATTCTTTTCCAGGATGTCTACAAGTAACTGTGCATGGATGACTTAAAGGTACAAATAAGCGAAAGAGAGAGTCAATGTCGAATGGTTTATGACGAGAAGTGCGTGAAGAGGTTTATGAGATTTTAGAGCGAAGTACTTTGAGGTGGCCAAATAGGAGTATGCATTGGGGTATTGAAGAAGTACTTCACTGGAACCTCATCGGATGAGGTGATCTGGTAGAAAGTAAAAGAAAGAGGAATCTCCTTGAATGAAAAGGTATTTTATCTCGTTCTCGTAAGACCAGAGAAGGTACTACTTCTAAAATGAGAAAAACTGATATCACATTGGGATTTGATATAACATTTGAAAATCAACAAAGATACCCTCTGCTCATGCCAGAGATTCGAAAACTTCAAACAGATGGGGTTATTGTTCTTCTTTCATCTGATGAAATAGATAAACTCGTTCCCATTGATCCAAAACTTCATAAAGAACACTGAGTAACAGAAGATGGAAAATATGGGATGTTTGCTGATGAAATAGAGGCAGTAAAAAAAGCACTTACCCAATAAAAAAATTGTTTTTTCGAGTAATCCAGGGATTTTTTTGAAAAATCCTATATTTCCCTATACTTGGTTTTAGAAAAGAGTCATAGTAAAAGTCATAGTCATAGGGCGGATTATATTTTTTAAAATTCCTTCCTGTCACTATTACTATGACTATGTACTCTCGATTTATAATTTAAATTATATGACCCGCACTCGCTTTGCTCCATCGCCGACAGGACAGCTCCATATCGGAGGTCTCCGCACCGCACTGTTTGCCTATATCTGGGCTCGGAAAAATCATGGACAATTCCTCGTGCGTATAGAAGACACCGATAAAGCTCGTGAGGTAGAGGGCGCTTGTGACGCACTTCTCGACACGCTTGAACTTTTCGGTATTCATCCTGATGAGAGCATTCGATGAGGCGGAGACTGTGGTCCCTATATCCAGTCTGAGCGCCTGACTCTCTATCGTGAATATGCGCAGAAACTTCTTGATCAAGGTGACGCGTATTATTGTTTCACTACAGAAGAAGAACTGGAGGCACACAAGAAAAAATCCGAAGAAGCAGGCATTATGGTACCGTTTCGTAGTCCATATCGGGATATCACACTTGAGGAAGCACAAGCGAAGATTGCCGCTGGTGAGAAATATGTGATTCGTATGAAAATACCAAAAGGAGAAATCATTACCTTCCAAGATGGCATCAAAGGAAAAATCTCTGTACCAACTGCCGATATTGACGATCAAGTACTCGTAAAAACTGATGGATTTCCGACCTATCATCTCGCAGCTGTCGTCGATGATCACCTGATGAAAATCACTCACGTGTTCCGTGGTGATGAATGGCTCCCAAGTACACCAAAACATGTTCTTCTCTATCGTATGTTTGGTTGGGAAGCGCCAGATTTTTATCATCTCTCTGTCATCCTCTGACCTGATAAGAAAAAACTCTCAAAACGCAATGGCGATACCCATGTCAGCCAATTTCTCGAAAAGGGCTACCTCAAGGAAGCACTTCTGAATTACATTGCGCTCATTGGTTGGAATAGTAAAACAACACAAGAAATTTTTTCTCTCGATGAGCTCGTGGAAGCATTTTCTCTTGAGGGGCTTCAAATCGCCAATGGTATCTTTGATCCCGAGAAACTCAAATGGATGAATGGGAAATATATTGCCGCGATGCCAATCGATGAACTCTATATTCGTCTTACGGATTACCTCCGTCAATATCATCCTGACTTCTTCGAAAATACGCTGATAACGCATGAAGAAAACTACAATAAAGCCGTGCTCCAGGAACTCCAGAAACGACTCGAAACGCTGGAAGATTTTATTTCTCAGACAGATTTCTTTTATTCTGAACCAACGGTCGATACCGCTCTGCTTCTCTCAGAAAAGATGAATATCACCACACTGGAACAAGCGAAGGAAGCATTGCAATTTGGGTTGGAAATTATCTCGGGGATGGATCCCCGGGTCAAGCCCGAGGATGACGGGAAACCTGTGAGGGAAATTTTAAAAGATCTCATGCTTCCGAAAATCGCAGAAGCTGGGAAGAAAAATGGACAAATTCTCTGGCCTCTTCGTGTCGCTCTGACGGGAAAGGAATTTTCTCCTGGGGCATTTGAGATGACAGAGATTCTCGGCCTCGAAAAAGCGATACAGAGAATTGAGAAAGTTTTGCAAATGCTCTAGAATACAAAGTACAGAATACAAAGTACAAAATTAAGGAATTTGTTCCCGTCATCCGCCTAGGCGGATCTACCCCGTGATTCCGTCATCCTGAACTTGATTCAGGATCCAGGTAAAATTACCGATTCATTTTTGTACTTTTTGCAGAAAAAGTACGAAAACTGTTCAGGGGACAAAAACTCGCTATTTTCTCTTTTCGTCATACTCTCTACATTCATCCCGCTCAGACAGTTTGTCCCCCGAAACCCCATTTCTGGGTTTCATTTTTTAGAGTTGATGTTTTAATAAAAACATCTCCCTTTGCATTTCGAGGAAATATTTCTACAATCGAGCTATGAATTTTTGGCAAAAAACAAAACGACTAACAGATTCATATCGGACATATCCTTTTGTAACTTTTTTGCGATTTTTTGCGACGAGCATGACGATATGTTTCACGTTGTCCCTTGCTTATTTTCTCAAAGAAATTGTACATAGCATAGAGGCGCGGGATATGGAAGTATTTTTGGATACTATCATGAGAGCAACTATTGTGATGGTTATCTTTCAAGTGGCTAGTGTTATTCTTCGAAATTATTTTTGGGTGGAGCAGCAGTTCATTTGGGAGAAATATCTTACCAGCAAAGCTCTCAAACAGTTTATCCAGTTGGAGCAATGAACTGTAGAGGCATTGGGGACAGGGAAGATACTGAGTATTATACAAAAAGGAACTGATGAGTCGATAAATCTTCTTCTCAGTGTTATCTCATATATTGCAAGAATTTTATTCACTATACTCTTTGGATTATTGATGGTACGATGACTTCCTTGGTGAATTGTAGCGAGTGGTATAGGAATGATTGTATTTATATTTGGAACAGTGGTATATTTTAATAAACATACTTCTTTTTATCGTCGTCAACGCAAGGAAAATAACGTCAAAATCACGGGGTTGCTTGCCAAAGTGATTATGTCAAAATTTGAGATTTTGCAGAATAATTCTATCGAATGTGAAATAAAGAAAATGAATGGTATTTTTGATTATTCTTGGGACTTATCCAGAAGGCAAACTTTTTGGGGATCATTTCTTTTTCAGACACCGAAAGCTCTCCTTTCCTGTGTGATAGTTGGTGCGTATTATTATCTCGGGATGCGGGTATTTGGCGGGACGTATGCACTCAGTGATATGGTAGGACTTCTGACAGTGCTCGCACTTTTTGAGGTTACGCTTCGTGACTCGATAGAATACTATGAGAATTTTACAAAATCATTTGTTCATATTGAGAAGTTCTGGGATTTTATGGATACGACGCCTCAGATTCAGTGATATGATACTGGTAAACCATTTCGATTTCAAAATGGAAACTATGAGCTTCAAAATATTTCATTCTCTTACCATAATAACACCACGGTACTTGATAACTTTTCTTGTACCATTCAGTGAGGAAAAAAGACGGCTCTCGTTGGTCGCTCCTGAGGTGGAAAGACGACCTTGATGAAGCTCCTGGCTGGCTATATGCGTCCTATGGAGGGTAAACTTCTCGTGGACGGTCAAGATATCACGGATATCCGTCTCGATAGTTACTATCCACATATTGGCTATCTCACGCAGGACCCCTCTGTTTTTGATGGAACAATTGAGGAAAACTTGCTCTATTCAATGGCGACAGAAAAATACAAAAGACAAAATACAAAAGACAAAATACAAAAGACTAAAAATGCTCTTCACTCATCCTTATTGATACCTTCTGATTCCCCTGAAGAATCCGTAAAAAAGGATATAAAAAGAGATAAAAAAATCGCAGAAGCGATAGAACTCGCAGAGTGTCAATTTATCTACGAACTCGAAAATGGTCTCCAAACAGAAATAGGAGAACGGGGAATTCGTCTGAGCGGAGGGCAGAAGCAACGTCTTGCAATTGCCAAGATATTCCTTAAAAATCCAGAGATTATCCTCCTCGATGAACCGACCGCAGCCCTCGATAGTTATAGCGAGCAAAAGGTCGCAAAGGCCTTTGAGCGACTCTTCGCAGGAAGAACGGTTATCGTGATAGCCCACCGATTACAAACGGTCAAGAGTGCTGACGATATCATCGTCCTCGAAAAATGACAAATCGCCGAACGAGGCACGCACAAGTCTCTCCTCAAACTCTGAAAAAAATATGCTGGCATGGTCGATCTGCAGAGCTGAATTGTCAAAGAAGAGAGTGATGATGAAGACCTGAGCTTGTCGAAGGAAGGGGTCGTGCGGGAGGAGGAAGAAGATATTGTATAGATGAGTTATTTTTTAGAATTCTTCTCCTTGTATTCTTGTAATTCTTTTTCTTCGAGGAGTGTGAATACACCATCACGAATATATCAAACAATATCGAGCGTTGCGCTATCATAGATTGCTAAATGGTCATTTGGACGAGGAGTATTTTTGAGGAGTCAGTCCATAACACCAGAACCCATGAATATTGCCATTCGAGGACTGACTCAGAGACGATGCACTCTTTGGATACATTGCGCCATAGTCGTAGCAGCACCTCCAAGAGTCTTTTTTGTGGCTGAATCTACACACATACCCGTTGTATGGTCATACCATACTTTTTGACCTCCTGGTCAAAACTCAAATTCAAAACTCTCATTTCCAGGGTAGGTCGCTGCATCGGTAGTCAAATCCACACGTACTCCTTCGAGCGTATCGCCAAAAGCTCCAAGAGCCGTCAAAGATGTGACGAACGCTGGAGAGTCATCAACATGGTACTCATCTCCAATCATACCAGCTACTACTCGAGGAAATCCAGTTGCTCTTCAGTGACCATTGAGAGCAGAGGTGACTACTCCTGGTTCAGCATCTCGATGTTTGATAGTAGTACCAGACATAGCATTCCAGAGATGGGTAATATGTTTTGCTCCTGCGTGAATCGCTTCAGTCACCTGTTCTGTTGTAGCAATAGAATGTCCGATAGAGACCAGAGCTCCAGCTGCTGTGAGTTGTCTGATTTGCTCTGGAGTGACTTTTGTCGGACTTACTGTGATAATTTTTAATATTCCTTTTTTAGCGTAGACGCATAATGCGCCACATTCCTGATTGGTCATCTCATCGACAATATGTGCAGGGTTGTGAATACCTTTTTTCTCCATATCAATCCATCGTCCCTCTACATGGACACCTTCGATACCGAGCGCTTTTCGTTCAACTTCTGGGATATCTTCTACAGCATTCAATGCTTCTACAATACTTGAAATATCACTCGTGATAATCGTAGGACAGAAACGAGTTGTTCCAGTAGCCATGGTGTCACGTGCCATTTGACGTACTGCATCAGAAGTGAAAGTATTGGTGAAGAGTGTATGCCCATTGAGTCCCAATGTGCCATTTACTTGAGGGTCAAATGGAGCTCTCGCTAAGGTATAAGGAGGCACCCCTTCTTTTTCAATATTCCAAGTTTCAGAGACAGTATTATTTACTTTAAAATGTCTAGCAGGACCATCATCAGAAAGTTGGCTGAGCGAAAACCTGGTCGCAAATACCGATTCTCGATCCGCCTCTTGACCGTTTATTGGTAGATCATTTTCCCTTCGAGCCAAAATGTCTATAGACATAAAAATAATTATAAAATAAGTTATTACATTATAATTATCAGAAATCAATTGCAAGTCCTAATATTTTACCCCCACTTATACCCTCTTCCGAAATGCCCGTAGCGAGCGGTTTCTTCGTAGATTGGGCGACAGAGGTCAAGCGAGGTGATGATACCTTGCGGCGTGAGGTCATCACGGAGGATATCGAGGTTTTCTGCTTTCCCATCGATCCATGCGACGGCAGCGACGGGATGGCGTTCGCCGATAGCATAGGCGATTTGTACGAGGACTTCATCAGCACCTTTTTCTGTGAGGAGTTTGACCGCGATTTCTCGAGCTTTGTAGGCTCCTGAGCGATCGACCTTGGTTGGATCTTTTCCACTGAATGCACCACCGCCGAGAGGAATCGCTGGTCCGTAGTTATCGACAGCCAGCTTGCGTCCTGTGAGACCAGTGTCAGCCGTAAATCCACCGATATGCCAGTCTCCTGCTGGGTTAATGTGAAACTTCGTCGCACTGATATCCATCGATTTCAGGAGTTCTTCATGTTTGAGAAAGTCGTGGACTTCTTTTTCGAGTTTCTTCTGAGCGATACCACACCATGATGCGACGACAGCGATGAGTTGTCCATCATCGATCGTGACTTGTGTCTTACCATCATTGGGATGGAGGATGTGCAGATATTGGTTCAATCGTCTTGCGAGTTCATACTCGAGTGGCATATAGGTAGGCGTTTCGCGGGTTGCATACCCGACCATAATTCCCTGGTCACCAGCACCACCCATATCGACACCTTGAGCGATTTCTGGCGATTGTTTGACGATATTTGCCATCACGCCCACACCTTCGCCACAGATTCTGCGGACGATAGGCTGAGGATCGACATACGCATTGGTCGTGAGTTCGCCGGTTATCGTGACGATACCGTGCCCACCCATCACTTCGATAGCGACACGAGAGAGTGGATCCTCTGCGAGACAGGCATCGAGGAAGGCATCAGAGATCTGATCACACATTTTATCTGGGTGACCAGGGGAGACGGATTCGGCAGTTTTGAACATAACTTAATTAAGAGAAAAAATAAAAAAGAAGAGAGAAAAAAGAAGGAAAGTTAGCTTGATTTTTAAAACGACAAGTATTACCTTATCGTTTTTTAAATATTTGAACAGAAGAGTTCCATATCGTTCGAAATTTTAGCACTACGTTACGAAATAATAAAGAATAAAGCAGAAATAATAAAGAAAGATTCCTTCCTGGTACTATGACTGTTACTATGTACTATTGCGAAGCGATTTGCTGCAGGGTCATCGAGTTTCGTCTCTCGCCTGCTCTTGATAAGGTAGAAGTATTATAATGCACTTTTCGTTTTTTCAAGGGGAAATATTTGCATTTGTCATATAAATATGGTCTAATAGGAGGGTAGAAATTTTCCCTTTTCTTCTTTTTATGTCACGTCCTAAAAAAATAGCCATCTTCGTGCTTTCCACATTGGTTATTGCCGGCTGAGCATATATCTTCCGAGATAGTGCTCTCTTTGATGGACTTTCTTCGAACGCACTCAATTCTTCCTTTACCTGTACAGAATCAGCCCTCACATCAAAATCAGCCCTGTATGCACAAACCAAAAGACGCTATCAAAGAGCTCTCGTTATCCAAAAAAATCTCGAATCTGAGATAGCGCAAATGATAGCGACTATGTCTGGGGAAGTACAACAAAAAGAAGATGCACTGAAGGTACTCAAGCGACAAATCATCATCTATACTCGTTTTATCAAAAAATATGAAACCTGTAAAAGAGAGGTCAACTTACAACCAAGTATCTCTCTCTGAATAATGTCAGGTGAGGCCACGATACTTCCATCTGTGAATGAATATCAAGAACTCGCTGGTTTTGAGATTGCGTCTCCGAAAAATCTGGACACATTTCTCGATGCTCTCCAATTCCAAGTACGCATCACGCCATCATCGAGCATCATCATCGATCAGTGGTTCTTTATCGGAGATGGAGCCGCTCCATCACCATGTGAATCCTCTCAATCCGGTGAGACTATCACGCTTGATTGTACTATGAGCGGGGGAATCCCTATCAGTATACCGCAGGAGAGCAAAAATACGTATAGACTCGGTGCACATATTATCTCTGTCGATCAAACTGTAGTTGGCAGTATCGAGATATCGGTTTCTCGAGTAATGTTTAATGATGGGAGAAATGGTTTTGAAAATAACACTCTACCCACTCTCCTTCATTATGGAGTGGCTGAAATACCATCCGTTACAATTCTCCAAAAAGATACTCCCCCTGAAAGTATTTCACCAAGTATCACTCAGCCAGCGGAGGTGCCTACTGAAGCACCGGTTACGACAGGAGAGGATTCTTCTGCAGCATTTCCTCCGGAAACAACAGAGGATCTATCTGCTACAGAGCCAGCTCCTACTTTAGAAATTCCAGAAACTACTCAACCAGAAAAAACAACTGAATTTGTTCCTGAAACAACACAGGCACCATCTCCCACAGAGCCAGCCCCTGCTGCAGAAATCCCAGAAAACACCCCACCTGTCATTACTAAACCTTCGGCAGAGGTGTAGACAATGTTTTTTCAGAGAATGTGAGTATCTGTAAAAGGATTATGAAGTGTACGAGCACGGGAATATTGAAGAAGAAAAAAATACTAAAAAGCACGAGCACCTCTTTGTGGCTGATGGGGAGTTTTTTCCACGGAGAAAATATTGAATAGATAATAAAACCACCTAGAGGAATGCCAAAATGGAGGAATATATCTATCCAGACATTATGACTTCTATCAATACGAAATGCAGGATCTTCAAAAATAGATAATTTGGAATTACGAAAAAGTTCCGACACGGGTAAGAATCCATCAGGCCCGTAGCCAAAGAGCGTATTTCTGATATCACCAAAAAGTGCCTTCAGGCCTGTTCCCCAGAGGAAATATCGTGCGATAAATCCCTTTACTCTCTGGATTTCGAGGATTTGGTCACCGTATCGGATAATGAGGTAAGTCAAAAGGAGTATGATGATACCGAGAGTACCAAAAAGAAGAGCGTGTCGTGTCGTTTGTTTTAGGGGGAGATATCTGTAGAGCAGGATATAATACAGGTATCCACCGAGTACGCCGATGCCAATCAGACTTTTTGTACCGATGAGTGTCAGGAGAAGTACTGCGAGCAGAATCCCATACCAAATATGGTATTTTTTTTCTGTTTCTGAAAATATTCTTTCTCCGACGAGTGGCAGGAGCATCAGGACATATCCAGCCAGATAATTTGGGTTTCCGAGAGTACTGAAGATACGACTGAGATCGAGTCGAGTACTATAGGACGTTGAGAGAGGGTCCCATCCTATCCATTGAAAGAGCGCATAGAGACAGACAAAACTCGACGAGACGAGCGTGATAGTGAGGTATTTTTTATTTTCTTGACGGGTATTGGTCGAGAGGATGAACCCGAGTATGAGGAGACAGAGATAGAGATACCATCCATGCCATTTTTCCATATTTCCAAACCAGAAATACGGATTCACTTCGCTATTGATCATGTAGGAGAAAAAGGTCCATACCATAAAGACGCTCAGTATCACAAGGTGTTTTTTGGTTCCTCGCATGCTTCCGAGGAAAAAGAGCGTGGCGAGCATCACGAGTCCGACAAAGAAGAATACCTTTATTTTTTCAAAACCAGCGAAATTGAGAATACCAAAAAATTGCGCTACATCTGCAAGTGTGGCAGATACACCCGGGATATACCACCATGCATATGCTAGAGGTATGATAAAAAAGAGTATTGAAAGTACTTTTGAGAGTCAGAGCTGAGAAAAAGATGAGAATCATTTCATAAAAAATGATTATTTTTTCTCTGGTTGTGTGAGAGGGGCTCCACAGTGTGCACAGTATGGCATCCCTTTGAGTGTAAATTCATGACAGACGCCACAATGTACTTGTATTTCATGAGCACACAAAGGACAAAAAGGTTTTGAGATATCGACACCATTACCACAATGAGGACATTTCTTATCAGCGATAAATCGTTTGAGGACATTTTGAGGAGAATAGAGTCTTTTTTGTATCCTGAATACGAGATATCAGAATACAGTTACGATGATGAGAGGCCAAAGAAATTGAACGAGATAGAGAAGAGGCGCGAAATTGCTAAAGAAATCCATCAATGCTTCTAAGATAGTATGAGGAATCATGTCCCAACAAAAGAAGCCAGCTACTTGAATGACCACGAGTCCATAGGCAAATGTTGCCACAGAAAAAATGACCGTGTGAGGACTATTCTTGATCTTCTGTCGCACATATATTTTATAGAGTATCGTGAAGATACTGAGAGAGAAGGCAAAAGAGAGAAGAGCGATGTAGAGCTTGTAGAGGAGATATGCTGTTCGATAGTCGTGGTCGGCTGTATCGATTTTTGCTTTTAGGGTTAATGCTTGGGATTGGTATTGTGATCTGAGAGATTGCAGAGAGGTTTTATTTTGTGCTATCTGTGTGGTAAGGGCAGCTATTTGTGCACGACTTGCGCGAAGTGTGGTTTTGACATCTTGTGTATCGTAGACTTGAGAATCTTCATCAGCTATTTTTTCTGTGAGTGCTGTGTCATACTCTTTTTGGGTAGTATTTTGTGTATATTCGAGAGAGCTTTTGTCTGATTCCAGTTTTCTGATAGTTTCTTCATACTGTAGGATGCTCGTGTATGGCTCTTTGAGAGCAGTATATTCTCTTGTGAAGTCAAAAGGAGGGTAACTCGCCGTGAGTGGACAATTCATCTTATCATTACTATCATTGTAATCATTATTATAATAATTATCATATCCACGATTCTCATAGTCGTCATGTTTGACGCCAAACGTGTCAAGAACTTTTACAATACAATTTGGTACACTGGCAGGCACTGTCGGAATATCTTTGATAATACTGAGAGTCCATTGGGCTGATGAGAGAATAGCCGCGAACATACAGTAGAGGAGGAAATATCCTAGTTTTGTGGTTTGTTTTTCGGTCACTTCTTCTCCAGCAACTATTTGAGCCAACTTTGGACGGCGAAAGATTTTTTCTCGTACAAATGAAGTGATATCAAACATAGAAAAAAGAAGTAAATAATAAAAAGTATATACACAATAGCTAGAAAAATATTTTTTCAATGTGAAGAATGCATTTATATTCTTGCATCGCAAAAAGAAGGGGTATAATAAAAACCTATTTCCTAACCCATTTTCTATGGCTACTCTTTCTCCACGCAAGAAGCGATTTTTGATCGCACTTCCTCTTGGTGTCGTGGCAGGACTTATCTGTACGTGGTTAGCGAGCTCATCGGCTCCTGATATCTGGGGAACAGCCCTGATGTGGACGATTATTCTCAATCGTTGGACCATTGGTCTTGTTGTAGCTTTTGCGGGAGTGTATATGCGTCATCCAGTTTTTGATTTTCGGATTCCTCCCTATTTTCGTGGTTTTATGCTTTGAGTATTTGTCTCTCTGTCTCTAGCGGCAGGTTCTATGATGTCTCCTGAGACACCATGGTCGATATTTTGGGCAACGCTCGTTGCGGGTGGTGTCTATGGTAGTATCATCGATATGATAGCGACACGATTTGGAGGAGAGGGGAAGGCGATTATTTAAAGCACAAAGAGAAAATAATAAAGAAAGGATTTTTAAAACTCCCCCTTGCTTGCGAGGGGGGGGCGGAAGAATAAGATTGAAAATGGGGGTGTTTTTACCCATTTTTTACATATAAAACTGCACGAGGAGATTGCTCAGCTCGCCACTTATATTTTCCAGTCAAGTCTTCTATATATCCATTTTTCGTGAGACTTCTCTGAAGTTCTGGATTTGGCGTGATACAGACCAGATCTTTTTTATCAGTGAGAGCATGTTTCTCCACGAGTTTTATGAGTCTCGATCATATCTTGAGACTTAGGAATGTTTTGATGACCGCAAGCCCAGCAAGCTCATAGGTTGTTGGATCAATTTCTTTGATTTCCACACAACCAACGGGTATTTTATCAATATGCGCCACATAAAATGTGGATAAATGTTCCCGTATATATTCTTTTGAACGGGGTTTGAGATATTTTTCCTTTTTATGTATTTCAAAAATTCCAAAAATAATATCCACTTCTTCTTCCGTCGCAGGAGTGATAGTTGGTTCAGAAAAATCATCTTCAATAATGGTTCAGACACCATCGATACTAAAGAGCTCATTTTTGATAGCATGGTCATCCTGCAAAGGGATAAAGTGTGTTCGGGGCAGAAGTCATAGATGTACTTTTTTGCATATCATTTCCAGACAATTCCGCACATGAGTACTTTGTATCTTGAGAGCATCACAATAAGAAGGGGCAGTATTTGCTTCTGTCGGAAAACATTTTTCGTGCACCTTTTGTGTAGAGATAGCATTAATTCTTTTCCCATCACAATCTATGAGAGCTTCTCGTGTAAGATAGATGAGCTTATCTTTTCCTGCTGCATGCTGGAGCGCTTCTTCACAGAAATCATGGTCCTTTGGAGCACGTATGATATGTATTCCGGGGACAGAACCGAGGAAATATTGTTGCAAGGAAATATTTTCAGGAGGGATGGTGTGCACCAGAGTGATGGAGACCTTCATTTTCACGAGCATATTGAGGTCCTCCACGATATCCGCTTTGTGATCCTCCAAATATTGGCTCTCTTGAATGGCAAATATCATCGATTTACCCTGATGAAATCTAGAATATTCATCTATAAAGAGTTGCATAAAAGAAAAAATAAGAAAATAAAAAATAGCCCTTCGAGATGAAGAGCTATTTTTTAGAGTAGTATTAAATCATTTATCTACACCACAAAGCAGCCCTCCATAAGAGAAGAGCGACGACGTGAAGATGTGTAGAAAACTGTATGCATATGAGAGCATTATGGTGATCTTTAGCTGAATTGCAAGTGCTATTTTTTGGAAGGGTGAAAGAGACCAGAAAAATCTTTTGACAAACCCAAACTTCTTTTTATACTCTCACCACTTTTAGTACTGGCACTCATACCACTTCATGCGATTTCTCGCTTGAAATAGGTGATTGCTCTAGCTTTTTCTTTTATGTCTGGAATCATCGCACAAAAACTCTCAATGACGCAAATCGCACGCGGCGACAATATGGTTGCTGTAACGCTCTTACGTGTACCGAATACTACGATTGCTCAAATCAAAACGTCTGATAAGGAGGGCTACAATGCTCTCGTCTTGAACGCAAAAAATGCCAAGGGAAAAACTATAAAGAAGAAAGAGGTTCCAACAAATGAATCAACAGGTGCTGTCGGCGATATCGTCGACGTCTCTGTTCTTGAATGAGTTACTACGGTCAAATTGATGGCTGTCTCAAAGGGGAAGGGGTTTACTGGTGCTATGAAGCGTTGGAACTTTATCGGAGGTCCAGGCGGTCATGGATCAAAATTCCACAGAGCGCTCGGGTCTATCGGTACTCGTAAGCCACGTCGAACCAAACCAGGTCAGAGAATGCACGGTCGTCATGGCAATGCTCTGAAGACGCTCGCGAGTGTCCCAGTAGAGCTCATCGATCGTGAACACAATATTATCGCAGTTCGTGGTGCCGTACCAGGTGCCTTCAATGGTTTTGTTTATCTCGTATTCTAGATTCTTTTTATATGACTACTATCACGACTCCTACTCTCTCGACACTCAGTCCTACATTCTTTAGTGCTATCCCGCATTTAGATGTCTTGAGCCGTCTTCTCCTGCTCCAAGGGAACAACGGTCGTTTTCCTATCGCTCATACCAAGAGTCGTAGCTCACGATCTGGATCAACTCGCAAACTCACAAAACAAAAGGGTGGTGGTCGATCTCGTATCGGTAGTGCTCGTTCTCCCGTTCGACGTGGAGGTTGAGTTGCTTTCGGTCCACGAAGCAATGCGAATTTTCATATCAGTATGAATGCTGGTGAACGTCGTCTCGGACTCGCTTCAGCGCTTTCTCTCAAGGCAGCTGCTGATCAAATCCGTGTTCTCGGTTCTCTCTCACAAAAAACATCTGAAATGGCCGAAGCTTTGAAATCTTTGATTGCTGAAGGAACTATCCTCTTCGTCATCACAGCTGATGAAAAACTCAAGAATCGTGGTATCAAAAATCTCGCAAATTCTCACGTCGATGTCGTGACACACTTGAGCCCAGCTGAAGTATTGAAATATGATTTCTGTGTCTTCACGCAAGCAGCTCTCGATACGCTTCCTACTCATTTCTCATCATAATTTTATGGATATATATAGTGTCATCCTCGGTTCTGTCGATTCTCATAAATCTCGTATGCTCGAGATGGGGAAAGTCTACACGTTTCGTGTAGCTGAAAATGCGACAAAAATCGATGTCAAGCGTGCATTTCACGCTCTTTACAATAAAACAGTCGTCTCTGTGCAGATGGCTCGTAACTATCTCAAAACTAAAAATGCCAAAAAGGGCACTATTCGCAGGCGTGCTTCCTTCAAGAAAGCATACGTTCGCCTCGAAAGTCCTGTAACGCAATTGGCGAAACTTCATACTCCAAAAGACCAATAATATGCCAATCAAACTCTACAAACCTACATCACCAGGTCGACGATGAATGTCAGTCAATACGTTTACTGAGATCACAGCAGACAAGCCATTTAAAAAACTTACGACGAATCGTAAGAGTAGTGGTGGACGAAACTCTGCTGGCCGTATCAGCGTACGTTTCCGAGGTGGTGGACACAAGAGACGTCTTCGTATCATGGATTTCAAATTCCAGAAACGAGATATCACTTCTGTCGTTCAAACAATCGAATACGATCCAAATCGATCAGCGTGGATTTCTCTCGTTCTCGACGCAGATGGGGAGCACCGTTATGTCCTCGCTCATTCGACGATGAAAGTCGGTGATGTCATTGTCACTTCTGATGACGCTAAGCTCCTTCCAGGCAATCGTCTCAAAGTCAGCAATATCCCAACGGGTCTCTTTGTACATAATGTCGAACTCGAAATCGGAAAAGGCGCTCAAGCCGTTCGATCTGCTGGCGCATCAGCACAGATTATCTCACAAGAAGGTGAATATACGCAGATCAAGCTCAACTCAAGTGAAATACGACTCGTTCATAAAGAATGTTTTGCTACGATCGGTATCGTCAGTAATGGAGATCACAATCAAATCACAATAGGAAAGGCAGGTCGTAGTCGATGGCTCGGTCGTCGTCCTCATGTCCTCGGTTCGTCTATGAATCCAGTCGATCACCCACACGGAGGATGAGAAGGTCATACGTCTATCGGACGACAGCCCTCTACTCCATGGGGGAAACCAGCTCTCGGAGTCAAGACTCGCAAAAACAAACGTACCAATCGATGGATTTCTAAAAACAAACACGGTTCTCTCGTTGCTTAATTTTTTCTTTTTATGTCTCGTAGTCTCAAAAAATCACCTTTTATCCCTGACTTTCTCCTGAAGAGAGTCGCTGCCCTGAATGTATCTGGCAGAAAAAGTGTCATAAAGCTCTGGAAGCGTGCCTCTGTTATCCATCCAGATTTTGTGGGTCACACATTCGGTGTCCACAATGGTAAGGATCACATCCCAGTATTTGTTACTGAAGATATGGTCGGTCATCGTCTCGGAGAATTTTCACCAACTCGAAAGTTTATGAAACACGCTGGTAAAAAATAATATCATACTATGAAAGCTACCCTCAAAAACGCCCGCATATCTCCCAAGAAACTTCGTGTTATCGCGAATCTCGTTCGTGGAAAGACTGTCAATGATGCTCTTCCTATGCTGAGACTTTTCGAAAAGAAGGGGGGAGATATCCTCTACAAGGTCCTTGCAAGTGCGACAGCAAATGCTATTCATAATGACGCGTGTGCCAAAGATGATCTCAAGATCCATCTTCTCAGCATCGCTCAAGGCCCTACTTATAAGAGAAGTCGTCCAGTGAGTCGTGGACGCAGTCATCGAATCCTCAAACGTACGAGTCATGTCTTTCTCGAACTCTCTCATAAATAATATCTAAATTTTTTTCTATGTGACACAAAGTTAGTCCAATATCATGGCGCATCGGCGTCACCCGCTCATGGGCATCAACCGGATACTACGATAAAAAGGAGTACACCGATGCTATCCAAAAAGACGTCTTGATTCGTGAAGCGATTCGAAAATCTTTCAAAGGACTTCCAGTCGGACATATCACTATCACGCACAGCGATGCTGGTATGAAAGTAGCCATCTATACCTCTCGTACAGCATTGATTCTCGGTAAAAATGGTGAGAGCATCACACTGCTTCAAAAGAAGCTTGCTC
Organism: Candidatus Gracilibacteria bacterium; assembly: GCA_041660965.1. Classification (NCBI taxonomy): domain Bacteria; phylum Candidatus Altimarinota; species Candidatus Altimarinota bacterium. The sequence goes on along the minus strand of JBAZVH010000001.1, from coordinate 388,856 downwards.
TTATCTGCGACCACCCAGTACAGGTCGACGTAAAAGAAGTAAAAAATCCTGATATTCACGCAACGCTCGTTGGTGACAGCATCGGACGACAGATTGAAAGACGTCTCCCATACCGTCGTGTTATCAAACAAGCCATCGCAAAAGCTATGGAAAAAGGAGCGAAAGGAATCAAAGTCACTATCTCTGGACGTGTGAATGGTGCTGAAATCGCTCGACGAGAAGTCTACAAAGAAGGGAATATCCCAACTCAGACCATTCGTGCTACGATTGATTACGCGGTTGAACATGCTCTCACTCAATATGGTATCATCGGACTCAAAGTCTGGATCTACAAATGAGACGTAGAGAAGAATTAAAACTTATTTAACCTAGTAAACCTAAGAAACCTAATAAACTTTTATATGCAACAACCAAAACGAACAAAATACCGTAAATCTATGACCGGAACCCAAAAGGGTCTCGCGACGTCTGGATTTATGCTCGCACACGGATCGTTTGGTCTCAAGGCGATGTCATCAGGATTTCTCACAGCTCGTGAAATCGAAGCGGCTCGAAAGACTATTGCTCACGCACTGCATCGAGGTGGTAAAGTATGGATTCGTATCTTCCCACACAAGGATTACACCAAAAAAGCTCTCGAAGTACCAATGGGATGAGGAAAGGGAAGTATCGAGTATTACCACTCTCCAGTTCCAGCAGGCACTATGCTCTTTGAAATCGAAGGTGTCTCAGATGAGATGGCTCACACAGCATTTCGACTCGCTGGTCAAAAACTCTCTGTCAAAACCTCTATTGTTGATAAAAAATCTCTCTTTTCTCTCGCTGCTTAATTCTTCTCTTTTTATGGCTATTACCAAAACTTCTAAAACTCCAAAAGTTGCTACAAAAGCTTCCAAAGCTATTCCAAAAGCTGCTGTTGAAGCTCCAAAAAAAGCATCAAAAGGAGCTTCAGATACTCGGACACTTCGTTCTGAAGTCTATGTTCTCAAGATGAAACATGCTATGCGAGAACTCAAGGAAACACACAAGATCAAAAAGGCGCGCCAAGCATTGGCTCGCCATCTTACCAAACTTCATAACGCTTAATTTATGCGAACAAAAACAGGTGTAGTCGTTTCTGCAAAAATGCAAAAAACAGTTGTTGTCAAAACAACCGAATACCACAGACATTTCAAATATGCGAAGGATGTTCCTTTTTCTAAAAAGTTCCATGCTCACACAGAAGAGCCAATAGCAGAAGGGACGACTGTCACTATCGAGGAGACAACCCCACGCTCAAAGACTGTTTGTTGGAAAGTAATCAAGTAGTTCAGGATTAATATTTTATTTTTATATGATACAAAAAGAATCAAGATTGGTCGTCGCAGATAACTCTGGTGCTCACGAAGTACTGTGTTTCTGTATCCTCGGCGGAACACGTCATCGTTTTGCACGTGTCGGCGATATCATCAAATGTTCTGTCAAAAAAGCACAGCCAGATGGACAAGTCAAAAATCACGAAGTCGTCTTCGCTGTCATCGTACGAACCAAAAAACCCGTGAAACGCGCTGATGGTTCAACCATTCGTTCTGATGACAATGCCTGCGTTATCGTTGATGACAAGGGCGCACCAAAAGGATCTCGTATCTTCTGACCCGTTTTCCGAGAGTTACGAGCTGACAAACGATTCAAGGCCATCATCAGTAAAGCCCCAGAAGTCCTCTAATTCACCACTCCTTTTATCTATGAAAAAAATGAAAATACATACATGAGACATTGTCCGCATCATCGCAGGCAAAAATAAGTTTCGTATTGAAGGTGAAAAAAAGATTCCTTTTGAGGGCAAAGTCCTTCAGGCATTTCCTGACAAAGAGAAGATTATCGTCGAAGGAGCAAATATCATCACAAAACACGTCAAGAAACAAGGGACAACACCAGGTCAAAAGATCCAATTCGAAAAACCTATCCATGTCTCAAATGTGATGCTCATCTGCCCTGATACCAAAAAGCCAACTCGCGTACGTATCGTACAAGGTAAAACTACAGACCGCATCTCTGTAAAATCTGGTAAAAAAATCGGTTAATTTTCTTTTCTTCTATGTCACTCAAACAACACTATACATCTACCGTTCTTCCCTACCTTAAGAAACACCTTAAGAAAAATGTGAACGCACTTCCTCGTCTCGAGAAAATCGTTATCAATATGGGTATTGGCTCACTCGTAACGGGTGGTCAGAAAGATTTTTCTCTTCTTGAGAAACATCTTTCTCTGATTGCTGGTCAGAAACCAGTGGTTTCGAAAGCGAAACATTCTATCTCAAACTTCAAGCTCCGGGAAGGACAGGCGGTAGGGCTCAGCACGACACTCCGAGGAGATCGTATGTATGACTTCTTAGAAAAAATGATTCACTTGGTTCTTCCTCGCGTTCGAGACTTCCAAGGTCTCAGGGCGAAGAGTATGGACAAAGAAGGCAATCTCAATATAGGACTCAAAGAACAGACACTTTTCCCAGAAATTGTACAAGATGATATCGTCAAGACTCATGGTATTCAGATAACAATTGTGACAAAATCAACGGCATCCAGCGATGCACTTCTCCTTCTTCAACAACTCGGAATTCCATTTACTAAATAATCTTTTTTATGGCTCGTAAAGCTCTCATCGCTAAATGTGCTCGACGTAAGCTCCGTGCTTCCCGTCAACGTCTTAACGGACAAAAAGTCACATTTTCTACACGAATCTACTCTCAATGTATCGTCTCAGGAAGACGACGAGGTGTCATCGGACGTTTCGGCCTCTCTCGTATAGAGCTCCGTGAACGTTGTAACCGCGGTGAAATACTCGGTGTCCGTAAATCTAGCTGGTAATTTTCTTTTCTTTTATGACTACTGATCCTATATCTGATTTGTTTGTTTCTCTCCACAATGCTCTCATTGTTGGCAAGGGTGCAATAAATGTCCCTCATTCATCTCTGAAAGAGCGAATTTTAAATATCCTCAAGAAGAATAAATATATTGTTGATTTTGTCACCCAAGGTGACATCAAGAAGACTATTCTTATTACTCTTGATGATTCTCGTATGAGAAAAGTTCCACATTTTCGACGTATTAGTACACCAGGTCACCGAGTGTTCTCTGGTTCGACTTCTATCAAAAAATCACGCAATGGAACGGGCATCTATATTCTCTCAACACCAAAAGGAGTCATCACTGGCTATGAAGCACGTGCTCTCAAGGTCGGGTGAGAAGTTATCGGCGAAGTTTATTAATTATTTTTATGTCACGACTTGCAAAAAAACCTATTATCCTCCCTGCTGGAGTTACCTGCGTACTTGAAGGACAACTTCTGACCCTTACTGGGCCAAAAGGGTCTCTTTCATATACACTTCTTCCGTCTATAAAAGCCACTCTTGAGGATAATGCTATTCTCCTCGAAAGTACTGTCTCTGAAGGAAAAGAGTTTGCGTACTGGGGTCTCACTTGGGCACTCATCCGTAGCAAAATTACCGGGGTTTCCGAAGGATTTAAGAAAGAACTCGAAATCCAATGAGTAGGATACCGAGCAGAGGTCAACGCAAAAAATGTCGTTCTCTCTGTCGGATTCTCTCACAAGGTAACATTCGATATCCCATCTGATCTCACACTCGCTGCGAGCCCAGACAATGCCCTGATTCTCGTCGTCTCTGGTATCGATGCTCAGAGAGTCGGAGAATTCGCTGCAAAAATCCGCGCTGTCAAACCACCTGAACCTTATAAGGGGAAAGGAATTCGTTACGTCGGTGAATATGTCCGTCGAAAAGCTGGTAAAACTGGTGCTAAATAATTTTTTCTCTATGTCTACAACTCCTCATCAAAAAAGAGCTCTCCGCCATCGTCGCATCCGTACACGGGTGAGTGGATCTGCAATCTGTCCTCGTCTCGCAGTCTACCGATCAAATGCCTATATTTATGGTCAATTGATCGATGATACGACGGGCCTTACTCTCGCAGCAGCGAGTGATATGCAGGTAAAAAAAGGCACTAAAACAGAGCGTGCTCGTATCGTCGGTACTGAACTTGCCAAAAAAGCACAAGTTGCTGGCATCACAAAATGTGTCTTTGATCGAGGGGGCTTTCTCTATGCAGGAAGAATCTCATCTCTTGCAGATGCTGCTCGTGAATCTGGTCTCATATTTTAATTTTTCTCATTATGTCTGACGAAACTCCTTCTACAACTCCTGTACCACTCGTACCCCATTCAGCAGAGCATAATCAGCCGCTTTCCGAGAGTTCTTCTCGTGGACAAGGCAGATGATCATCTGATGGATGACAGGGATGATCTCGTGGACAAGGCAGATGATCTGGTGGCGGTCGTCGTGACGATCGACGTGGCGGAAAAAGTGGATTTGAACCTGTCAAAAAAGAATTCGAAGAAGTACTTCTCCAAGTCTCTCGTGTTACGAAAGTAACGAGCGGTGGTCGTCAGCTCCGCTTCCGCGCAGCAGTCGTCATCGGAGACCGAGCAGGAAAGGTGGGTTTTGGCCTCGGTAAAGCACAAGAAGTCTCTATCGCTGTCGAAAAGGCGGTGAATTCAGCAAAAAAGACGATGATAAAAGTTCCACTCGTAAATGGAACGGTTCCCTATCAAGTTGAGACAAAATTTAAAGCAACTCGTATCATGATCCATCCAGCAGCAGAAGGTACAGGTATCATAGCAGGAGGATCTGCTCGTCGAATTCTCGAGCTCGCTGGTTGTCAAAATATTCTCTCAAAACGTCATGGAGGGCGCAATGTCATTACGACAGCGTACGCTACCATGCAAGCTCTTAAATCTTATATTGTTTAATTATGTTGAATCACTCTACACTTCGTCCAAAAACATCTTCTCGTACTTCGAATAAACGTCTCGGACGTGGACTCGGGTCTGGAAAGGGTGTCTTTTGAGGCCGTGGCTGCAAAGGGCAAAAAGCACGTACGGGTAAAAAACTACATCCTCTTTTTGAAGGAGGACAGACACCACTCCATATGCGTCTTCCAAAACTTCGTGGAGGGACTTCTTCTCGAAATACATCATTTAATGTCATTCATCTCTCAGATCTCGAAAAAATAGCTCTCGGAGGAACGACGAATATCACTCTTGAAACACTCATCAAAGGAGGATATGTCCGTGGGAAAAATCCTCTTGTAAAACTCCTCTCTGGTGGGAAAATCACTCAAGCTGTCACTCTTTCACTTCATGCTGCGAGTGCAACCGCACTTGCTGCAGTAGAGAAAGCAGGTGGCAGTATCACAATTCTCTCATAATTATTTATGAAAAAAAATATTTGGCAACAATTTCTCCGTTCAGATTCCCTCAAGAAGAAAGTAGGTATTACTCTCGGTCTTGTGGTTATCTACAAAATCCTTTCTGTCATACCAGTCCCTGGTGTTTCCCAGGAGGCGGTTCAGTCGATGAGAGATGTGTTTTCCAATCAACCAGGACTTGTATTTTTTAGTTCATTGATGGGTGGAGGTCTTGAGAGATTTTCTATTATTCTGATGGGTCTTTCTCCCTATATCAATGCTTCTATCATTCTTCAGCTCCTCTCTGTCGTTATTCCAAAGCTGGAAGAAATCAAAAAAGAAGGGGCACAAGGTCAAAAAAAAATCAATATGTATACACGTTGGTTGACTATTCCTCTCGCGTTTGTACAGGGGTATGGTATGATATTGCTCCTCAATAGTCTCGTGCAGGGGGCATCTATCGTTGACACCTCCAATTGGGGCAGTCTTCTTTCTATGATGACGATTATCACAGCAGGTACCGTCCTTCTGATGTGGCTCGGAGAACAAATCAACGAATCTGGAATTGGAAATGGTATCTCTATGATTATCTTCGCAGGTATTCTCTCTGACGTACCGGGTCGTATCGCGACACAGCTCTCGAGTGTTGTTTGGTCATGATCTGCAAAAGATATCATAGTCGCATTGATACCATTCTTTATCCTCCTCGGTCTGACACTCGGTGTGATCTATATCATCATCAAATTCACGGAAGGGTACCGCAGAATTCCACTCGTGTATACGAAGACAGGACGAGATGAGCGTTCATACTTTCCGATTCGTATTAATCAAGCGGGTATGATACCAATTATCTTTGCGATGTCTCTTGTGACATTTCCCTATATTCTTGGTCAGGCTTTGATAGTACGTGGTGCAGGACTTCCTGAGTTTATAAAAAGCGCAGCGCAACTCTTTGTGAATCTCTTTAATCCAAATACTCCGACGTGGTCGTTTGTGGTGATATTTATGGCGCTTGTCATTGGGTTCTCATTTTTCTACCTTAGTATCACATTTGATACGAAGGAAGTCGCAGAGAGTATCCAAAAGCGAGGTGGATATATTCCAGGTATTCGCCCAGGACGTCAGACAGCTGATTATCTTCGTACGGTGTCAAATCATCTCAATTTTTTTGGAGGAACTTTTATTGCCGTTATTGCTGTGTTCCCTTATGTTGCTACTCTCGTGAATAATATGCTCAAGGTCAATAATATCCCATCACTCAATATGGCGCAAATAGATTTTCTCATCTCAGGATCCGGATTGATTATCGTCGTCGGAGTTGTCCTGGAGTTATTACGTCGCTTTACTGCAGAGCTTCAATCTCATGATTATCGTCGTTTCTTTTAATCTCTATAAAGTCGTTATCTCGTATCTCTTCTCTTTTTTTATCTCTTCTTTTAATTTTATGGATTCACAGCTTATACAACATATTCAAACTCTCGCCACTCAAGAAGGTGGTGTCAAAGATTTTCCAGAACTTCGTACTGGAATGCAGGTTGAGGTATCTCAACGTATCACAGAAGGAGAAAAATCACGTATTCAAAAATTTGCGGGGGTTATTATCAAGACATCTGGAAAGACAAAGGGTGAAAAAACCTTTACTGTTCGTCGTGTGACAGCAGGTCTCGGTATCGAAAAGGCGTTTCCAATCGCTTGCCCAACTATCGAAAATATTGAAATCATCCGACAGTACAAGGTAAAACGCAAGAATATCCGCTATATTCGTGATCTCCAGGGGAAGGCAGCTCGTCTCAAAGAAGTAAAATAGTTATTTTTTATCTCCCCTCGCAAGAGGGGTTTTATTTTTCTTATGCGAATTCTTATTACTGGTGGTGCTGGATTTATCGGCTCTCATATCGTCGATGAATGTGTTCGTCGTGGATATGATATTTGCGTAATCGATAATCTCTTTACGGGGAAGAGAGACAATATTGCAGAGCATATCGCTCATGGCAAGATTACTTTTCATGCTGTGGATATCTGTGATCCTTCTGCAGTCGAAAAAGTATTTCAAGAGTTTCATCCAGAGGTTGTATTTCATCTCGCAGCACAGATCAACGTCCGTGCTGGTATCGAAAAACCTTCTTTTGATGCGCACGTCAATATTCTCTGAAGTCTGAATATTCTCGAAGCCATGAGAAAATTTCAGTGTCCTCGTATTATTTTTTCTTCGACTGGTGGAGCTCTTTTTTCAGGCGGAAATCCACCCTACTCAGAAGCAGATATTCCTTCTCCGGATACTCCCTATGGCATTTCAAAACTGACGGTAGAGCGTTTTCTCGATTTTTACGGCCATCAATATGGTATAATTTCGACGATTTTGCGCTACTCAAATGTTTACGGACCTCGTCAAAATGCACAGGGAGAAGCAGGAGTTATCTCGCTTTTTATCGATAAAATCCGACAAGAGCATACACCTCTTATTTTTTGAGATGGTACACAGACGCGAGACTTTGTTTCAGTCCATGATGTCGTGGCGGCCAATCTTCACGTTCTCGACCACTCACTTCTCGGTATATATCATGTTGGTACTGGTAAAGAGACATCGGTCAATCAGCTCTGGGAGACGCTTGTATGATTGACCAAGACCACACTTATTCCTGAGTATTGACCTCCTCTTGGTGAAATCCAACATACATCACTTGATTCCAAACGTCTGATATCGACAGGGTGGGTCATATCGACACCTTTTCTACAGGGTGTTTCTGCTCTTATCGACGGAATATAATCACGTATCTGATGTTGATGGAATTACCGCAAAAATTTCCCCATCATCTCACTAGATTTTTGCATTTGTAATAGAAAATTTCCTGTAAAATCGCTCAATGTTCCTAGTTATACCCTACTCTCTTTTTCGTCAAGCGTATTTACGGGAACAAGGATTGTATTTTTTGTCAAAATCTAGTACTCTACAGAAGTAATTTTTCTTTATGCGACGTATTTTCTCCTCAGCATTCCTCGTAATATATATAGGATTCCTTAGTCTTACACCATTTGTATCTGCTCAAGGCACACCAACGGGCGATGCCACGAAAACATTTGAGCTCATTATGCCAGCAACTGGGAGGGCTAATGAGGCCTTCAGTCTCACAGTAAAGGCACTTCAGCTCGATGGAACAGTCGATACAACCTATGCGTGAACGATTTATTTTGCAGCCGATATAGGAGGAACTATTGTCAAAACAGGGGCCAATACGAATACTACTATTCCCTATGATATCAATGGTGACACTGGTGATGGATACACCTTTTCTCTCAGTGACCAGGGACAGCATACTTTTCCATCTTTTACTTTTCCATCTGCTGGAGAGTATACGATCGCAGTCGTAAATGAGCAGGGTGAGGATGCAGCAAAAAAGAATATCACTATCACAGGATCAGGCACGACATCATCGGGTACAGTGCCGGTCATTATTACTGAACCAGTAGCTCAGATGACCGTCAGTATGGATTCTCAGGTTGTAAAAGGTACTTCAAAAGCAACCAGTAGCATCAACCTCTCGGTCAATGGTACGAAAAATAGTACGACTACCACGAATGCTGAAGGAGGTTTCGAAGGCACTGTGACTGGTCTAAAAGAAGGATCAAACACGATTAAGGTCGATGTGCTCGATGGATCAAATATTGTGGTAGGTTCTCAAGAGGTGACCATACTCTACTCACTCGATGCTCCAAAAATCAATTCACTCGTTGTCAAAGAAGGAAATCAAGTCTTCGCAGGTTCTATCATTAATTTAGAGGCCATCTGAGATCAATGACTCAAAATAGTGACGGTCAGATTTTGAGACCAAACGGTGGTACTCGAAGAAGATAACACACATCCAGGTCTTTATAAAGGGAGAGTGACAGTATCAAGTTTTGAATGAGAAGTAAAACCAACTGTCAGTGCAGAATCCCAAACTGGTGGAAAAGCAGAATTCCCAGATCTCTATAGTGTGAATATCATTACTGCCATGTTTGAAAATGTAAAAGCAGAGGGTACTCCTGATAATAAAGCACGGTTCACCTTTTCTCTCAAGCCAGACCTTGAAGAAATCAAATATTTCAAGATAAAATATGGAAATACTTCCGGGGCACTCGATAAGGAGATTATTACGTATGAAAAATCCAAAATGAAAGAGGAAACACAATACTCGTGGTATATACCAGGCGTGAGTAATGGTGAATATTTCGCAACTATTGTTGGGCTTGATAAAGATAAAAAAGAGCTTTCTGTGAAGTCGAATGAGCTGACATTTGCCATTCTTGATTCCGGAACAACCTGTTATATCGATAAAGTGAGTGGAGTAACAGTGAAAAAATCAGGAAAGTTTTCTATTATTACATGGGATAAGCTCGCCGATGCAGCGAGTTACCAGATTTTCAAAAAAGATGCTTCCGGAGAATACGCTATGATAGATGAGGTGGAAGAGAATTCATATAAAGTGAATATCGATATGACCGCTGAAGAAGAAGTATTTGAAGATTTTCAAATTCGAGCAACATGCAAGAATTGAGACATTACCGGAGAAGGTGCTTATTCAGAAAGTGTTTCGGTGCAGACATGACCAGTCGCTATTATATTTATGCTCTTTATGATTGCTTCTGGCACAGCATTTATTCTGATGAAACGAGGGTATCTGAAATAAATATAGAAGATATATCAAAAATCCCAGATTCATCTGGGATTTTTTTGGCAATCTCTTTCTTCTTTGTTTTGCTCTGTAAAACATTTGGTGCCCAAGAGGGGACTCTTCCGTAGCCAAAGCAAAAACAATAACACCTTTCGTCACAGCGAACCTTCGGTCTTTCTTAAAATGAGCGTCTCACTGGCTGCATTTTCGTACTTTTGATGGCAAAAGTACTGCAAAACCACCGAAAGGAAATAAACTCGCTATTTCCTCATTTCATCACAGTATCTGCATTCATCCCGCTCAAACAGTATTTCCTCTCGGACTCTCGTTTCTGTTTATAAAGAAAAACATTCCTGCTTTCTTATTTTTTCTCTTTTCTTCTTTGTTTTGCAAAGCAAAACATTTGGTGCCCAAGAGGGGACTCGAACCCCTATACCTTGCGGAACAGGCTTCTGAGACCTGCGTGTATACCAATTCCACCACCTGGGCACAACTTTATAAAAGAAAAAATAAAAGAGAAGAAAGAATAAAGAAGGATTATTGTCTCATTTTCCCTTTGCAGGCATTCTATCAGTTTTCTTGTATTCTCAAGTTTTTCTTTTACACTATATACTATATGAAACTTCCTTTAGTACTCGCATTAACAACTGCATCTATTCTCGCTGCAGAAGAACCTGTAGAATCTTCAGAGATAGGTAAAACTTGATGAAGAGTTCGCGAAGTGGTTTCTTCCATAAAAAAATGTGATGAGGGATGAACGTGAGCTCTTGTGACACTTGGTGGTATATTATTAGGTTCTGCAGCGGCTTCATGGGCTGATGCGGAGTATAAGAAAAGAGTCCCTCCAGAGAAAAGAATAAGTGCGCGCGTCTTGAGGATGCTTGCAGAAAAGAAAGACTCCTAAATATTTCGTACCCACTGAACGAGAGAGAGTATGGAGTCATGTTGCACGAGGGTAATTCACGTCGCTATTTTCCCGGTAATTTTTGTCGTGGGAATATGAAAGGTAGTGAAACCAAGTTTTTTCGCTTCTTCAATGCGTTTTTCGAGTTGAGAAACTGGTTTTATGGCTCCGGTTAATGAAATTTCTCCGAGGAAGAGTGCATGATTGAGAGATTTTTTACTATCACTCGAGAGAAGAGCGGCAGCGATAGCAAGGTCGACCGCCGGTTCACCGACAGAGAGACCATGAGAGACATTGATATAGACATCATCACCATCGAGATTGATCCTCCCAAATTTTGCAATAGTAGCGAGGAGGAGATCAATTTTTTGTGTTGCGACACCTCGTGCCGATCGTTTTGGATAGGGGAATTTTGTGCTGTGCGTGAGTGCTTCGATTTCCATAATAACCGGTCGATTTCCCTCCATAGCTATCGTGAGAGCAGACCCCACTTGCGCTGGTGTTTTCAGGAGTGACTCAGCTGGATTTTTGAGGTCTTGGAGACCATATTCATTCATTTCAAAAAGCCCAATTGCATCAGTCGGTCAGAATCGGTTTTTCATCGCTCGTAATATTCGATAGGACTGATATTTATCGCCTTCGAGAAAGAGGACGGTATCGACGAGATGTTCGAGAGTTTTGGGTCCTGCGAGGTCACCATCTTTTGTGACATGTCAGATGAGTATCATAGCAGTATTTGTTTTTTTGCTGTAATGCATGCAGGTCTCAGCTATCATCCGTATCTGAGACACACCACCTGTTGCGCCTCCGAGAGACTCAGCATAGAGGACACTGACAGAATCGATAATGACGATAGGATAGGGTGTTGCTTCCAGTGTGCTCATAATATCCTCGAGGACTTCTTCATGAAGAAAATGAATATGAGGATTATTGACTCCGAGACGATGAGCGCGACCAGCGATTTGTTCTTCACCTTCCTCACCAGAGATATAGAGGACCGGTGTTTCCTTGCTGGCACACCAATGAGCGAGTTCGAGCGTCAGTGTTGATTTACCGATACCCGGTTCACCAGAAAGTAGTGTGAGACTGCCACGCACCAATCCCCCGCCGAGAACACCCGAAAGTTCTGGACTTTTAACTGCCAGCTTCAGATGTGATGTAGACCTGGGATTGAGAGCAACGACTTCTCGTGGTTTTCATGATTTTTTTGAACCCCCCTTCTTCCCCCTTGACAGGGGGGCAGAATCCATTTCCTTCTCTTCGAGTGTATTCCAGGCATTACAGCTCGGACATTGTCATGACCATTTGAGTTGTGTATGCGAGCATTGCGAGCATTGGAACATAAAGGGAAGTTTATAGGTTTAATAGGTTTACTATGTTTCTTAAGTTTATTTGGTTTAATTTATTTCATCAGTTATCGAACCAATAACCTGTTCGCCGTGGCGAATTCTTTTCTCTGGCTATGGCTTTTGCTCTAGCTTTTCTTTGTAAAAAGAAAGATGATTATATCCTACCATGAGCAAGAAGAGAATTGTCATGGAAAAAGGAAATCACACCCCGAGAACCATAAGTATTATAGATACGATGAAAACAGGAAAGAAAGTTGATAGTACAAATCCTATTGCCTGTTCATAGGTGAAAGGATTTCTCAATGTACGAGAAAGGATCCATACGATGAGTCACCAGAAAAAGCTCCATGCACAGTACCAGATTGTTATCACAATGCCAATAAAAAAGATTATAAATGCCACTATCATACTGGCGATTCGTTTGATGGTGGTGAGTTCTGAAACAATTTTTTGCGAAAGAAGAGTTTTATCAAAATGAGCATTTTTGAGCTCTGGTATTTCTGCATAGGTGATGACCTGTATCTTTTGCCCAACTTGTTCTGTTTGGGATACGATGGCACGATCTTTGAGAATAAAAAATCCTTGTTGTCACTGTTTATCTATGGGGATTTCTGTGAGTGTCTTGGAAACAAAAATAATAAAACCTTTGTCATCTACCAGTGTGGATGGTTCCTCAGGAAGCCCAGTCTCAGTGAGGATACCATCTTGTATGGTGACTGAAAAAGCAGGAATTTTCTCCGACCATTGCAGAACTCGCTCTGGTGTCACATATATCCATCCAGCTACTATACTTACCAGGATGGTGATGAGAATTACAATGCCCCATACAGAAAAATAATACCCCATACCCCTTCAGAGCGAGAGGTGATCTCGATTTTTTCGAAGGAAAAAAGGAGAAAAAGAACCAAAAAAAGTATTAAAAGGAAACATAGAATAGATTAAGTGATTCAATTATAGGCAGTTCTTTTTTGAAGACAAAAGATATTAAATATTGACATTATGTAATATAACTATATTATATATATACTTATTTTTGACTCTCGTATGAAACATACTTCTGATACAACCGATAATCTCTCTCTATGAAGACTCATAAAGGGAACTGTAGCATTTTCTAGTCTGGTCAAAAGCCCCCAAACAATAGCGGGTATGACGAAATCCCTGTATCGTACCTGGTGTCAAAACATACCTCATGAGAATATGAATAGTGACCAGACGATATTATTAACACCAAACCATCCGCCACAGTATATTGCTCTTCTCGTCCCATGATTTCAGCTCGATGGCTCCTCGTTGTTATGAATTAAAATGGCCCTCAATCATAAAGGTATACCTGCTCTATTTCCAGAAGGTTTGCCGCATGGGAGAGAAGCGATTTTATTTCGTGATCATCCTCAGGTATTGGTTGAGAAAATTGTTTCGTATGCCAATAAGGTACAAAAACAATTTCCAAATGCACGTATTCTCATTATGGGGCATAGTTTCGGAGGCACACAGGCACTTCACGCAGCCAGTATGTTACAAAAGGAACAGGATACTTCACGAGAGTCTCCTCAGATTACGCCAGTTACCGTTGCGGGCGTATTAGACACATTTTGATCTAGTGCGGAAGCTTTTCATGCTCTGTATTATCGTACGCCATCTCGCGTATTTAGTGGAAAGGATGATTTTATCGAGCAAGCACGCGGTATACAGCTGTCTCAAACCCACGGGGTTACTTTCGTAGACCTCAATGATAGATGTATGCCGGAAAATGTGCAAGCATGAGCACGTTATCAAACCGATTCTAGCCAGCTTATTTCTTCAACGGAAAAAAGTCCATGACATTATCGCCAGGGAACACATCCTGACTTTGCTCAGTATATCGTGGGTGAAGTATTACGTAAGATAGAAGAAGCACAACAACCTACCCCGCAGTAAATTGTTCTAGAAACTCAATTTTATTTTCATGAAAGAGACGGATATCTGTGATACCGTATTTTATCATAGCCAGTCGTGTCAACCCAAAACCAAAGGCAAAGCCAGAATACTCATCAGGGTCCACACCTCACTGTGTGAGAACATTTGGGTGGACGAGGCCACAACCCATAAATTCGAGCCATTTTCATTTTCAATCTCGTTCCCACCAGAGATCGACTTCCATACCTGGTTCGACAAACGGGAAATAGCCGGGACGCATACGGATCTTTGGTTCGTACCCAAATATCTCTTTCAAAATTGTAATAATAGTCCCCTTGAGATGTGAAATAGTGATATTTTTATCGACAACGAGACCTTCCACTTGTTCAAACATAATATCATGCGTTGCATCAATTTTCTCATTACGATAGACGGATCCGAGGACAATCGCGCGGAGGGGTTTCTCTTGCGTCTTGAGAAGGTAATTTTGCATACAAGAAGTCTGTGTTGCCATCACACGGCCATCTTGGAGCCAAAAAGTATCCTGCATATCACGGGCCGGATGCCAACTAGGGATATTCAATGCATCGAAATTATTACATTCTGTCGTAACACTGGGTGATCTCCAAACTGAAAAACCCATACGAGTCACGATATCGATAATATCTGATTGCACTATTTTGATAGGGTGTTGTGTTGAGCCATGTGACTTGCCAGGAACAGTCATATCGATAAAGCGACTCTCGGCATCCGTCAGTTCAGCTTCGCGGATTTCTCTTTCTTTGAGTGCCAGCTGAGCATCGACATCAGCACGGAGTTCATTCAGTGATTTTCCAAGTGTCTTTTTTTCTTCTGGAGAGAGATTGGCGACATTTTTCAGCATTTCAGTGAGTGTTCACTTTTTCCCTACCAGCATATTACGATACTCGATAAGATCTTTGAGATTTTGAAGTGCTGCGATACCAGCATGGATTTCAGGACGGAGGGATTCTGGAGACTGCATAAAAGAGAAAAAAAAGGATTTTTATTGTGTACAGAGACTTTCACAAGGAAGACCATCACTATCAGCATCTAGTCTTGATAATCAGCATTGATTTAAGTAATATTTTGCTTCTTCACAGGTTACCATCTGTGTACAATATAATTTTGCTCAACAAGCATTTGCTCAAGTATTGTTCCCTGAGCTTCAGTTATTAGGTGGTATATCTTTAGTTACAATTTTTTCATCCATTGTTCATTTTTTTCGGTCTCCTCAGCAAGTTGACTCAGACCATAGACCCAAATTTCACTTATCAGCACTTGCCTGCGCATCTTTATGTTCTTTTTGATATTTATATGATTTTTTAAAGGTTTCCTCAAAGCCGTAACCATCGTGTATCATTTGTAGATTTATATTTATTCCATCTGCAATTATATAGGCCAATGTTCGACCATACATATCTAGATCTCCTTGTGTTTTATCTTGTTCAAGTGTTATTTCTTTTTTATTTGCCAATAAATCAATAAGATGATTCTTTGCTTCCAGACCAAAACATTCAGCATATCCAAAACGGGACTTGCTGAATTCTGGTGCATCAAGACCAATCATACGTATTTTTAAGGTATCAAAATGTAGTGTATCTCAATCAATAACTTCAATAACATGACCTCAGATGTCCAGGATGGCACTTTTGCTATTTCAGAGAAGTTTATTCGCAAACCCAAATACTTCAGCACGAGTTGCTTCTCGATTGGGATAAAACTTAATAGGATTAACAATATCTATAATCTTGAATCCTTCGGATAGAGGAACTACATTTGGATTTGTAATAATTCATAATCCTGCTGCATACAATGCAAGATCTGATTGCCATGCCGAAAAGTCTGTATCTGAGTAGGGAAAAATAGGCGGAGTAGCTCCACTTGGTGCCGTGAAACCGCCTGCCTTCATTATGATTGCTAATGCTTCAGATCTTGTAATATATTTTTCTGGATTTGTAGTTTTATTCTTTGCAACAATCCCATTATCCGCTGCGATCTCTACCGCACGACAGACCCAGTCATTTTTGGTTGCATCAGCGAAATATTTCTTGCAGGTATAATTTTCTGGAAGAGTGATTCATTTTATTTTGAGAGCCATTCCGATGACTTCTTGTCGAAGTATTTTATCATCGAGACGGTAGAGTTTTGGGTCTGTTTGTGAGGTGACTATTTTTTGTTCTCCGAGATAATTTGCATTTGAGAGATCTTCAGATGAATAACCAAAAGTTGTTCAAATACAAAATACAAAGGACAAAATACAAAATAGAAGTGGTTTTTTCATAAAAGAGAAATTAAGTAGTTTTTTATTTTACTTCTAGTTGGAAAGCAAAATGGAGCGTTTTTCTTTCACCGTATGTATTAGAAGCATTAATAGGGTTAATCCAAATAGGTATGTGTCAACTGTAGAATCATCTGGGAAGAGACTTATCAAAATATAAGTTGGACTCTCTGATTCCTTTAGCTCATCATCATCATAATCACCCTACTCCATCTGAAGGTAATCATATAGCTGACATCAGATTAATACCGTATGAATAGTCTATTTTATCAGGAATCAGAGTTATTTTAAAACTTTTATTTTCACCAAAAGTCATGGTAGTGTTTATAGAGCAAGGTTCAATACGAAAAATAACACCATCAATTTCTTTTTGACAATTCAGTTCCCCACAGGACTTTGTTGTTATTCTTCCAGGACATGCATTTACATTGGATGTGGTTAATCATGTAGCATTATCAATACACTGTACTTCCCTAGACTGTATGTTATCGGCACATATTCACCATGGATCTACTATATTTGAGGTATAATTTGTACAATTTTTAGAGTCAGTAACAATTTTCCCATCACTACATATCGAACAACTTCTTTTTGAAATTGGCTTAGTAGATCCTTGACATAAGAATTCTTCTACGTTCATTCCAAGGGAATCCCTGCAAAGAATGCTTCTTTCCTGTTGTTCTTTCCAACACGCTGACCAATCAGCAATACCCCAATAATATTGATTATTAGTGGTTGAAACATTACTGTGAGCAGTACACGATGCTATTGCGCCGTTATCAGCTATGCATTCCCATATCCAAACTTTATTTAGAACTACTTTAGACGGATTTCATGAAGCGCAAAGATTAGTAGTTGGCTTTGAGGAGTATGTAGAATTTATAGCAATTCAACATTGTGGTAGAATAGCATCATTTATTGTAATATATTGAGAGGATACAATATTTTTTGCAAACCCAAACACTTCGGCACGAAGAGCGAGACGGTTTGGATAAAAATAGACCGGAATCGCAGGAGTATTTGATGCCATGTATTTTTCTCCAGGCATAGGAATTTCAGAATCATGAATTTTCTGAAAAAGATCCTTTTGCCACGAAACAGCATCCTTATCTAATATTTGAAATCCTCCTAATTCCCGAAAAGGTACTATTCAAGAAGCGTTATAAATCATAGAAAATGCCTCTGCTCGTGTAATACTTTTCCCAGGATTGGCATATTTATTACTTTTTGTAATAATTCCATTATCAGCAGCCAGTTCTACTGCTCGACATACCCAATCATTTTTTGTTGCATCAGCGAAGTATTTCTTGCACGTAGTATTCGTCGGTGTAGTGATTCATTTTATTTTCAATGCCATAGCGATTACTTCTTGTCGAAGTATTTTATCATCTAATCGATATTTGGAAGCTGTAGTTTGCTTTGTGATGATACCTTGATCAGCGAGATAATTGGCGATGGAAGTATCTTCACTCGTGTAAGCAAAGGTTGTTCAAATACAAAATACAAAGGACAAAATACAAAATAGAAGTGGTTTTTTCATTGGAGAAATTATAGATTATTTAGATGACGACATCACCGATTCGGATAAAGACGCCATCAGAATACTGATACTTTTTCAGTCGTGATTTACCGAGAGTACTATCATACGACTCGAGGAAGAGGGAGCTTCCTTCTAGACGGAGCCCCTTTGAGGTATATTCTTCCATGCTTGGATTATTGCTGCCAGCGGCACGAGCATCATCAGAGAGATCGATTTTTTTTGCAGGGTCATAGAATTGGACATCTTTTACTCAGAAATTACCGTATTCAAAAATCTTAACACGGTAAAAATCTGGGCTTTCATAGGCGTAGAGAGCGCCAAATCGTGTCGTACCAACAGAGAAGAATTGGAGTTTCTTCTGAGTAAGAAGTGTTTCTTTGGTAGAAGTCAGGAAATCCCAAGAAAAAGGTTTTGAAGTACGGACCCCAGCATTCATCACACCTGCGTATCTGACTTCCCCAGAGACGAGAGCATCAGAATACTGCACGGTGTAGGTACCAGCAGAATTAGATTTCCCTGTAGTTTTATTTGGGACGCTGGTGACATCATCGGTTGAGAAGATAATTGGCTGTCGTGCAGTCGTTTCGCAGGTTCCGTATTTTTTTTGGTAGGAGAGAAAGTATTCACCAAACGCAAAGACTCCTGCTCGTGTGGTATCGGTATTTGGCTCATTGGATTGTGTTTTTTGTGCTTCTGTCATAGTGAGAGTGCTATCCATCGCGGAGAGTCCGATATCTTTGGTTCCAAAAGAAAGTGTTTCCCAGAGAGCTTTTTGCCAAGTAGTTTTATTGCTATGTTGGTCGACGAGTTCAGGGAATGCTTCCTCTAAAAAAGCATATTCTTTTGCCGTGAGTTTTGGCAAACAGACGACACCACTGAGCATCGCAAGAGCTTCGGCTCGTGTGACAAAATCTTTTGGACGGAATGTCGCATTTCATCGACTCACAATCCCATTATCAGCCGCGAGTTCTACGGCTCAGCATACCCAATCATTACCCGTCACATCAGAAAAATATTTCTTACAGACATACTCGCTCGGTATCGTAATTCACTTTATCTTGAGTGCGATACCCACCATCTCTTGTCGAATAATTTTATCATCAAATCGATACTGAATGGGGGCATCCGAATGATCCATAATGATATGTTCACCTGCCAAATAATTTGCATTATTTTCATCTGCAACTGTATAAGCAAGAACGATTCCAAAAGAAGAGAGAAGAAAGAAGAGAGAAGAAATAAGGAAGGTTTTTCGCATATAAGAAAGGGTAAAGAAATAAAATGGGGATATAGAAGACAGATTATCGCCGTTTCATAATATTGGTAATAGCGACATGATTACCGATGACTTCTTGCTCTGTGACAGCTATCAGTTTTTCAGGATCATCCATCATGTTGATGACATCTGGTCGGAGATTCATCTGATATCTGGAGGCATGTTTTGTTTCGGATATGTGAGAGACATCGATCTCAGAGAGTTTGTCGATATAGCCAAAGATATCAGAAAGCTGTGATTGGTAGAGGATTACTTCCTCTTCTGTGAGGTGAAGACGACTCAGTTTTGCCACATGTCGTACTTGGTCTTGCGTTGGAATCATAAATTGGTATTATAGTGGGACTAAAGTATTGTATTTATTTTTGACCGCTATACAAGGTATGAATGCACAAAATAATGAAACTTCTTCCAAAGAGATATTGCCATCGTCTCAAAATGTATGACAAGTGCCTTCTGTGCCAGCACCAACACATACAGGAATATTTGATTCGATAGCACACTTATTTCATAAAAATCATCTTGGCATAACACCAGTATTGCAGGTGCCTGAAAAAATCGAAGTACCACTCGCTCCGCCAGTATCAGAAACGCTCGCAAATCCCTCGGTAGAGACTTCAGCCACCCCGCCAACGACTGATGAGCGTTTTGCACGACTCCTCGCAGAGGATTCTGTCTATCAATCTATGATTCGTAGCCAAGATGTCAAAAATATTCGGCTCCAACTTTCAATGCGATATATGCTTTTGATACTGGCGATTTTTGTCGTGATAGCATGGGTGGTGAACAATAGGGTGATTATGTTTTGATTTTATGATTTCCCGATACTTTCCCGTATTCGAGATGCCCTCTTTGGTGTATTGACGGGATTATTGAGCTTGACAGTATGGTTTGGTGGCCCTGCTTGGTTTCATAATAAGATTGTCGTATCTATATTCCGTTGCCTCGCCGTAGCATTATTTATAGTTGTCATTGCGAGTATCTATGTACCTTTTTGGAGATAAGAGATGCTCGTGAATCTGATTTTTTGATTGCATTTTTTGATAAGTAGCATATGCTATTCTTATCTTTTTTGTAATACTTTGCTATGAAAATGCGAACGAGAGTGCTCTTTTGGGGGATATGCTTGCTGATATTGACAGGTTGTGGAGCGAGCACGGATGCTGTGGTGCTCGACGAGAGCTGATTGGCACAATACTCATGAATCGGCTTTACAGTAAAGCTTCCGGCATCTTGGGAAAAGGTGGATGTCACAAAAGTTTCTGCACCGATTCGATGAAAATTTGAACTTGCGATGCGATCGTTCGTGAATAAGCGATGATTTATGAATAACATCGTCGTTCTCTCAGATACTCTGATGACAGATGCTTCTTCAGGAGAATATGCTCGCCAGAGTATGCTCTGGGCATCTCGTGAATATCTTTCTACCACGATTGTGAGTGATGAAGCGCTCAAATTCGATGATGGTACGACGAGCCAGCTCGGTATATTTCATGCAAAGTATAATGAAGTCACTGAAGAGCATCTCTTCTTCCAAACTGCGAAAGTATGTCGAAAAACAGTCTATCTCATCACAATCGGATTAGCGAATGATACTGATCCAACGACCTACGATCAGTATAGAAACATACTTGCGAGCTTTACTTGCTCCGTAAAAGAATAATCAATTTTCGAAGAGATAAAACAGTCATAGTAATAGTCATAGGAAGGAAGATGTTCTTACAAATACAAAATACAAAGAGCACAATACAAAATGAAGGATTATTGGTTCGGACAACCAACTAAACTAACTCAACTCATTAAACCTATAAAACGTATTAAACTCATTAAACCTCACCTATGAAACTCCTCAACATCACTGCCTGATATCAGAAAAAACCAGTTATTAAACATTTCACGTTTAATATCAATCCAGGTGATTGGATTTTTTTGACTGGTCCTTCAGGGAGTGGAAAGTCGACATTTTTGCAAATACTTTTCGGGAATCTCCCACCACTGCACGGGTCAGTGATAGATGACACTCTTCGAGATATCTACCAGCTCAGTCCTTCTCATCTACGAGCGTATCGACGAACGTGCGGAATGATATTTCAGGATCATAAACTGATAGAATATAAGACCGTTGCAGAAAATATCGCGTATGCCATGGAGATGTGCTCGTATGGTACAACTCTGATCAAGAAGCGAGTGCCTGAACTCCTTCATTATGTCGGATTGACGCATAAAAAAGACTCCTTCCCTAAGCAGCTTTCTGGATGAGAAGCACAAAGAGTAGCGATCGCACGAGCACTGATTCACAGTCCCAAAATGATTCTGGCAGATGAGCCAACAGGGAATCTCGATTACGCAAATACAGTGAAGATCATAGAGCTCCTCAAAACTATCCATGCACAAGGAACGACAATTATTTTTGCAACCCATGATCTTGCCCTCATTAAGCTGGTTTCTGGTGCGAAGGTATTGGATATTAAGGCGTTAGGGTAAATTATTGAATGATTTCATTGTGCTTTATAAATCCTATTTTGGCTGCTTGCTTCTCCTTGAGACTGCTATCTAAGAGATTCATGGGAAACAACAATATTTTGGTAATGTGCTAATATAGAATGCAAGGGATTTTTATAACTTATCTCTTTTGAAGATGTTTGGTGCAGATAGTATTTGACGAATTTTTTCAGGTAATTCATCCATTGTAATACTTGTTGTTAATGCTGTTCATGCTGTACTGTGAATCACTACTCATCGCTCTTGAGTAACTAAGGCATGTTGAGGTCAATGGATGTACGTACATCCATTTTCTGCTACACATACATCACCGATTGTTGGCAATCCTATAATCGGGATACCTTGTCCAAATACATTACCGCATATATCCTGTAATAAAGTCATACTTGTTAAGTATCAATCTCATTGCGATCTAGTCCAAATTCTTCATCAAAATAATCCCATATCTTCTGCTTTCAAACCGTTATTCCTCCACTCTCCTAATATATGAGATATCTCTAATCTACTTCTCACGATATTTGTCGTACAATGATTTATTCTTTCGGGACAATATGAACTTATGATATTACCAGGTAGAATATGTCCTAGATAATTTCAATCTTCTCAATTTCACACAATACCTAAACAATACCAGTATCATCTTGAATATTGTGGACTTTGTCGAATTTGAGGAGTTGAGAAATATGTGCTTTCTCCTAAACACTGTATTCACGGAGTAGGTAGAATACTTGAGACATTAATAAAATTTGGAGGAATATTACCCCAATCTATACCAACTAATGCCTCACTAGTATTCAATTTCATAATATATATTATTTTATTTATATTTAATTGTCAATATCTTCTTCTTTTTTTGTGAAAATACAAAAGTTCCTATAATTAGGTATAACTGCACCCTATGACTCTCTTCCTCGGCATTCTTCTTGCCTTATTTGTATTTTTTATAGTAGTCTTTCTCCATGAAATGGGGCATTTTCTGATAGCACGATGGAGCGGTGTCAAAGTGCTCGAATTTGGCATCGGTATTCCGCCTCGTCTGAAGCGGATATTTCGTGATAAAAAAGGGACAGAATGGACATTCAACTGGTTTCCAATTGGTGGATTCGTTCGTCTCAAAGGGGAAGATAGTACCAGTCTCGAAAGTAAAGCAAAAGATGCAGTTCCGATGGCGAAGTGGTGGAAACAAGTCTTGATTTTGCTGGCAGGAGTGACGATGAACTTTCTTTTAGCAGGCGTGATATTTGGCATGCTTTTTTCTCTCGGTACATCGCCAATTCATGTCCAGATTCGCGAATTTGAACCACATTCACTTATCTCTCGATTGGATCACGGGACTCAGCTGATTCCTATTTTTGATACTGTTGCACAGGCGGAGATAGCGGGTGTTCTCGAGAGAAAGCCATGAGTACTGATTGATCCTGTTACCGGAAGTATTGCAGAAAAATGAGGTATACATGCAGGAGACATCCTCCTCTCAGTGAATGGTGAAATCATCCAAACTCCGGAGGACGTTTTACGTATTCTCGGAACGGGGAGGTGACAATATATATTCTCACTCCTTCGTGATGCATTGCCTGTCGAGGTTATGCTGACTCCCGTAGCTGGTAAAGTAGGCGTTTTTGTGACACCAAATATTCGTCTTGTAGAATACCAGTACAAATCCCTTCCCGAGGCGCTCTATCGCGGTATGCTCGAAGTATATCATCAGATTGGATTTTCATTTCGGACTTTTGGTGCCATTATTGTCACCAGCTTTTCTGATACTGCTACCCAGGCAGAGAAAAAGGAAGCCACGGATGGTATCGGAGGACCGGTTGCCATCGGGAAAGTATTTGTTGATATGGTACGAAATGGAGTTGATGTGCGAGCAGTACTTGTGATGATCGCGATGATCTCTCTGAGTCTCTGAGTCTTTAATCTCCTCCCATTACCAGCACTTGATGGAGGTCGTTGCCTGCTGGTTCTCGTCAATCAGGGTATACATTGCATAGCGCCGAGATTCAAGATATCTCCTCGTATTGAACAGATAATTCATTCCCTTGGTTTTATACTCTTGATAATAGCGAGCGTACTGGTAACCTGGAAGGATATATTTACTCGTTAGTGACAGTGATAGTCATAGAAAAAGGAAGGAATTTGTATTTTTCACTGTATTTTAAAAACAAAAATCAACCCTATGACTGTTACTATGACTTTTACCTTTTAATATAAAATCTTATGAAACTCTTCTCCTGGAATGTGAACTGAATACGAGCTGTTATGAAAAAAGATTTTGTTGGCATTCTTCAAAAACTCGATGCTGATATTATTGGATTACAGGAAATTAAGGCAAAACCAGAGCAGATCATCGCAGAAACAGATATTATTCAATCTCTTGGGTATGAGTGCATCTTTAACTCTGCAGAACGACCTGGTTATTCGGGAACCGCTGTTTTTACGCGGATTCCCCCCATGGCTGTGATGAATCGTATTGGCACTGAAGCGGATAATGAAGGCCGGACACTTGCTCTCGAATTTCCTGATTTCTATTATATCACGACCTATGTTCCCAATGCAAAAGATGATCTTTCACGGCTTCCATATCGTCAGGAGTGGGACAAGGCAATGTGCTCATTTGTAAAGAAACTTCAAACGCATAAACCAGTAATTCTCTGTGGAGACCTCAATGTAGCCCATCAACCAATTGATCTGAAAAATCCAAAACAAAATGAAGGCATGCATGGTTTTACGCATGAAGAACGGCACGGCTTTGATAAATTCCTCGATGCAGGACTTGTCGATATATTCCGCGAGCAACATCCTGGAGAAGAGGGGCTCTATACGTGGTGGTCCAATTTCTGAAATGCACGAGCCAATAATTCTGGTTGGAGAATCGATTATTTTCTCGCATCTCAGAATATCACTCATCGTATTCAGAATGCTACTATTCATCCAGATGTGATGGGGTCAGATCATTGTCCAGTGGGGATGGTTATAGAATAGTTGACATCATTTATTTTTAACGATAATGGTATATATAATATAATTATCTATGGTACCAGAAATTCTCACACCACCTGTTCATGACCCTATTAGGAATATACCCACAATAAGTGTTTCCGATAGAATCGCGACAACACTTGATATTCATCCAGTTACGCTGAGAGCACTATCTATCCATGGTAGAGGATATATACCGAGAACTTCCTCTATTAGTCTTTCAGCATGGCATAAACCAGGCATATATCAAGATTTTTTAATAAGTAATTTGCCTCCAGAGATGTATGAGATGGTACTTGAAAGATTTGCAAAAGTTTTTTGATGTTCAGTTGAAGAATTAAAAAGAATAAGTAATATCCATTACAATGCAGGAAGATGATATAATAAGCTGAGCGATACCCCAAACTTACCTTTTCAGGTAGCAAAAAAACCGAATAATTATATAACTGGTGTGGGTAATACAGATTGAAATCTGTGGGTCTGCTCAGAATAATAGAAAATTTGTTTAAGGATATTTTTCCTTTTTCAGAGAATTATCTATAATTCTCATATTATTTGTTTGTAATAATTTATATGCTCTCCCTCTCCTTTATTCGTGAAAATCTTGATATCGTCCGTGCAGCCATCAAAAATAAATCTGTCAAAGTAGATTTTGATGCATTTCTTGCACTTGATGATAAGAGGAAACCCCTCCAACAACAGGTAGAATCACTTCGTGCTCGTCGCAATGAGCTCTCGGCTTCGCTCAAAATCCCCCCTACCCCCCTTTCTCAAGGGGGCACTAATAAGCCAGACCCAGCAATAATCGAAGAAGCAAAGAAGCTCAAAGAAGAACTTCAAATCCTTGAAAAAGAGTATGAGGTTCTTGAATCTGAGCATCTTGCACTCCTCAAAAAAATCCCCAATATTCCCACACCAGACACGCCAATTGGGCACTCTGAAGAAGACAATGTCGTCGTGAAAGAATGGGGGAAAATACCAAAATTTTCTTTTACACCACGCAATCATGCTGAAATAGCAGCACTTCACGGATGGATAGATAAGGAACGAGCTGGCAATGTCGCTGGTTCACGATTTGCGTACCTCCTGGGCGATATGGTACTCCTTCAATTTGCACTGATTCAATGGGTGATGAGTGTGCTAACAAATGAAGAAATACTGAAGAAAGTGATTGCCAATGCTGGTCTTAAGATTTCCAGTAAACCTTTTACCCCAGTGCTTCCGCCCTATATGATTCGCACTGAGCCGTATGATGCGATGGATCGTCTCGAACCACGAGAAGAGCGTTACAAGATTGAATGACAAGATCTCTGGCTTCAGGGAAGTGCTGAACACGTACTTGGCTCGATGTATATCGGAGAAATCTTTGAAGAAAAACAACTCCCCGTCCGCTATATCGGGTATGCAACCTCATTTCGCGGCGAAGCAGGAACGTACGGCAAGGATATGGAAGGCATTATCCGTATGCATCAATTTGATAAACTCGAGATGGAGAGCTTTACTACCGCCGAGACAGCGCATGAGGAACATCTTTTCCTTTCCGCTATCCAGGAATATATGATGCAAGAACTGGGCATTCCCTATCGTAAACTGCAAAAATGCACCTTTGATATCGGAAAGCCAAATGCCAAGGGGGCTGATCTAGAAGCATGGCTCCCAGGACAAGGGAAATATCGAGAAACCCATACCGCGGACTATATGTCTGATTATCAAGCTCGTCGACTCCAAACCCGTGTTCGACGAGAAAATGGTGAACTTGAGCTGATTCATACCAATGACGCAACGGCTTTCGCTTGCGGTCGAGCGATGGTAGCAATCCTAGAAAACTTCCAACAAAAAGATGGATCTGTCGTTATTCCAGCAGTGTTGGTACCATTTTTAGGGAAAACACAGATTTAGTTGACATAGATAAAAAATCAGTATCATACATAAAATATTTTTTATGAAACTACCACATTTTCTTCTTGCTGCGACAGCGGCAGCAACGCTTGCTTCGTGTAAACCTCATGAAGAAGCAGTATCGCATACACAAGGCATTACCGCTGCACAAGTGGCTGATACTATGACTCTCACAGAGGAGGACGTTGGACATTCTCCAGCGACCGATCGAATACAGTTTCTCCGTGATAATCCAGATATTCACGCACTCTATAAACGGCTTGATGAAGGTCCCAATACCACTACTTACTTTAATATACTTTGCGCCACCTATGAAAAGAGCGGTATGGAGGAGGATCTGGCGAATCGTATGGCAGATGTCGTATCGCATTTGTGGACGCTTGGAGATCTTATCAGAACAGAAGATATAACTCCCGATGAGCTACGTACAGCGCTTGAATACACTCTCGTTTTTTCTGGTATTCATGAAGCACAAACCCCACCAATATATACGGTTTTAGAATGAAAAACATGAGAATTTTTTGCCTCCAATCAACCCATAGAAGCGACTACATCTGGAGAATGTCTTACGCTTATTCGTGGTGACCATACCCTCACCTTTACCGTTGGACATTCCGAAGATGGAAAATAGTTGCATTTAAGAAGAAAATAGTATATACTCAGAGGGTATAACTTGTTTTATGAAACTTTCATCTACTTTACGAGCCGCTCTTCTGTCGGGCACTATTGCTTTTACGGGTACTGCCTGTCAGCCCACACAAGATAAACACAATAAGGAAGTCAGTCGTATTCTTGACTCCGTTCATCCGACTGAAGATGCTATACTGCGTGCTCGCGAATACTATCAATCTCGAGAAAATCTAGAAAATCTGTCTGATGCAGAATTTACTAGTCTGATTTTTGGAAATGCCAAGATGACTGTTTTAGCGAGAAGGATGCAAGACCACACCATATCTATCGCAGATTTTCTCATGATTCTCAAGTCAGAAGACCAAATCATTACAGACAAGAATACGAAACTCAAAATCTCTACAACCTTTTGAACAGAGATAGGATCTTTAATCTGTCATTGAGATGAATTGGTGGTATTCACAGACCAGCGTTCTCCTAACAAAATTCTTCGCAACTTTTCTACTGCAGTTACAATGGATGGTGGGGAACTGAAAGTGTCATTTTCAGGAACAGAATTCGAATCAAAAGCCCATCAAAATAAATACCAAGTAGATGCCACAACAGCTGGAACCGAAGTGTGACCAGCGACATATTCCATTTCCGCTAGACTTGTCCTCGCACATTAATCTTATGCCAGAAATTCTCCCAACACCACCTGTAACAAATATCCGAAAATGGATTTTTGTTAGTATCGTATGTGGTATTATTTTCATTATTTTTGCCCTGATAGTTTTTATGTCTGGATCGGGCAAGACGGCTGCTGGAAAAGGTTTTAATCCTGTAAGTAAAGAGGTATCCATATGGACTTTTGGAATGGATTCAAAAACATTGACGGCTCTGAATGCATGATTTAACACCTATCTTGGTCGAAGTGATATGAAGCTGGATGTGAGAAATTTTGCCTCCTATGATGATTATATCGATATATTACCGAGAGTGATCAATGCCGGACAGTCGCCAGACATTATCATGGTTCCCAATCATGGGGGCTATCGATTCTTTGATCAATATATCAATTCATTGGGATGAAATATGGTTGATTTTGCAGATTTTGAAACTCGTTTTCACAAGCTCTTTTTTGAAGAACTTATCTTTTCTGAAAAGGAAAAAGTGGATGGCAAAGATTTGATCGTGCAGGGGTTACGAGGAGTACCGTTTGGATTTGAACCAATGGGTATTTATTATAATCGTGAATTGGTTTCCCAAGTTCCGACACAATGGGATACGTTTTCTGAAATTTTGAAAAAAACAGAAACACCATCCAGTATGTCTCCCGTGAATTTGGGCCAAGATGCTCTTTCTCCAGTTTCTCCGACAACGAAATCTCCTGAGGAGGCGGAGGTACCTGCTTTTACGAATATGGGATATGGTCGTGAGACACCAGCAAGTGCTGATATTGTAGCCCTTCTGATAGCACAAAAAAAATGAGCACAAAATAATTATACGAGCGTCAATTCTATCGATTCTCGTGCTGTTATAGAGTATTATCTCGGCTTTCGTCGTGTACCAAACAATCTGAATCGATTTCAGTCACAATTTGCAGAGACTCTGACAACGACCGATCTCTTTGTTCGAGGCAAGATAGCGACACTAATCGGTTACCCGAGTACGTATCAGGATATCAAGATCGCTCTGCAGCGTGCAAAACAGGATGGAGAACTTTCTCCGACATTTCTCAAAAATTTGCGTATTGCTACAATCCCTCAGGAAGAAATCGAACCGAAGAAGCAGACAAATCTCGCAAAATATACGTATTTCGCACTGACAAAAGATGGTAAAAATCGAGATAAAAAAGACGGAAAGAATGACCCAGCAATTAAATTTGTTCAATTCCTCCTCACAAAAGAAGCTCAAAATATTTTTCTCAAAAATATCACTTATTCACTTCCTGCCCAGACGATCGATTTAACTGAAAATAAAGATCTCAAGATAAATCCTGCAGATACTGATTTTAATATGACTATTAATGATTGGTATGTCCCTACACAGACTTTTGTACTCTATGATATGGGGATACCTCATCTCTTTCGAGCAATCCTCAAGCAAGCAATGGGGGAGCCAGGCACAACAGCAACGACTGTTTCTGGAGAAATCTCTGCATATCTCACATGCAAGATAGGACAACTCACTGATCCTGCTACCTATTCGAATGCATGTCTCTGTCGCACGACACTTCCTATCAATCGCAATAATTACTGGCCTCTGTGTGGGCAGGAGTAAAAATCAAGTTTATTTGGTTTAGTTTGTTTTATAGGTTATCCGAACCAAAAATTCCCTCCTATGACTATCACTATGTCTATGACTTTGTTTTTCAAGTAATAACTTTATTTACAACAATATCCCACTCGTCCTGTGGTAACTCAGGAAATATCTGGCAATCAAAACACACACCGATGGTATAAAAATTCGGATACTCTTTAAGAAATCTATCATACCAACCACCTCCGCGACCAATACGTTTTCCAGAAAGGGTAAACGCTCTTCAGGGGGCAAGAATAACACTTGAGGAAGATGTCACTTCAATATCACTCTTTGTACTTTTGTCGCCAAAAGTACCAAAAGCGTTCAGAGGACAAAAACTCGCTATAGTCTCATTTCATCATCAAGTCTTTTTTCATCCCGCTCAAACAGTTTGTCCTCCGAAACCTCATTTCTGTTTTGCAGAGTTAGGAACAAAAACTTGTTTTTTTTGAGCAAGAGCCCATTTTATCAAAGTATCCAGACAAACTTCATCACTCAAGGATTGATACGCATACACACGAGAAGCATTCTGAATCTCCCGTAATCAAATAAGCTGTAGACAGATATTTTTTGAACCCTCATTTTTCTCCTCCTCACTGAGAAGTGAGACTCTTCGTTTCACTTCAGCACGAACAGTGCTTTTATCTGAGATAGGTGGTTTTATTTTGTTCATGTTCGGCATCGGTAGCAGCGGTATGGAGAATTCATTGCATATCATGGAGATAGAAGAGGGCAGTGCCGTCAGCGGTTGCATTGAGTGTCGCAAAGAAAGTATCGCTTGTCACTCCTGCAATCGGTGTCGGAGGAAGGCCGACGATATTTCTCGTATCGTATCGGTAATTTTTTGCTTGTCGTACTTCCCGTGAATTACTGTAATATTTATTGACAAACTTTTGGCACTCTCATCCTGGAATCAGCTCTTCATAACATACTGAGACATCTGCTCCGAGCTTCATCCCTTCTCGGAGGCGTTTCTTCAAAATACCAGCTACTACTGGGACATTGGAAGCGCTTTTTTCCTCTTCCTGGACGATAGAGGCGAGTGTGAGGACATCATAGAAAGCGTCCAACGGCTTCCCAGTTTCGAGAAATGGCTGATAGATTCGTCGATTAAAATTTTGAAGCATTTTCCCCACAACATCCTCTACAGAAGCACTGCCTGTGATACGATAGGTATCCGGCATCAGAAATCCTTCAAGCGATGTTTTTCCGGCAAGAAATGGGTATTTTGGAGTAAATGTTGTGATAAGTGTTTGCTCTTCTATAAGGAGATCACCGATGACTCATTGTTCTTTCATTTTAGATGCTATCTCACCTTTGTGCCAACCAGGAAGCAGCATAATATCGTCTTCTGTTGGAACAGGATTTTTGAGTGCTTCAAAGAGCTCACCAATCGTTGTGACTGATTCATCGATCTTATAGGTTCCTTGTTTTAAACTCAATTCAGGCCCAAAAAGTCCATACCACAGACGATAACGGGTATGAGAGACAGGAAACTCGAGGATAGTATCTAGCTGACTGGCACTCGCACCAGCAGGAAGAGTGACTTTTTGGTATGCCTTGATACCGACACTGCCCGTCCATATAATCCAGAGAAATCCATAGATAACGAGGATAATGAGAGTCGTGATAAGCTTGACTCAGAGTGAAATTTTTGTCTTTTTTTGTGCGAGAGCTCGGCGAGTATACATGGTGAAATGATTAAGTCCCCATATTATAGAGTGAGAGGGTAAAAAGCAAGCTCGTGATAGTGTATATTCTCAGATAATGTAAAACTATTTATCTTGTGCAAACATATCTACTTGTCGAAAGGCGCTGACTTCATGGAGTGTTCGAAGAAAAAATGTTTTATTTGATTCTCATCTGCGACGTTTGATGGGGGGCAATAGAAGCCATAAATCTCGGAGAGCTCAAAATGCTTCAGCTAACTCTTTAGATGAAGGGATATGCATACATGGTCGTACACATCTATCTCGAAGAGCAAAAATAATTTTCCTAGCAGCTAGCTCATTTCTCATGCTCTGACGTATCTCTCTCTGTTTGAGCGTATCTTCTACACGTGCCCCAGTTGAAGGGTCGATGATAGTATGCCCGTGGCGATAGATGCGTGTTATTGAACCAAAGGTGGTCCTTTTTTCTTCAGTTTTCAGACGAGTATCAAGTAAAGACATAAATTTATAATGATATTATGAAGTATATTTATGGCATAGAAAAATCAAATGAAAAATTATGGAGTTTCTTCTTTCAGTAAAAATCATTATGATACTCACAGTTTATGAAATCTCTCTACTCTCATCTTCCGACGTGCCCTGGTGTTTATTTGATGAAAAATGCAAAAGGAAGTATTGTCTATATTGGTAAATCCAATAATCTCCGTGCCCGTGTTCGGTCGTATTTTGTGCCCAATGCCTCACTGAATTTCGCAAAGAAAAAGATGATTAAATTCATTATGAAGATTGATTATATTGAGACCAAGAGTGATATCGAAGCACTGATGCTGGAGACGAATCTGATTAAAAAGAATCAACCAAAATATAATGTCCTGATGAAAGATGGAAAGAATCTTTCCTACATTACAATTACTTCCGACATAATCCCTTGCCTAGTAAAGACTCGATTCAAACCGACTACTTGAATAACGAAAAAATCCCCCTGACACTCACAAGATGGTGTATCCCCCTTTACAAAGGGGGCTGAATATTTTGGTCCATACAGTCAATATTTTGATGTGAGAAAATATGTCCGTTTTGTGCGAAAACTTTTCAGACTGTGAAATCATGAATCCTATCAAGAACTGCAGAAAACAAAAGGAATACCTTGTATTGATACGCATCTCGGTCTTTGTCCAGGGCATTGCACGTGAGATCTAGCAAAGATTCACATCTATCTCGAGAGAATCGAACAAGCGCGCGAATTCTTACGGGGGAAGCATGAAGGTATACTCGCAGACCTGCGGGAGAAGATGCAACAAGCGGCACAAAAACGGGAATTTGAACAGGCACAAGAATATAAAGGTATGATTGAGCAAATTGAGGCAACCGGGAATCGCCAAATTGTGCGAGATGTTATTGACGGAGATGCTCTCGTAGTAACAGGACTAGAAAAATATGGACAGGTATTTATTTCATTTGTGGAAGTGAAAAACAGCATGACGGTCGGAGTCTATGAATACCGACTCGAGAATCCACTGAGTGAAGATATAGAAGACCTTTTTGCTCATGCGACACTTCAATATATCGGTGAGCATGGTATTCTCTCTGAAAAAAAACAGACGATTCTTTTTACTGATATTACTCTGGAATCTTGCATAGAATTTGCTGAATTTATCGCTTCAGAAAAGGTACTCGTGAAACATCCAGTTCGAGGAGAAAAAGTTCGTTTACTTGAATTTGCCCATACCAACCTTCTTAATTTCGCGTATCGAGAGACTATGGAAGGATTTAAAAAAGCGACGCTCGGGAAAAAAGATATGATCAATCTTCTCAACATTCTTTTTTGAGAGCAAAGAGCAAAGATAAAAGAGAAGAAAGAAGGAATAAAAAATGATATTATCTTCGAATGTTTCGATATTTCCCATTCTCATGGGGGACATACGGTCGCGAGTAAATCCGTCCTTGTGAATGGGAAACCAGATTCAAAACGGTATAAAAAATATCGGATTAAGACTCTAAAAACTGGAGTAATTGACGATTTTGCTTCAATGGAAGAAATTCTTACACGACGCACGCTCGCGGCTCTTCGTGGTGAAAATCCTTGGCCTGATCTGATTATTATTGATGGAGGAAAAGGACAACTCGGGCGAGCTTTGCTCGCAATACAGAATGCAAAGAGCAAAATGCAAAATGAGAGAATTGATTCCGTCATACTCGGGCTTGACCCGAGTATCCAGGTCAAACAAACTATTCCTTACATCATCTCCCTCGCAAAGAGAGAAGAAGAAGTATTCTTACCAGGACAGTCTGGGCCAGTTCTTCTTGAAAAGGGGTCTCCCGAACTGATGCTCCTGCAAAAAATCCGTGATGAAGCACACAGATTTGCGATAAATTATAATCGTGCATCACGAGAAAAGTGATATACGAAAACCATCTTTGATGAACTGCCTGGCATCGGTCCTGTCGCTCGCCGAAAAATTCTCTCACAAATTTCTCGTGTAGAAGAACTTCAGACATGGCCACTGGAAAAAGCAGAAAAAGCATTTGGAAAGAAAACAGCACTTATATTGCAGGATCATGGGATTCTGCAGGGCTAGTATTTCTCCAGAAAAAACTATACTCTCCGTATGACTAAACCAACCCTTGAATTCTCTGCCCGATGAGTTATTTTTGATTCTCAGTGACGAGTACTGCTCATGAAACATAGAATAAATAATCCATGGACACTCCCAGGAGGGCACGTGGGGAAAGAGGAAACTTTTCAAGATGCTTTTATTCGAGAAGCATATGAAGAGCTTGGGCTGAAAATTAGTCTTATTACAGAAGAAGAGTCATCAAAAGAGAAAGGTATTACTTTGCTTCCAAGGCCTATCAGAGTGCAAGTGATAGAATATACGAATCATCGAGGTCCTGTGAGAAAATATGAAGAATTTTTCCTCGCGGAAGTTGTCTCAGGGGCACTCAAGAAACAGGATGCGGAAATTTATGACTACACTTGGAAAACGCCGGAAGAAATAGAAAAAATCCCCAAAGGGGAAATCTTTGAGAGGATTCGTGAGATTGTTCTCGAAGCGTTTGAGGATGATGGAGATGAGAGTTAAGACAACTTTTGAAAAAATAAAAAAGAAGGAATATGTAAAAATGCCCCCTTGATAAAGGGGGGTAGGGGGGATTTTCACCGAACAAATACCAAGTAAGGGTTTTATGATTCACAAATCCCCCATCTTCACTCTTATTGTCCACCCCCTTTATCAAGGGGGCAACAAACAAGCCAATTAAACTAATAAAACCTTGAGCGAATTACATTCTTACTCCACATTTCTCCACATATGGTTCCATGATTTTTTGGAGTTCGAGAAGTTCTGATTCGAGAAAGCTTCCTCACACAAAGTTTGGATCCAGTGTATTTCATGGACGATAATTCTGGAGATAATAATTCTTTGCTCATTGAATCGTCTCGCCAATTTTTTTCATATCCTCTTCAGAGTGAACACCCTTGATGACTGTCGTGCGAAATTCGTAGTTAGGGAGACGAGCCATAATCAGCGCAATGCTCTTTTGATAGAGTGTTATATCAAATTCTACACCACTGACAATTCGATATTGCTCGAGAGGATATTTGATATCCATGGCGACATAATCCAATATTCCTTCATCAAGGAGCCGTTCGAGCATATCAGGATTACTTCCATTGGTATCGAGCTTGACGAGAAAGCCGGCTTCTTTGATTTTTCGGCAGAAGTTTGGTAAATCACTATGAATCGTTGGTTCACCTCAGCAGACCACCACGCCATCGAGAAAACCAGTCCTTGTTTTCAAGAAACGAAAAAAGACATCCTCACTGATACAGTCATGACAAATTTCTTTCATCTTTTCTGGCAAAACAAATTCGCTATTGTGACAATACCCACAACGCATATTGCATCCCATGGTAAAAACAATCGTAGCGACTTTGCCAGGATAATCGAGAAGGGTGGATTTTTTGATGCCAGAGAGGAGCATAGATTGAAAAGTTATAGGCACCCTAGGCGAAGCCAGGTCATCAAACCACTTTAATTTCTGGCGGCCTTCTGGTACTTTTGATGGCAAAAGTACCCAAAACCACCGAAAGGAAATAAACTCGCTCGCCATATTGGCAGCTTATTTTTGTTTTTCATGACGCTCAGACAGTATTTCCTCTCGGACTCTCGCCTCTAGGTGGCATGGAGGTAGAACCGACTAAACCAACAAAACAAACTCAACCAAATAAACTTTGTATCTAAGCTGCCCCGTATTGAGTCATAAAACAAGAATTATCGCTCTTTGCCTCATCAAAGTAGGTACGAGTATAAAATTCTGATTTCTTTCCATTATTAAATTGGCTTACAGGTCGGTAGTATCCCATCACACGAGTGTAGATTTCACATTTTGT
Source organism: Candidatus Gracilibacteria bacterium (assembly GCA_041660965.1). Lineage (NCBI taxonomy): Bacteria > Candidatus Altimarinota > Candidatus Altimarinota bacterium. Next base: position 353,343 of record JBAZVH010000001.1, on the reverse strand, counting down.
GCGTTCAACGGTATTGCCATTGCAATCAATAAAAAATGCAGACATATAAAATTAAATAAAAAATAAAAGAGAAGAAAGAAAAAATAAGGAAATTTTATACTACCGGGGTAGAGCATTCACAAGCATGAGTATGTTCGAGTTCATGCATCTTTTTGTCATCAGCAGTATAAATCTTTCGGAAGTCTATATCAAATTTAGTTCCAGTATAGCCGAGCTCTGCATCACATTTTGGACAATAATCATGTTCCCCATTGACGTAACCGTGTTTTGGACAGATAGAGAAGGTGGGCGTGACAGTGATGTAGGGGAGTTGATAGTTTGAGAGAGCTTTCTTGATGAGATTTTTGCAGGCCTCCGCATCGCTCATCCGTTCTCCCATGTAGAGATGGAGAACGGTACCACCGGTATACTTGCATTGGAGCTCATTTTGATATTCGAGCGCTTCAAATGCATCATCAGTGAAATTGACAGGAAGCTGAGAAGAATTCGTGTAATAGGGATTATCAGGTGTTCATGATTGGATAATATGAGGGAGCTGTTTTTGATCTTCTTTTGCAAAACGATAGGTCGTTCCTTCAGCAGGCGTTGCTTCGAGATTGTACATATTACCGGTCTCTTCTTGATATTCTTTGAGGACATCTCTCATATATTCGAGCACTTCAGTAGCAAATGCCTTACCCCAATCAGTCGAGATATCTTCTTTTCCTTCAGTAAAATTCATAATGGCCTCATTCATACCATTGAGCCCAATCGTTGAGAAATGATTTCTAAAGGATCGGAGGTATCGATAGGTGTATGGATAGAGACCTTTTTCAAGCCACTCCCCAAGGACTTTTCGTTTGATTTCAAGTGATGTTTTTGCGAGATTCATCAGTTGATGAATGCGCTCTTTAAATGCTTCTTTGTCACCCTTGGTGTTGTATCCGATACGTGCGAGATTGAGCGTGACAACCCCGATAGATCCCGTCATTTCGGCAGAACCGAAGAGACCATTTCATCGCTTGAGGAGCTCTCGGAGATCGAGCTGAAGACGACAACACATTGATCGGACTGCACCGGGCTTGTAGGCCTCTTTGTTCTCTACTGTGACCATATTGCCATGCTCATCTTTGACTCGTTTGTATTGAGAACCGATGAAGTTTTGAAAATAGGGAAGTCCATATTTGGCTGTGACATCGAAAATTCGGAGCGTGTCAGGAGAATCCCACGGAAAGTCTTCCGTGATATTGTAGGTAGGAATCGGAAAGGTGAAGACACGGCCTTTGCTATCACCAGCTGCATATACTTCTAGAAGTGCCTTGTTGATAATAGCTCGTTCTTTATCAAGCTCTCCAAATTTTTTCACATATTCACCCTTGTCATAGCCACCGAGATGGAGTCCTTTATCGGCGAGATCTTCTGGACAAGTCCAGTCGAGCGTGATATTGGTAAATGGTGTCTGAGTGCCCCAACGAGATGGCACATTAAGTCCAAAAACAAAATTCTGCATTTGTTGGTAGACATATGCGTACGTCTTCTCATCGATATATTTTTCTTTTTCTACATCACTTGAAAATTTCATTCCATATTCATCGATATCACGTCGGAGTTCTTGTTCATGTTTGTAAACGTAGGGAGAGAGATAGGTATCAAAAGAAGAAAATGCCTGCGCTCCTGCCCACTCGTTTTGGAGTGTTCAGAGAAAATTGATCATCTGATTGACTGCTGCTTGGAGATTGCGAGGAGGTGCTGATTCGATACGATTTGGCATACCATTGAATCCTTCTTCAAGGAGCTGTCTGAGCGACCAGCCAGCACAATATCCAGAGAACATATCGAGGTCATGGATGTGATAGTCCCCATTTCGATGAGCATTTCCGACTTCAGAAGGATAAATATGAGAAAGCCAGTAGTTGGCTGTTATTTTACCAGAAGTATTGAGGAGCATCCCCCCGAGCGAGTAACCAGAGTTAGCGTTAGCATTGACTCTCCAATCAGAACGATTGAGATATTCTTCCATTGTTTTCCCGACTTCTACGACGACCAATCGGTCAGTACGAGTTTCTGCACGTTTTTCACGATAGAGGATAAATGCTTTTGCGACAGAGTCGTGTCCGTGTTTGATCAGGATTTCCTCCACAGCATCCTGGATCATCTCGACATTTGGCAGATCAGCACCAGCGTGCTCTTTGGCACGTGCGATGACCTCATCAGCGAGGGTATGAACTCGAGAGAAATCTTCCCCTCAGACGGCTTCGATAGCTTTTTGTATGGCATGCTCGATTTTGTGTCGGTTGAAAGTGACAATAGCGCCATTGCGCTTGCGGATCTTATAGAGTGCCATAAAAATAGAAAATAACTATATATTGTGCCAAAAAATTGGTGTCGACACAATATGTAGTTTTTTCCGAAAAGCAAAAACTTTTCAAAATATCCTCATTACCTCTCAGGCGTTATATGTTGTGATATAAAATTGTACTCAATTTTTTGCCATATTGAAATGCTTTTTGTGGCAAGTTGGTTCCCGAGAGAGATCAAACTTGCAAAATATGATTTTTATTTTTTGATTATTTTCTCGGTGAATTTTACTATCATTTCCGATTTTTTCTTTATACTTATGCACCTATGAAATCTTTCAAGAATTTTCTCAAAATCACGACACTCGTTCTCCATGTCATCTTCTTGATCGCCATGATTGGTATCGGGATTCTCTCTTTTACATCACCAGAAACGATTCGAACAATACTTGATTGGATGGGTGAGCAGATTCGATCATGGGGGAACTGGAATTATTTGATTCTCTTCCTTGTTGCTATGATAGAATCATTTCCATTTATTGGCGTGGTGGTGCCTGGTATGAATGTGATGATACTTGTGGGTGGATTTTTCGTACAGAGGGATATGAATATATTTCTTCTCTCGGCAGTGCTCGCTATGCTCGGCGCTTGTCTCGGGAATGCACTCGGATATATGATGGGGAGAATATCTGGCAAAGAATTGCTCCAGAAATACGGTCTCTGGATTGGTCTTGGTCCAAAAGAACTTGGATTTCTCGAACGCCAAGTACATAAAAATGGTTTTTGGTTTATTATTGGTGGTAAATTTCACAACCTTCTTCGCTCGTTTGTTCCCTACCTAGCTGCATCACAAGGGCTCTCTGGTCGCAAATTTTGGGTGGCAAATATCGTTGGTTCATCAATCTGGGCAGTCTGCATCCTCTTGATTGGGATTTTCTTCGTCGAATCCTACGAGGTAGTCCTTCAATATCTGAGTTATATTTTGATCGTGGTTATTGTGGGAGTATTTGCGGTGTATTCGTATAAACAGAAAAAGAAATTGTAGTTTGACATAAAAATATAGTTAGTATTATATATTTATAAGTATACCCCCATGATTGATTGAGGCCCAAATTTTGTAGCCAGAACAGTTTCCTGTATAGAAAGAGTCAGAAAGAATTGATGAAATCTCTGAGGTGAAGGCGTTACCGAGTTAGCTCATTGATTATCAACAGTTTACCCTTGTTTGCCAAATAATACTATTATTCAAAGCGCTACATCTTGATTTGTGGCCAATGTATTAATGGGGGGATATTGAGATAATCCAAGATTAGGAGAAAGAATGGGAAAATGAATTTGAGTTTTGATTAATTATCATGCTGTTCTAACAAGTTGTGAAACATTGGGGATACCTTCAGAGCCGGTAGATGGGGTGTTTCGAAGAGCCGTTTTAAGTTTGATCCAGTTACCAAATGGAGATACTATTTCTCCCGAGAGTCTTGCTTAGCTCCCTCGTGAAAAAGCACGAGGAAATCTAGTGAGACTATCAAAGACAAAAATAATTAGTAGTTAGTTTTCTGTTTTTATTCCTTCGGAAAAATTTCTCGAAGTTTCTTCATATTTTGTTCATTAATTACTATTTTATCTGATGCTGCTAGTTCACGCAAAGCATCAAGTAATTCTTGAAGTGGTATAGGGTTTCATGGTTTTTCGGGAAAGAAAATGAGATCAACTGGTGCATTGAAAACAAATGAGCGAAATTTTTCTCAAGGTCGCGCAACTCGTACTTCATACCCAAGACCTACACTCCCTTTCGGTGTTTGTAATAGAATTCCACTTGGACGTATAATTATTTTGTTTCATGGTGTTTCTAGTGGATACTCCCCAGTAGTTCTTATGCGAAGCGGATCTGGGATAATGTACACTTCTCTATCACTTATTATACCAGCTAAGATTTCTACCCCTTCTTCGAGGAGTGTATTTTTTCTATCGGGTGCAAGAGCTCTGTCTGATAATTCATTCACAATAGTATCATACCTTGTAAATAGTTCCTCAAGTGGAACAACATTATCTACTGGTCTATCTTCTGATAGACTAGGGACAAGCGATCGAAAAGTGGATGGAGATATTCCTCCTCCCCCAAAAAATCACCCTGATTGCAAAAAATCAACAGCACTTATTTGATATCATTCTGGTCCACTGTAAAAGTCACCGTTTTTTCCCCCTGCGACAGGAGGTGTGGTTACTGGGTTTCAAGAAGGGTTTTTTTCTCATCCAGAAAGCACTCAGATGGTGGCAAGAGCAAAACAAAGAGATAGACCAATTTTAGGTCCAGGATTGCTTGTAGGGGGTGAGTTTCCTAATTTCATAGTATATATTATAGCGATATACTATGATTTACAAATTTTATTTATTAAATATTATATTAGCTAAAATTTTATAACTTTCACACTCGCACCAAAGTAGTATGTTTGTGTTCTGCTTCAATCTTCTTAGAGGTAGAGAATTATTTGGAGTTGCATAAGATATATCGTAACAAAACCCCTACCGTCCTATCCTCTTGGATGCGTCCATCTAGACACATTTTTTTGACGTCATCTATCGCGATCCATTCCGGAGTGATATGCTCGCCATGTTCGAGTTCTTGCCCTTTGGGGCTTTCTTCAAATGTATCCACGATAAAATAATAGAGATCCCACTCGATTGTCGCTCCTGCTCTACTGATAGAGAAAAGTTTCAATGTATGTGCTATCAATCCTGTTTCTTCGCGACATTCTCTCCGAATCGCTTCCTCAGCATATTGGATCATATCTCAGCCACTTTGTAATTTTTCCTCGTATTCTCTGAGACTATCAAAGACCTTTCCTCCAGGCAGTCGATAGTCAAATCCGTTTTGTTCATTTCTCCATTCTTTTGTGATAAGAATACGACTTCCATCAGTAATGATCATTCGTACTCCTGGCGACCTCCGAGCTATCTCAAACTTTCTTCCGTCGGATTGCTCCTGCGATACCACTTCGATAATTTTTCATTGGAAAAGAATCGTTTCTGGTTTTTTTGATTGCATAATATATAGAAAATTATTTCATAAACCCTCTTACAAAATCCTCACCAGACATTCGTTTCTTCCCAGCTGGTGTGAGTTCGTGGATGATGAGGTAACCATCGGAGAGAGCGAGAGCGGGGAGTCAATTTTTTACTTCAAAAGAGAGAACAGTGCTTGAGTGCTTGAGTGCTTGAGTGCTTGAGTAGGGGGATTTAGATACTCGATGCAGTGTGACTTTTGTCTCTCCGAAAAAGATAGAGAGTCCTGGCCAAGGTGTGTAGGCCTGCCAAGCATGGTAGGTTTTCTCAAGCGACCAATCTGGTTGGATTTCTCCATCAGTTTTTTTGATATATTTGGTATAAGTTGCTTCTGCGCTCTCTTGTTTCTGCGGCGTAACAGTTCCATTTTGTAATCACTTCACAGCTTCGGCCAGGAGCGGTCCAGCTCGTTTGCCAGTTTTTTCAAAAAGGGTTCCTGTGGTATCATCTTTGCTTATTTTCCAAGTCTCTTGGATGAGGATATCGCCTTCATCCATACCGAGAGACATTTGTTGCACTGTGAGTCCAGTTATTTTTTCACCATTTAAGAGGGCGTGCTGGATTGGCGCAGCTCAACGATATTTTGGTAGAAGCGAGGTATGGACATTGAGAAAACCCATCGGAGAGATATCGATGAGTTCTTGTGGGAGGATCTTGCCATACGCCACCACCAGGCAGATATCAGGCTTGAGAGTTTTGATGGCTTCGAGGAACAGAGGATTATTTTTGACCTTTTCCGGTTGAAGAAGCGTAATATTTCTCTCTTTTGCCAGGAGAGTTACAGGGGATGGGATAAGTGCATGTCCTCGTCCACCAGCCGCATCAGGGTTTGAGACTATTGCGACGATATTGAGTCCTTCTGAATTAAGCAGATACGCTAAAATATCAGCCGAAAGCTGAGGAGTGCCAAAGAATATCGCACGAAGTTTTTTCATATAGTTGACAAGTTGATTATATAGATATAATTATTCTCTATGTCACTCTCCACCAATCCAACACAATCTTCTCTTGAGATTGCTCGACAGAATCTCTGTGATCAAGTACCTGAAGTATATCCAAATATAGTTCAGATACAATACCGTCTTGATGAAGGATGAAAACATATTTGTTTTACGGTTATCGGTTCAAGAGAGATTTTAGAACCCGAACAAAAAAGAATACGGCAGGATATTTTGAAACGAGTTCATACAACAAAATGTGCATGTGCTCTTGATGATATCTCTTTTGAAGTGGAAGATGAAGATGATGCAAATATAAGGGCAACAGTGGAGCGTGCTAATCAGGATTTTCAATGAATTTCTGTTCCAGAAGCAGAGCCACTTTCTTCTCGGTCAGGATGTTTTTTAGTCCCTAGTTTTCTTTCTTGGGCATATGACAGGTTAACAAGGGGGCCAGAATAAAACATTTCGTTACACTCTGATTTTTTTGACTACTTCCTTGTAACGGAGGCACTTTTCTGTGGTGCCTTTTCCTGTCGCTCAGACCAGTATCCACAATGTCCCAAGAAGTACCAAGAGAGCCCCAGGATGACTGGAGGGGACTTTTTCTGTTCAAAAATCTATCTTAAAAACACTAGTAGTGGTTACTGGCACTCATGTTGGAGCTGATTGTGTGGTTGGTGCTGGATCGGGTTTTGGCGTTGGCGCTTTCACGGCAGGATCCATGATTGGTCCACCGACGAGTATGAGGAGGATACCGAGCAATATTTGAGCTATCCTGAGGGTACCATGTTTTACGAGACAGAATGGGAGGAGTCCTTTAAAGAGAGGAATGATACCGAGAACAAAGAGGCCATATTCGATATATTTTTCTCTATGTGGTGCTTGTATCCCCATAAAAGGAATATCGAGAAACGAACGGTCTTGTGCTATCCAGAGGATTTCCATAATAATAAGTCCCATTAGTATATGAAAGAGACGTATGGTTCTATCTTTTGGCCTTTGGGCCATAAATTTCGCTATCTTGAGGAGAAGAGGATTCATACGATGTTAAAAGAAAAGATAATAAAGCACAAAGCAAAAAGGGCTGAAGATTTGCTGTGGTAATAGGATGATGTGAGTCTATATGAAAACCTACAAAATGCAAGATATCATATATTTGTATTCACAGAAAAAACTCTATAATTTTTCTCTCTATTTCTTCTCTCTATTTCTTCTATGAAAAAATTATTTCTCATCATTGTTGTCGTTGTAGCTCTCGGAGTTCTCTGGCTCATGGGCGCATACAATTCCCTCGTTTCTGGTCGGGCAGGAGTCGATCGGGCATGGAGCGATGTGGAGGTCCAATATCAACGTCGTAATGATCTCGTACCACAGCTTGTTTCAACAGTTCAATGAGCGGCCAATTTTGAAAAAAAGACACTGACTGATGTCGTAGAGGCACGTGCGAAAGCAACGCAGATACAGGTAAATCCAACTAACGCACAGAGTCTGGCACAATTTAGTGCTGCTCAAGGAGAACTCTCTGGAGCATTGAGTCGTCTGCTCGTCTCAGTTGAGGCATATCCACAATTGACAGCTACAAAGGGTTTCCAAGATCTCCAGTCACAGCTTGAAGGTACAGAAAATCGTATTGGAGTTGCGCGAGGTGATTTTAATGCCGTAGCAGCACAGTGGAACATTATGATTACTCAATTTCCGCGCGTAGTGATTGCTCGATTTTTTGGCTTTGAAAAAGCAGTTCTTTTTGATGCACAGACTGGATCTGATGTGGCACCAAAGATAGAATTTGATATCAAATAATTTGATAGAATAAAATCTCACCTTATGAAACTCCTCTCTCGTACAAGTGCTGTATTTTTGAGTATGGCTTGTATCATGGTACTGGCAGAATTTGTCGTTCCACCAGCCCCAGTTGGTCATATTTTAGATGAGGTAGGTATGTTGAGTCCTGTCGAAAACCAATGACTCGAGAAATCCCTGAGTTCTCTAGAAACAGAGACGCATCACCAAGTCGGCATCGCGATTCTCAAAAGTCTTCAAGGTCGGACTATAGAAGAAGTGAGTATAACTCTTGCTCGTACATGGTGAGTTGGGCAGAAGTGACTCGATAATGGTCTCTTGATTCTCATCGCACCGGCAGAACGAGAGATGCGAATTGAGGTCGGACGTGGACTGGAAGGAGTGATGACGGATCTTATGTCAAAGAGGATTATTGATGAATATCTCACGCCTGCTTTTCAGAAAGAGCAATACTTTGATGGGATTGCTTCGGCAATCACAGCGATGAGCCCGATTCTACGGGGTGAGGTGGTCGATTTACCGGCACCAAAAAGTGCTCTCATCGATACTATAGCACCTTTTTGATTTCTGATTCTCTTCTTTGGATGGGGTTTTCTCAGTGTGCTCTCGGCATCCAAATCATGGTGGCTCTGAGGTGTTGTCGGTGTGATTGTTTGACTCGTGTTACGGGGGATTATTGGTTGAGGAATTGGGCTCATCATAGGTCTTCTTCTCGATTTCTTTCTTTCCAAATATGTGTATCAAAAAATTCCTCTTATTCGAAATTTTCAAAATACTCATAGTGGTGGATTTGGCGGTGGATTTGGTTGAGGTTCGAGTGGCTGATTTGGCGGTGGTGGATTTGGTTGAGGAGGAGCCAGTGGGAGGTGGTAACACAAAAAAGTATAAGTCAAGACACTTTCTGTGTCAATATCCTCTGATAAATCGAGAAATCATTTGAATTTATGAGAATAATCTGTTAATATGAAAAGGAATATGAAAAAAGCGATTCTTATATCTTCTCTCGTCTTCTGATTTTTGTTCGTGCATACCACATTTGCTTCGAGCATTAGTTTTAATTGTTGAGGGAATAACTGTTTTAGGGCCGGCGTTGATGCGGTGGGGTGATTGCTATGAAAGAATGTATGAGTTGTAACTGGTAAAGGCATTGCGCAAGCTGTCCAAGATTTGATTGTATATCTTTTGGGGTTTCTTACATTGATAGCGGTGATTTATATCATGTATGCTGGTGCTCAGCTATTACTGAATCCTGCCAATGAAGAATCTGCCGCAAAAACAAAAAAAATCATTATTTGAGTTGTATCGGGTATTGTGATCATATGGTTTGCTTGGTGGATTGTGAGCACTGTATTTTATCTGCTCAATAATAAGAAAGTAACCGCATCTCTCCCAATAGCTGTCGCAGAAACACAGGTTAAAATGGTCGATTTCACGACCTATAGTAATAAAATTCGTGCCCTTGAAACAAGAATATCATGAGAGTATAGTCCGGAAGTGATGAATGAGCTTTCGCTCCTCATAGATGGAGCATATCAGCATTTACCAGATAGGGGTGATATGTATCAAAATAAACAAAATTACGATGCAGTGAAAAAGGCTATTTCCACGTATAATTTGAAGAGAGAGATGATAGATCGCGGTATCGTAGAAAACACTGTACGTACTTTTTTAGAACAACCAAAGACATTTGCGATTGAGGCCAATCTTGATGCAACTCCTCGAACATGAGATGCTCCTCTTTCCGTCACGCTTGAGGCCAAGGAGGCGATAGATGGGAGTGGGACAGTGATACCAAATGAAAATTTTATCTGGTGGATGCGTACTGCTGAGGGGGCTAAGATTTTAGGTAAGGGGAAAATCGTGAATTATACTTTTGAAATGGAGGGAACCTATAGTGTGTATTTGACCATCAATTCAGCCAGTAAAAATAGTCAGGGATTTATGGATGTTATCAGTTTTGAAAAAAGTATCGTGATAGAGGTAGGACAGCCAAAGATTCGATTTGTCATTAAAATGAATGATCAACTTGCTGACCAAATCGTCAAAATACCTACCAAGGAAGCTCTCAAAAATATCTCTATCGATGCCTCTGAAACGGTTTTCTCTTCATGATACACCGTAAAAAAGACGGAATGGGATTTTGGTAACGGGGTCACAGATACGAATGAGGGTGGTCCACAATTCGAATCACAAAAATATGAACCAGGAGAACACATGATAAAACTCACGCTCACGAGAAATGATAACGAGATATTTTCCAAGAATATTGTACTAAAAATCGGTGATCCACTGGCAGCCATTTCTATAAATAACAAAACGCCCAGCAAGTGAGAGAGGGTGATTTTTCAAGCACAAAAAGTTTCGAAAGAAACGGATGTGCAGTATCTCTGGGAAGTCAAAAAGGAAGGAATTGATACAATACTCAATACAGTATCAGGAACGAGAATGGAATATGTCTTCGGCGATACTGGTCGATATTTTGTTTCCCTGACTTCTGTCAAGTGAGATGCACGTGACAAGGATACCATGGAAATCATAATCGAATCTCGCCCACCGAGTGTTGAGTTTACTTCGAGTATGGTTTCCACAGAAACACCCAATATGTATCTTTTTGATGGTACCAATTCTTTTGACCCAGATTATCCCGATAATCAAAAGTTACGATTTGAATGGTTCGTGAACGATACACCGATGCAACTCCTCGAAACGAACGCACTCAACAATCGTGGAAAATATATTTTTCCAGAAAAAGGCACCTATCGTGTCACATTGCGTGTTACAGACGAAGACGGAAAAACACAGGAAACTAAAAAAGACCTCAAAATAACGAGCATACTTTTTCTCAAGCTCACAATGCGCCCAGAAGTGGTACAACGGAGAGCGATGACTATGCTCCTCGTGACAGCGCCACCACAAGTCACTGTATATGAGTGGAGAGTAGGATCAGAGGCCCCAGTTATTACCAAAAACAATAGACTTGCAACGAGCTTTCCCATTTCAGGTACTTTCCCTATCACCGTCAAGGTCACCAATGAAGAAGGAGACTCGAATAGTATCACAGATAAAATATATGTTACTGATGAAGATAAACCATTCTCAGTTATCAATATTCAACGGAATTCCTCCTCTGCTGCTTCCGCACAACCAAGCTTGTGCGATAATCAAGAAGCACTGACTGTTGATAGAGCGAATGCTGTTTCCTTTTCGGCCGATAAAAGTGTCAATACAAATGGAAAAACTGAGGAACTCACATATTTTTGGCAGATTGGCTTCAACAAAGTATCTACGAGCAAAAGCGTCTCCTATACGTTTGATGAACTAGGGTGTGAAGAAATTTCGCTGACAGTCGCCGATAAAAAAACATGAGTTTCTCATACTTCAAAAGCATGGGTAAAAGTCGTCAATCTCGCGCCACAATTTAGTGATATAGATGTTGCTATCGAAAATATCGATATGGACCCTATGCGTGTCAATCTCAAAATGACTGGAGCAAAAGACCCAGATGGTGTCATACGATCCTATACGTGGTATTATTATACCGACCGTGATGATCAGGCGCAATGATTTCGTATTACTCGGATTCCTGAAACGACATTTGTGTTGCCAAAAATTACTGGCAGATATTATTTTGACGTTATGATGGAAGATTCCAACGGTCTCAAAGTAAATACAAAAGAAGTTTCTGAATCACGTTTTTCAACGCCAGAGCTCTATATCAATACGAATCTTGCAACTCCAATTATTGAAAACTTTGTCGCAGATACGACTGAGGTCAAGTTTTGAGATACGACCCGTCTGTCCCTGGGAGTTAGGACAGCTCTCGATAGCGATATCTCCGACAAGGCTGAGTATCGATGGGATATCGATGGGGATGGATTTTATGATATAAAAACCACCACGCCATTCTATGAATTCCAATATAAATATCCATGAGAGTATAATCCAAAAGTAAAGGTGACACATAAAGGTGTGTCCACCACCAAGTCATTGACGATTATCGTCAAGAATCGTCTCATACCAAAAGCGACTCTACAAATGATAGGGAATAAGATTGTCGCGTACAATATATCTTCTGGTGTTTTCCAGAAAGTAAATTGGTATCTCGATGATAAGAAGATTTCAGAGAATCGAGACTATCTAGTATTTGATGTAGAAACTTCTACTGCAAAAAAATTGAAACTCGAAATCTCAGACGGTTCAACGACAGAGTCTGTCATTTATCCTTTAGAAAGAAACCTCAAAAATCAGATACTGCTCAAAAAAATAACAGGACCACTCATCATACTGTCTCCTATCAGCGGAGGTGATGTCATAGAAACTCCAGATGATATCGTATGGGACGATCCTATGATACCTCTCTTCATCTATCTCGGCGAGTCACGTGGCAGCACGATCAAATACTATGTGATCGATACGGATATTGACATCGATACTGATCTCAATGGTCAAAAAAATGATGATGCGGATAATAAATGAACGGCATCATACCGAAATGGGAGACCATTTCAGATACCCCAGGGAACGAAGAGGGTGACTATCATGAGGATTCGTCTTGTCGGGGAAAATGGTGAAGATCTCGCTTCTCGACAAATACGTGTTACGCGCAGCTTTTTAGCACTTCCAGACGAGGTCACGACCACAAAGGATCCTAAGACATTTAATCTTTCTCAAGAAGATAAAGACCGTATTGAAAAACTCCGAAATCTCGTCCAATGAGTACCAGAAAGCGAAAGAGTCGAATTTAATAAACTCTTAGACCAACTCGGAGATATCTGGTACGATACTGCCGACCGAACACAGACCCTGATACTTTTTTCTCTCGCAGTTGATGCGAGCTCAACCCTTGTTCCTGAGCTTAAGAAAAAAATATTGGAACAAATTAATCTCATCTATACACAAGGTGATGATAAGAGTAATGAGCGTCAGTCGGCTCGAAAAGTTATCGCTGATGCCCTCGCAAAAAGCTCTAAAAAAATAGAAATATTCTGAGATGGAACCACGGTAGGTTTGATTGATCAGATGTTGGATAATCCAGAATATTATGAGGCCAATCTCGCGATAAAGCAAAAAATCTATGATGACTATGTTGAGCCAGATAAAACTCTCAGTGCAGAGGTAAAAAAGGTGATAGAAGAAAAGCTTATGATTTTGGTATGAGCTCCACTCGGTACGTCCGATATACCTCCAGTGGTTATCACAAAATCTCAGAGCGGATTATCTCTGATGCTCTGGATTCTCTGAGGAATACTCTTTGCTATCTTGTGATTTATTGGCATTTCCTATGCCCGCCAAAAATTGGGCACAGCATGAAACGACGATATTGGAGGAGAACATTCTCATGATGATCATCTTATTCAAGATACCCCATTAGGTCCTTCGGAGAACTCTTTTGAGCATAGTGATGCCTCAGCAACTCCTGATTGGCTGAAAGAAGGGGGGTCACCATTTTGAGATGAGGATGTTTTTTCTGAAAAATCTTCTCCATCTCCTGAAGATGTGCATCAACCAGATTGGATACATGACGATGTCGCGATACCAGAGATTGTCTCAAATGTGCCAGTTGCTTCATCCGAAAATACTGTAGATGCTTCTGCTGAATCGGGTATGACCACTGAAAAATGACGGACACCTGTTCTGGATGCAGAAGATGCTTCTACACGGAATAATATACTCACTTCTTCAGAAACAAGTGATACATCTGATTGGTGAAATCCCCCCTCGAGTCAAAAAGATATCCCAATTACATCGCCAGACGACATCACTCCTTCATCAGATATATCTCCCCAAGAAGATGAACAACATATTTCTTCTGTTCCTGTTGAAGAAAATAAAACTTGAATAACACCTTCTACTCCAGTTTCTGATATCGTGGAAAATGAGAGTGGAGATTGAAGTTCAAAAGAAGAGACTGTCTCACAGTCTCTTGCGGATGATGCAGATATTCCAGATTGGTTACGAGGGGCCGAAGCGACGATACCAGATGAAGTGTTAGCATCGGACGAGTCTCTTTTCTCTCCAGAAATGATGGGGGAAAATATATCTTCTTCTGAACCAAAAATATCAGATACTCCGATTGCAGAAGAGATTCTTCCAAAAATACTCCAAGATGAAACATCAGCTCTCCCACCAGAGACAGATCTCTTAGGGGCATGAGGGCATCTCATAGAGCCAGAACAGAATAAGACCTCGAATACAAAAAAAGAAACAAAAAAGAAACAAAAGAAGACTCCAGCTACTAAAAAACGCCTTATCTCTGGAGAAAATCTCCTCGATCCAGCACACGATATGCTCCTTCCTCCATCGGATACTAACCCCACTGCATAATTTCTTTTTATGGACATAAAAAAACCTACATCTGTTACCCAAAAAATATCCTTGTTACAAAAGATTATTGCTTTTGCACGGAATGATGCAGATTATCAGCCGGAACAAGAAAAAACACCAATTCATATTTCAGTATGAAGTACGAAGGTCCGCTCATGATGGAAAAATCTGAAAGCTGCCGTATTTGTATTGATGACATTTTATATTCTCCTCTGTGCGTTTATTCTTCTCAATCCACAATTTGCTCTCTTTTTCAATAATATATTTGCCATTGAGTACGTCACGATTCAGCGTATTCTTGAATACACCATCTATGTCTTTTATAGTATCTTTGGTATTATACTTGGAACGGCATTTCTTTTCTTTTGGTATCGTGCAATAGTCATCAAAACACACAAGAAATTGAAACATTTTTTCCTCTGGTTTTTGACGGTATTTTTTGGAGGACTCTTTTTCTGAAACATTGCTCTCTTCGCTATTTCCTATAATTGGTTTTTGAATATTGATTTTTCAAATCTTGAAGAACGGGTGATCATATATGACAACACTTTATTCTGATATAAAAGTAAAATGAAGGACAAAGACCTGACATTCTTTAAGGCTCCTAAAAAAGGGATTTGACCGATAAGTGTGCGATATGATATCAGTCCTCAAATCAAAAAAGCAATACGCACAAATGGTCTTTTATTGAGCCGTGGGTACTCTTTCAGTATTGATTATAATAAAGATGGTGAGCCCGATATTGGTTCAGGAGAAAATACAAAAATAGATCTCCCCATTACACATCCTGATGCTCCATTGCTGGTACCATGAGAATTTGAGGAAGTAGGACAATACAAGACGACAGCAACACTATATGCTACCGATGCATGAGGCAATAAAAAAGAGATTACTATCGAAATTCCCGATATACTGATTCAAAATATGGTGAAGGTTTCTTATAGAGATAGAAAAGATGGTTCCAAAATATATCTTTTTGATGCTTCGGATTTGTCTTCTCTTGGACAGGCCCAATGGACTATCATAGGGAGCACAACACCAGAGATAAATTGATATCAATTTTCACCTGAAAATATCACCCAGTATCCTGCCATTATTTGTCTGAAAATGCAACCTATGGATGTGACAAGTACGGACCCATGTGATTGGCGCTATGTTATCGGAGAAAGTATTCAGACCAACATCACCAATACAGATATTCAAATAAAAATAGACCCTATCAACCCACTCAAATATCAGTTTACCATCGATCCAAAGCTTGCTCAGGGGCAGGTAAAGTCTATTCGATGGAGAATCGATGGTAGTATCTATGATGGGGTGTTTTCTTCGGGCACGGAAAAAATATTGGATTATACCTTCAAAAAATCCGGTACGTATTCAATAGAAGCAGAAATAGAAGATACGCTGGGCAATAAAGTGAATGTTACCAAAGAAACTATTTTTACTACCCTCTTTACTACCCTCAAAAATGGGTATACACTTCAAATTGTTGATGAAAATGGGCTTGATGTAGCAAAAAATACCTATGATGATGCATTGAGGGCATACCTGCTCCCAGATATGGCAACACCATCTGTACTTACTTTTGATGCTATTGGTATTCAATCAACGAACTCTCGTTTAAAACTTGTACAGGCAGAATGGGATATGGATAATGATGGTCTCTATGAGAAAAAATGATTTCAAACGTCGTATGATTTGCAATTACCTATTCAGTACACCTTTAATGCTCGATATACTTTTGAAGACACAACAATCGATGGCGAGATACAGAAACAGATATATGTCGATAAAATCATAGTAAAATGAGAACAAAAATCTCTCGATGTGCGTGTCAAAATTCGTCTAGACCATGAATATGCTCCAGCTTTAGTTCATTTTGATGCTACAGGATCGAGAGCCCAAAAAGGAGTTATACAAAAATTTTTCTACGAATTTTGAGATGGTAAAACGTATGAGGGTGAGGGGATTGTAGATTACCGATATGTTATGCCGTGAGACTATAAGGTACGAGTGACCGCTGTGACAAATCTCGGAGAAAAGGCCGTGAAAGAATATATACTCATCATCAAGAAACCACAAGAAACCATCAAGATAGAGCCGAGCATATCTGCCCAAAATTCTGCAGTCGATACGCCGATTACATTTGTAGCCCTTACCCAGTGAGCTGTAAAAAATATTCTATGGAACTTTGGTGATAATATCCCTTCTCCCGATGGAGAAAGTGTGATTCATACTTTTAGAACACCAGGAGTATATCATATCACAGCACGAGCGTTATATGAATCTGGCATTGAAAAAACAGAAACTATTATTTATACAATTCAATAAAGTATGTTGTATGATATTCAGCTCTTTTTTCAGACATTTTGGCAGCCACTCCTTATTATTACAACGGCTGCAGTTGGGTATTGTAGCATCCTCAAATGGTATGGAAAGATGTCTCTCGCACAAACAATAGCACTTTTCTTGACTGGTATTATTGTGATTACATGTATTTTTCTCCCATTTAACTGGTCTATCAGCAATGCAGGACAGGCGCAAGAACTCAATATTTTCTTTTTTAAAGTGAATATTGAAGGGAATAATTTTATTCAAGGACTCAAAAATACCCTCGGAGATGGTAAGGTGGTTTCTGGGTCGGGAGTTGAAAACACAGTGACTTTCTTTCTCGCATTTTTGGAAGAATTTGCTAAACTCGTTCTTCTGATTTTCTTGGTCAAAAAAATTCTCAAGTGGCCTATCGTCCTGCTCGGAATTCTTCTACTCGGAAAGATAGTATACGAATATTATTCTATGGCAGGTATTCCACTCTCTCAAACTATTTTGATCGCTATATGAGGATTGATAATGATTGGTACTCTTACTCTTTCTCTTTCGTTTTCGACGCAACTAGAAAGTGTTTCTGATTATATTTTTAGTATTGCTCTTGTGGCAGCAGGGTTTGCTTTCGCAGAAAATATCAAATATATGATGGATCTCTTCCATCAAGGGCAAACAGATAGTATGATACGCGATAATGCCATCTTACGCTCTATTTTCTGATATCTTTCGCATATATTTTTTAGTATGATCTGTGTACTGATATATGCACGATGACGATTTGCCTTCTTGAGAGCCATCGATACTATCGGAAGCGTATCTCCTTTGCAAAAAACACTTGGATGGAAAAATTATACGACATTGATGACATGGATAGGTTTTGTAGGAGGGGTGAGTGTGGCCACTCTTTTACACGGATACTATAATACTATGATTGCTACTGGTGATGTATGAATACCTTCAACAATCTTGATAGTTGGTTTCTTATTTTTAGAACTTTTTGTCCTTCATAACCTCAGAAACACGACACGGTATGGACTTTTCGAGGAGGCAATGACATAAATATCTAGAGCAGAAAAGAGCCACCAGACGGTGGCTCTTTTCTTTTTCTTTTCAAAAGACGCATTTTTTCTATAATAGTAAAAACATTTTATGCACATTACTCGTATCACTTCTGCACTGCAATCTTTTTTGACTTCCAGCTATCCTGATTGTTCAGTTGATGTTTTTCAGATAACTGTTCCGCCAGATAAAAAAATGGGAGATATCTGTCTGAATATCTTTGGTGCTGTGAAACAGCTGAAATGTTCTCCACAAGCTCTAGGCGCTTCACTTGCCGAATATTTTAAGCAACAATCTTTTATTCTCGACGTGCAGGTACTGTGAGGTTTTGTAAATCTTTTTCTCGCTGATGAAATATATATTGAGGAAACCGCCAAATGGAAACTCCCAGTATGGGAAAAGCGAGATGAAACGGTGATAGTGGACTATATGGGGGCAAATATCGGGAAACCTCTCCATATCGGACATCTTTGTACACCGCTCTTTGGTCAAGCAACTATCAATTTACTTCGTCTGATGGGCTACACTGTGGTGGCCGATATGCACCAGGGAGACTGGGGAGGGATTTTTGGGAAGCTTATCACAGGTTGGAAATATTTCTGAGATGAAACGGCTTTTTCAACAGCACCACTCAAACACCTTCTTGAAATCTATGTCAAAATCACTGAGAAAATAGAGATAGAGTGAGAGATAGATCAGGAATGCCGTGATGCTTTTCGACTTCTTTCTGATGGTGATGAAACATCCGTGAAGCTCTGGCAACGGTTTACTGATGCGAGCCTTGTTTCAGTACGAGAAGTGATGAGTGATTTTGGGGCAAAACCAGATGTCTGGATAGGTGAGAGTTTCTATGAGTGACTCCCACTTCCAAAGCTTGGTCCTTGGCCAGATTTACAATCAGATAATACGATGTCTGCGGTGGTCCGTGAACTGATTCAGTCTGGTGTTGCAACCAAAAATGAGGATGAAAGCGTCGGAATTGTCTTCGACAATTCAATGCAAAATACAAAGAACAAAATACAAAATGAAGGAATGGTTGGTTCAGGAAACTTAAGCACTCAAGCACTTAAGCACTCAAGCACTGCGAAGCTACCTTCCTGCATCCTCCAAAAACGTGATGGAACGCACGGCTATCTCGCGAGCGATCTTGCTGCTATCAAATATCGCCTCAGAAACTGGAATCCGTCAAAGATTATATATTTTGTTGATAATCGTCAGGCACTCCATTTCAAGCAACTTTTTGCGACAGCTGAGAAAGCTTGGTTCAGCGAGACAGGGATGGATTCCACCTCGCGGACTTCGTCCTTGGCTGGAATGACGGGGAAGTGTGAATTCATCCACGCAGCCAATGGATTTGTGAGTCTGCCAGAAGGAGCGATGTCGACGCGTCACGGGCGAGTGATATTCTTGAGCGATGTGGTAGAGGAGAGTTTTGATCGTGTCAAAGCAATACTTCTTGAACGAGGAAAGGAGCTTGCTGACTCAGATATTCGAGCTGTGGCACTTGGTGCGATTATTTATTCCTTTATGGCACAGGATCGTGAGCGAGACTGGGTATTTGAGTGGGATAAGGTACTTGCGTTTGAGGGAAGTAGTGGTCCATACCTCCAGTACACCTATGTTCGATTTGCCAAGATGCTTCAGGAATTTGGCCATGATAAAAGTGCTACAACTCTTCCAAGCACTTTGCCACTCACTTCCTACGATAAGGAGCTCGTTCTTGATATTCTGGGATTTGAAGATGTGCTCGCACAATGTGCTGAAACCTACAAATTTCATCTTCTGATAGCCCATATTACAACTACAGCTCGCCATCTCAACGCTCTCTATGTCAACACTCCAAAACTCCGAGATTCTTCACCAGAGGAGCGTGCTACAAGGATGCAGATTATTGCCCAAACCCTTGAAATGATCCGCTACTCGTGTGAGATTGTCTCTATTCCATTGCCGAGGGAGATGTAGGAGAATTTATGGTAAAAACTTTTCAAAAATCGGAGGATTTTTTATAGAAAGCACACTTCTCAAATTTTGTATTTTACAATATTTATTGTGTAGTATATATACTGCTTACAGATTGATTTTTCCGGTTTGCATTCCATCCCATTTTTCCTACAATTACAGGGTGTTTATTGTGGTATCAAAGCGGTTTTTCAGAAATAAATCGCATAGGCATACGAACCATAATGAATAAAAATTGTATTCACCCTTCTACTTCTTAATATTTATCCCATGGCAGTTAGCGACCTCGTAGCGTTTGTAGATGTTGGAAGTGCTCGTATCAAAACGCTCGTTGGATCCTTTATTATTGATCCAAACAATCCCAACAGACCAAAATTAAATATCCTCGGCGTCGGCGTAGTACATTCTGGAGGAATTCGAAAGGGGATTATTCTCGATATGGAGGAGTTCAAAAAAAATCTGGATGAATCTCTGACTGAGGCAGAAAATATGGCAGGACAACAATTTCCTCACGTAGGTATCTGTCTTTCCGGTACCGGTATTCAGATTCATAGGAGTTCTGCGATGATCACGATTCCATCTGCGGAGATTACCCAAGAAGATGTAAATCGAGTTCTTGATATGGCACAAAATGGTATTACTCTCGCAAATCAAACTGTGCTGAAGATTATTCCTGAACATTTTACAGTAGATCTCGAAAATCTCGTAAAAACACCTGTCGGTATGAGCGCAAAGAAACTCGAAGTCAGCGCCTATATTTTTACGATTACGACGACTGCCCTCAATAATGTTCGTAAAGGATTTAAAGATGTCGGTATCGATGTTGTCGATGTCTCACCTTCACTTCTCACTTCTCCAGAAGCTGTTTTGACTCGTCGTCAAAAAGAGCTCGGAGTGGTCTGTATCGATATCGGATCATCGTCTACAGGTGTCACGGTCTTTGAAGAAGGCGCACTCAAACATGCTGCCATTATTCCTGTCGGTGGAGAGTATGTGAGTTCTGATATTGCCCTCGGAGTGCGTGTATCAGTTGATCTCGCAGAAAAGCTCAAGACTGATTATGTCGATCTCACATTCTGTGATCAAAACAAGCCAAAAGATGAAGAGATTTCCCTTGCTCGTTTGGATAAAAAAGAAACAGAGACAGTTTCAAAACTGTATCTCTCACAAATCGCTCAAGCTCGTTACAAAGAAATTCTTTCGCTCATTAATCGAGAACTGAAACTCATCGGGAAAGATGGCATGCTCCCAGAAGGTGCTATATTTGTATGAGGAGGTTCCAAAGCCCGCAATCTGATCGACCTCGCAAAATCTGAGCTTCGTCTCCCATGTGCGATAGGATTTCCAGAAGATCAAGACTATATCACCGGTATGTCTGTGGCTGATCCAGGATTTAGTGCTTCTATTGGAGCCCTGATTTTCTCTCAACGCTCGGGTGGCATCGGAAAACCTCGTATTTCAATTGGTGCAGGTCTTGGTGGCGTCAAAGAGTCTGCGACTCGGTTCTTTAAACGGCTCTTCCCATAACATATTTTCTCTTTTTTTCTTATCTCTTATTTCTTACTATGGCTACCGCAAAAACTACAAAAAAAAGCTCATGATCTCTCAAAGGTCTCTTTCTCAAAGACACAATATCTCAACCACAGGAAGTAAATGTTTCTCAGATGATCTCTCCTGTCGCAAGCATCAAAGTCGTCGGGTGTGGAGGTGCTGGTCAAAATACTATCAATCGTATGATTGAGAGCGGACTTTCTGGAGTCGAATTCATCTCAATCAATACAGATAATCAAGCTATCTATAATTCTCTTGCGCCTGTCAAGCTCAGTATCTGACCCATTACAACACGTGGGCTTGGGGCTGGTGGTGATCCAGAACGAGGGAAAAAAGCTGCTGAAGAATCTATCGAAGATATCCGCAAGGCACTTGCTGGTGCTGATATGGTTTTTGTGACGTGTGGTCTCGGTGGAGGAACTGGGTCTGGTGCAGCTCCAGTCATTGCTGATGTCGCTCGTGATATGGGCGTGCTCGTCGTAGGAGTGGTCACAAAGCCATTTGCGTTTGAAGGTCAAAGACGAAATAACCAAGCCCTTGAAGCGTATGACATTCTCAAAGGAAAAGTCGATACACTTATTACTATTCCAAATGATAGAATTCTTACTATTATCGATAAAAAGACTCCGCTCCTTGATGCATTCCGCATCGTTGATGAGGTTCTCTCAAATGGTGTTCAGGGTATTTCAGACCTTATTACACAACCAGGGCTTATCAACGTCGACTTTGCCGATGTAAAATCAGTGATGAAAGATGCCGGATCGGCACTGATGGGTATCGGGTATGGTCGTGGAGAATCTCGAGCAACAGATGCTGCCCGTGCTGCCATTGAAAGTCCTCTTTTGGAACTCTCTATTATGGGTGCTCGTGGTCTCGTTTTCAATATTACGGGTGGTCATGATCTCTCAATGTTTGAAGTTGACGAAGCGGCTCGTGTTATCACTTCAGCGTGCGATCAGGATGCAAATATTATCTTCGGTGCGACTATCGATCCAGACTTTGAAGAAGGAGAAATAAAAATTACCGTTATTGCAACAGGATTTGATGAATCTCAAGTGACAACTCGTCATGATAATGGATCACTTCCTCGTCCATCAGTCAGTGGTTCATCTTTTGGCCGTCGAGTTCTCTGATCCCAACAACCAACACATTCCGCTCCAGTAGATACAGGTGCTGCACAAGACGATCTCGATGTCCCTGCATTTCTTAGGAATCGAAAATAGACTATGTTTATAGCATTTGAATGAGTTGATGGGGCTGGTAAAGATACGCAGCTAAAGCTTTTTCTGTCGTATCTCATCGACCAGGATAAGCATCGAGTAGTATTGAAGTCTCGTGAGCCATCTCGTATGACTGATGCAGGGAAACGGCTCAATGAAATAGCCCAAAAACATATTCAAGTATCTCCACTCGAAACTGCGGAGCTCTTTGCTCTTGATCGTCGAGAACTCCAAACATTTCGGGAGAATCTTCTCGCATCAGATGTTTGGATTGTTTCTTCTCGATGCGATCTGACCACCTATGCTTACCAAGGATATGCAAGTGGTATCAGTTTTGATGAAATTTATGAATTACATCAGTATATTCTGAGACCAAAAATTACCTTATTTATTGATATTTCTGTAGAGACGATGCTCCAACGTCTTGGTAATCGAGAGGGGGGTAAGGAAATCTATGAACAAGAGAGTTTTCTTCGGAAATGTCATGAGTGATATCAAAAAGCAATTGAATACCTTCGATTAAAAGGAGAAAATATTATTGTGATTGATGGAGAGGGGAGTATTCAGGAAGTGGCAGAGAGGGTTCAGCAAGGGCTGGAAAAATTTTTATATTCAGTAGAATAATTGAGAACAGGCGTGCTCTTTCTGGTACTTTTGGCAGCAAAAGTACCCAAAACTGCCGAAAGGAAATAAACTCGCTCTCCTTCTTAGCGTCTGGAAAAACAGTTTTCATGACGCTCAAACAGTATTTCCTCTCGGACTCTCATTTCTGTTTATGGGGAGAGCTGATGAATAGTTTGATAGTTATGATTTTCTACACTCCTCACACTGACACCATTTCTTCAAACTCGTCTCACTACATCTACATTTCCTCGCTGTACAGACATATCGCCCAAAGAGAACTATCGCATGATGCATAGTTCTCTTTTGTGTATCTGTGAGGAGCTTCTCGATCTTTTTATCGGTTTCTTCTGGAGTTTTTGTTTTGACTATTCCCATACGATTCATCACTCGGTGAATATGAGTGTCCACGCCAATATGAGGAGCGTCATAGAGATGGGAGAGAATAACTTTTGCTGTCTTAATGCCAACGCCTGGTAATGTCAGGAGGTCCTTTAATGTATGTGGGATGACCCCGTGGTATTCAGAAACAAGCTTTTCGGCAGTTTCAAAGATGTGTCTTGTCTTAACACGATAATAATTTAGAGAACGAAGTAGCATCTCGACTTGTTCCTTTTTGAGTATGAGAAGATCCTGGGGATTCTTTACGAGCTTAAAGAGCTCTTTTGTCGCTCTATTTACTCATTTATCTGTCATCTGTGCTGAGAGCATAACAGCGACAAGGAGCTGAAACGGTGTTTCAAAATCGAGCTCAATACGTTTATCCGGATACAATTCATAGATGAGTTGCAGGAGAATGTCTCGTTCTGATTTTGTACGAAGACGAGTCATATTATTTGCGAAAAATCTTCCACCAGAGATAGAAAGCAATCAGAGGAAATGTAATATAGGTGAGCTCGTGCCCATACTTTCTCATGATATCGATCATATCTTCTCAGAAGAAATATCCGAGTGCTACTAGAATCCCACACCAAAGAGTTGCCCCTATAAAAGTCAGTAAGATAAATGGTTTCATGCGCATGAGAAAAATACCTGCTGGTATAGAGATAAGGTGTCGAATTACAGGAATGAAACGACCGATAAAGGTGTAGATATGACTATTTTTTAAAAAGAGGTCTTCTGTTTTTTTGTATTTTCTCGGAGTAATAAGGATATACTTTCCATATTTTTCTAGAAATGGTTTTCCAAGCCATCGCCCGAGCACCCAATAATTTATCAATGCTCCTACGACAGAGCCGAGACCGCCGACAAATGTCGCCAGGAAAGGATTTATTCACCCATTCATAGCGGCAGCAATACCTACTGGTATCATCACGAGCTCGGAAGGAACTGGAATAATAGAAGACTCCATTGCCATCAAAATAAATATACCAAAATATCCGAGAGACTCGAGAGATTCGAGCATCATCATGGTAAATTGTTCCATCGTAGAAAAATTATTTACTGAGCTCCACTATCTCATTTTCTATCTTTTGTACTGCTTCAAAATCAGCCGTGTAGGTTTTTTGCCATCGATTGACCATATCTTCCACGATAGCTTGTTTTGTTTTTACGCCGAGGACACCAGCATATTGCGAAGAGATGCTGTCGATTACTTTGAGGTCAAGCTGATATCGAGCAAGAGCATTTTTTGTGAGAGGTCAAAAAATAGCAGTATCTTTATGGTCGAGATATCCATATTCTTTGAGGAGTTTTTGGAGTGTACGAATCTCTGGGTGTATTTGTCCGAGCTTGAGAGTAGGGATCTTTTGGATACTCGTTTCAAATATTTTCTTTTGTTCTGCAGCGACTGCTATGCGAGCTGCTTTTATTTTTTCCAGTTCTGCCTTCAGGGCATCAATCTTGATTTTTTTGGCAAGATATGCTGTGTAAGCTTCTTCCAGTGTTGATTGCGTAACGGGGCCATAAAAACCCGCACCAATATCATCACCACTTGTTACGATTTGTTTTGCAAGCTGAAATTCCAGGATAGCATCGACAAGACGTTTGTTGTAGAGCCCATCAATTTCAAATTTGAAATAGCCCATTTCTTTGAGCATCTTTTGCAAGTCTCGTATTTCCTCACTTTTATTCCCGTCAAAGACATCGCCAGTGAGAATACTATCGCTCGAATCATCGAGTGATCCAGAAGAAGCATTGGATGTATCTTGAGAAGTTGTTGGAGGTGGTGTAGTGCTATCATCAGAGGTTGTTTCTGGAGGAGTCGCTCCAGCTACATCTCATTGTAAAACAGCTCGTAGCTGAGATCGAGTACGAGGTCCATAGACGCCTGCTCATTCTTCATCTCGTGTTTTGACCACTCATTGTGCTTTTTGAAATGCAAAGACAGAGTCCTTGAATTCTTGGTCATACACACCGTCGACTGTTCCAATCAGTGCATTCACTCGTTGGAGTAGTCTCTGAACAGTTTTAATATTTTCGGCAGTTGTCAGCGTAGAGAGGGATGATGTAAATGGATCAAAAGAAGCACTTGTTTTTGGTGGAGTAACGGGCGTTGTGCCAGGATTGCTACAATCACTCGGTAAGAAATCCATGCTGGTCGTATCTGCCTTTCCAGAATCTTCAAAAGAAGCATAGACGGTCTGAACACCGAAGTTGAGTGCTCGACAAAGACCTTTCTGACCTGAACCCATATAGATATCCAGACGAGGAAGTTTGGAAGCCGTGTTTATCGCTCCACCTCGATCGAGAACAGTTCATTGATAATTGAAATCATATGTTTTTCCTTTGATGGTGATACTTTGGTTAATACTTATTTTTGTATTAAAAGGGATACTTTTTGGGGCTGCGATAGCACCGATGCGCACACTAGCACCAGAGGCAGTCGTTTTCCCACCACCATTGACGCGGATTTCATCTTCATAATTTCCGTGGAGATAAAAGCTCTGTCATTCTTCAGGTGAATAGTATGCTGAAACAAGATAAAAACCACTCTCTGCTCGGGCGAGAGGTACCCACTGCATACACAGAGCAGCTAAAACAAGAGATGAAAATAGTCGACGCATAAAAAAAATTAAGTGGGAATATTATAGTGTTTTCATGACTTTCACAAGCAGCTTTTTCTTGACAAAAATTTTCTCATTCGCCACAGCGAATCTCCGATTTTGTACTTTGCGCATATTTAGGTATACTCTTTCGTATGAATACTCAAAAAAGTAGACGAGAAGTTGGTAATATATGAGAAGAGATGGCGATTTCCTATCTGGTTGAACAGGGGTATCATATCGTGGACCGCAATGCCACATTTCTCTGAGGGGAGCTCGATATTATCGCACGTCTTGACGGACTGTGGAGATTCATCGAAGTGAAATATCGTGAGACAACGATTTTTGGAATGCCAGAAGATTCTATGACACCAAAAAAAGTCAAAACTCTCCTGAGAGCCATAGAGTTTTATTGTCTAAAAAAGGGTATTGATATCCTAGAAGTACGCCTCGATTTTCTCGGTATCCTCAAAAAACCGGATACAACCTATGAATATCGGCTTATTCAGGATGTGAATTAACGGATATAGAGAAAATCACAAAATAATCTAATACTGCTCAAACAATATCTTTCCCTTTTCGATGCCGTGTGAAGCGAGGATTTCTCGTACTTCACTGACCATTACTGGGCTTCCACAAATACTAAAGAGCACCAAATCAGTGTCCATCAATTCAGGATGATTTTGGAGATAGTTCGTCACTCTTCCCCGATAATGAGATGATGTTTCCTCTCCCTGTGAAAGACAAAATTGATAGGAAAAATGTGGATATTTTTGCGTCCATTCTTGCAATATTGCGTTATAAAAAAGATCTTTTTTTGCTCGAACTCAGAAAATAAATGATATTTTTTGACGAGGATTTTCTTCGAGGATCTTTTTCGCCTGAAAATAAAGGGGAGCAAAACCTGTCCCAGTTCCTATAAATACGATGTGTGTTGGTATGTTTTCTGTGGGGAGAACGAACGCTCCACTTGGTCACCAAGCTTGCATTATATGACCTATTTCTTGGTCACAAATGGCCTTGCTGCCCCCCTTCCCATCTTCTAAACGTTTAATGATAAAATGGATATGAGTATCACGCACATCACTGACAGAATAGGCACGGAGCAGATGAGAAGTATCTTTTTCTGTTTCGCAGAGTAAAAATTGACCTGGGAGAATATCGAGGGGGGTTTCCATACTATAAATCAGCTCATAGACATTATACGTGAGCTGTATTTTTTGGAGCAGAGTAAGAGAAAAAGGTACCATATTTGATGTATAGTACCTTTCTTTCGTGTTTTATCAAATATTTTTGAGACGTTCTATTGTACGATAACGTCAGAAAGATGCATAATCGGTGTCATAACGGCATAAGCGATAAGTCCGACGAATATCGCCATTGTTACGATAATCACCGGTTCAATGATTTTATTGATAGCTCCCACAGCAGTATCTACTTCCTCATCATAGAATTCAGCTACTTTGATGATAATGGTATCAATTTTTGCCGTCTCTTCTCCAACCTTGATCATTTGGACGACCATATCAGGAAAGAGGGGGTCGCCTTCGAGCGATTTACCCATTGTGATACCCTGCGCCACATCATCCCGAAGTCCGAGAATTCTTTGACGATAGACTTCATTTCAGACAGCACCTGAGATAATACGGAGAGTTTCCACGATAGAGATCCCACTTCCCATGAGACTGGCGATAAGACGTGAGAATTTCGCGAGAAGGATTTTTTGCATAAGAGGACCAACTCCAGGTATATGAAGAATAAATTTATCTGTTAAGAAGAGTCATGATTCGGTCTTTCTCCAGCGTGTCCATGTAAAACTCAAAACAGCAGGGATAATAAAAAAGAGATACCAGTAGGCTATAACAAAGTTACTGGTTGCAACCAGCATTTGTGTGGATTGTGGCAGACCTCAAAAATCTGAAAAGAGTCCTACCAATGGAGGAACCACTTTCCACATAACCACAAAGAGAACACCAATCATAACCACAACGATAAGTGCAGGGTATATCAATGCTCAGATCATTTTACGCTTCAAGGAGGCGAGATTTTCTATCTGTGATGCGACTTCTAGGAGAGTAATATTGAGCTTTCCTGTTTTTTCTCATGATTCTATCATAGCTACTTCTGAATCAGAGAAGCTTTTTGGAAAATCTTTTAATGTTGTTGAAAGATTTTTACCAGAATGGATATTATCAATCATTTTTTCCTCTATTTTTTTCATAGAAGGCTTTTTTTGCTGACCATGGAGAATTTTTATAGCCTGCAATACTGTGAGTCATGCGTTGACCATCGTCGCAAGAAGCCTATAAAATGTTACTTTGTCTTTGAGTTTTATCTTTTGACTCGAAAGAATGAGGTTATTCATATTTTCGAACCAACTCGTATGGCGTACGACTTTTGGTGTGTCAAATTTTTCTGAAAGGATGATGATATTATTTGCCATAGATATATATTATGAACGTACTACGCTATATATTTCCTCGAGTGAGGTGATTCCTTGAAGAGCGCGAATAAGACCGTCTTGTTCCATGGAGACCATTCCGTCCTTAACGGCTGCTCAGAAAATTTCATTTGACGTCGCTCCTCGCATAATCATTTCTTTTATACTATTTGTTATTTCCATGACCTCATAAATAGCGATTCGTCATTGATATGCATCATCCGCATGAGCTACTTTGGAGATATCAGGTATATAAAATGCTGGATTTGCCATCATCTCTTTCGAGAGTCGATTTTGGAGTTCATCTTTTGGAATTACAGAAAGAATTTTTTTGATTCTCTCCTGCATATCGGAATCAAGCTGAGAAAATGCTACTTTAACCGATTTAGTGGGGTCGATTCTTCGCACAAGACGCTGGGAGATAATCGCATTGATAGTGGCAGGAATCAAAAATGTCTTAATACCTAAATTGATAAGTCGTGTTACTGTCTCAGCAGCAGAATTAGTATGGATAGTGGAGAGAACGAGATGTCCTGTCAGTGCTGCCTCAAGAGCGATATCAGCTGTCTCACTATCTCGTATTTCCCCTACCATGATAATGTCTGGATCTTGACGAAGTGCGGTACGGAGACCAGATGCAAAGGTATAACCAATATCAGGAAATACTTGGCTCTGATTGATTCCATCCACCACGATTTCGACAGGGTCTTCAAAGGTCATAATATTGACATCTACTTTATTGAGTTCCTTGAGGATTGAGTAGAGAGTGGTAGATTTACCAGATCCAGTTGGACCAGAATTCAGAATAATCCCGTTCGGCTGAGCAATAGCTTTATGAAGAACGATTTTATTTCTTCACTCTAATCATAGATCCTTCAGATCCTGCACTTTTTTTGTTTTGTCCACGATACGCATCACCACTTTTTCCCCATGAACAGTTGGGAGAGTGGAAATACGAAGATCAAATACTTTATCTCCAACGCTATGAGAGATACGCCCATCCTGGGGTTTACGAGTTTCATCCATCTTGAGGTTTCCAAGAATCTTGTATCTGGCAACTATTTGAGGATGATTTATAAGTGGATATTCGAGTATTTCTCTCAGCAATCCATCCACTCGATATCGGAGACGAATCCTTGTTTCTTCAGGTTCTAAGTGGATATCTGATGCATTGATTTCGACAGCGCATATAATCATCATGTCACAGATACTCGCAGGATCTTCTTCGTTAAAAATCGCTTTTTTGAGAATTTCGAGAGAGTTTGACATACGTGAGAACGAGATTATTTTTGGGTTATATTTGCTTTTTGGTCACTTTCTATTTGTTGTAATTTTTTCTCCAAAGATGTCACGGTCGACATAAGGTCTGACCTTCTCGTGACCATGGCAATAGGACTACTGTTTTGATCTGCATCTCGGATACCTTTATAGGTATTTTTTGCTGTACTAAGAAGATTAATGAGATCTGCAATCTTATTTTCATCAGAACAGTTGAGATTCTTTTGACACATCTGAAGCATTTGATTTGCCTTTCAGAGTAATGTTCATGGTGTATTTCCTTCTCAGAGTCTCTGGATCAAATTTTGGTCCATTTTCAGAATAAAATCACTACTGGCACCACGTATATAGAAAGTGAGTGTCATATTTATGTCCCACTTTTGAGATGTTTCAGTGATGAGTGATACATCTTTTTCCGATGGATTGATGACGATATTTTGTACGATAATAAGTGGATTTTTGAGTTGAGATATTTTACTGACTGTATCTCATGTTATTTCTCCTCGTCTGAGTTCGCGAGGATTTGTGTGTGTGATAGAAAAACCACCATTTTCTTTTTTCTGGATTTTTATTCCACCGGTGGTGGATAAAAAGTCTAAGAGCTGTAACACATCCTTGTTATCTATGTTATCAAATTTAAGTGGTATATCATAGGCACCGATGTCAGATCATTCTTTGATAAACTTGACACTGTTGATACCAATAGCGCCCATCGCATTCCCAAGATGATATTTTTTAGCAATATCTATTTGTATAAAATCAATCAACTTTTTGAGTGTAATTTTACCGGATATATTTTCAGTATTCTTATTACTTGAGACACCAGCAAAAATAGGGATTATTTCTGCAATATCCTTTTGCATTTGATCGAGATTTTCTTTTGATTGAGCGTCCCATGATGTTTTGAGCCATTCTTTATATTCTAATGTTTTATCTCATTTTTGTGTGATTTTTTTGATAGTGGCTATATTTTTGATTCCATCTGGCGTTCAGATAACCCCGATGGTTGTCTTGATGCCTGGAACAAGTTTCTGGATTGTTTGCCAGCGCATATCATCTTTTGATGCATCAGATAATACTTGGTCAGATATGATACCTTCCGTCACTATATTTGTGATGGTCTGCACTTTCTTTTGATTATGTACTACTAACTGGTTCCCCAGTTGTGTAAAAAAGTTATAGGAAAACCAGAGCAATACTATCAATACGATCGTAATAATACACCAAATAATCGTATTATTTCTGAGCTCAACCAATGCACTTTTGTTATTTTTCATAATTATATTTTAGGAAGAAGATCTGATTCATACCGAGCAGGGGTATATATGATATTGACGTTAAATGATGTGGAGAGCAAATTATTTTTTGTATCTACCTGGAGATCAAGAGAGCTCGGATAACTGACAATAAGCTCTTCTGTTGCCTCGAGACTTTCCAAGAACTTGAGCGATTCGTCTCGTGGCTGAACAGGAGGGACAGAAGATATTCTACATGAAATATCTATTGAGAGTCATTGAAATTTGATAGTATTACATGTTACAGTACTTTTTTTGGTACTATTTTTTGTCACGGCCTGTTCAATAAGCTTCATGACCTTATTGTGCTGCATCCTATTACTCGGGTCAAGAGAAAGAATCGTGTTTATTTCATTGCTAGACTCCAGAGTGCTTCCTTGAAATTTTTTGATCAAAGTTGTTTCGTATGCTTCAGTCAGTTTCGCGATATCATATTTTTCTTCCATGCCAAGGAGATGGCTCAAAGTATCAGGGGTAAGACACGTGTTATCTTCCAATAATTTTCTCAAATCCTCGCGCTTATTGGTGACTAAAAAATCCAAAAATTCTGTAGTTTTTAGTTGTTCTCTGTTGTTTCCAGAATTGACCCAAAAACATGCGGCATTCCCTTGGGAAATAAACTTCTGTTTCATAATCCAAGAAGTTTGTGTCTGATTCCGAGACCAACTATACGCTGATAAGATAAAAATCGCAATAAATGCTATTCATGCTATGATTTTTAATACAAATCAGATTCTGAGTAACAAGTATTCCAGCTTTTTTTCTGTCTCTGGATTTATGTCTGATAGAGCCTTAACGCCCTCGGAATCGAGCTTTTGGTACTCTGATAAGTCTATTTGAGCATTATCAGGTGTGAGATTATTTTTTTCCATGCCTCTATTCTAGCATAGATTTCCTAGTGATGCAAAGGTTTTTTCCTTGATTTTCGTGGATATTCATATTGACACATTCTATTATGATGCATAATGGGCAATATGCAGTCAGAAACGATTCATTTTTACTCAACCAATCCACAGCATCACGGAGAAATAGGGAATGCAACCATTATTCATACTGAATCAAATCGTGTATGTGGGGATGATATTACAGTTTATGCCGTAATAGTTTGAGATGTTATTCAAAAATGGTCTTTTACTGGCAATACGTCCATGATTACTCTGGCGTGTTCATGACTTTTTGGAGATAGAGTTCAGGGGGTGAGTTTTGAGACACTTATGTCCTGGAATCAGGATACTCTTGTCACATTAACAGGAATAGAGGTTTCTCCACGACGAAAAAGAGCCCAAGTACTCGCACTTCTCGCCACAAGAAACGCTATCCACGCCTATCTCAAGGATGGGGAAAAAGATGATTTTAGCGACGTACTGACTGATCTCTAGACAATCAAAGGACTATCTGTATTTATTTACCACGATTAATAATCCTTATGAGGAATAAAATAATCGCAATTACGAGGAGTATATGAATAAAACCCCCGATTGTGTAAGAAGAGACAAGTCAAAATATCCAAAGAACGACAAGAATAATAGCAATGGTTTCGAGCATATGAGAAAAATTAAAAATAGGAACGTACATTATATGCCTAATTGAGTAAAGTACAGAAAGAATTCGATTCATCAAGATTTTGTCACAAAAAATCCCTCAGATGAAACTGAAGGATATTTTATGTGACAGTGTATGGTGGGCCGAGAGGGATTCGAACCCCCGAAGGTAGAACCAGTGGATTTACAGTCCACCCCATTTGACCGCTCTGGTATCGACCCATGTTCGCTATGCTCAAGAAATAAGTAATAGAAACAGTAAATAGGATGGATTTTTTTAATAATCCCGCCCTATGCACCATCACTATGCCTATCACTCATTCGCCTTTGACGAATTCTGGAGCCACCAATCGGGATCGAACCGATGACCTGCGGTTTACAAGACCGCCGCTCTACCAGCTGAGCTATGGTGGCAAAAACAATGGACATTGTTTGTGTTTAGCTCGTGGATTATAAAAAAAATAACCGAAAAGCAAAACTTTTTCAATTTCCTCTTTTGTTTTTCTGAATTTGGTGCCAATGGGTGGAGTCGAACCGCCGACCACAGGGTTATGAGTCCTGTGCTCTACCGCTGAGCTACATTGGCACGCCCTGTATAGTATCTAAAAAATCATTTTTGCAAACGGATTTTTTATGAGATTTATTTTTTACCGTCGTGCCATTGATTTTTTCTTTCTCTAAACATAATAAACCTTGCAGTATGATTATACCACCCTGAGAAAAAATTATTGAAACCAAAAAATGTCTCTTATCAGATAAGGATTTTGTAGTCACGAACAAAGATTTGGAGTTTTATGATAAGATCTCTCCTATTTTTGGAGGGAAAAAATATAGTATCCCGAGTCCGACTTTGTGCCCAGAAGAAAGAGAAAAAAGGAGGTTAATGTTTCGGAATGAAAGGAAGCTCTATAAGAGAAAATGTGATTTATCCGGGAAAGAAATTATTTCCGTTTATAATCCCTTATGACCCTATAAAATATACGAACAAAGTGAGTGGTGGTCCGATAGCTGGTCCCCTCTGGATTATGGGAAAATATTTGATTTTGATACTACATTTTTCGAACAGTTTAGACAACTGTCTTTGGAGGTCCCTTTCCCAAGTCTTCTTACTGTAAATAATGAAAATTCACCTTATACACAATTTACTGGCGAATCAAAAAATATATATATATGAGCTGATATTTGGTTTTGTCGTGACGTATATTATTCAACTACCTTGAAATATGTAGAAAATAGTATTGATTTGTATGACACAGAATATGCACAATTTTGTTATCAATGTGCTTTTTGTAAAAACATAAATAATTGTCGGTGGGCAATCCGGTGTTTTGACTGTTCTATTAGTAGTTTTATATATAATTGTCGGCAATGTACGAATTGCTTATTTTGTTGGTGAATGATATCAAAAAATTATTATATTTACAATAAACCTGTTTCTCGGGAAGAATTTGAAAGAACTCAAAAGAATATATTTGAAAATTATGATGCGTTTCAAAAGGCACTTTCCGCGTTTTCAAATTTGATTCATACATGAGTTTTAAGGGAAAACTGGAATCTCCATAGTGAAAATTGTGTCGGTGATGATTTACAAGATTGTCAGAATTGTTTTATGTGTTTTGATGCTGTAAAAGCAAAGGATTGCCGATATTGTGTAACAGCATATGAGAATAAAAATTGTTATGATACTACAATTTACAATCCTGGTTCTGAGTGGACTTTAGAAGGAATATGCTGAGGTGTGAATTTACATTCTTCTTGATATAATTATGCCTGTCTTGACATGAAGGATGGTTGGTATACGTGGGGCTGTATGAACAGCAATAATCTATTTTGATGTGTCGGTCTTCACTCTCATGAACATCACTGCATCCTCAACAAATCCTACTCCACCCAAGAATACGAAACTCTCTGTGGAAAGATCATCGACCATATGAGAAGTACGGGGGAGTGGTGAGAATTCTTTCCTCATGAACTCTCTCCTTTTTGATACAATGAAACAGTTGCTAATGAATACTTCCCAATGACAGAAGCTGACGTACGCGCAAAAGGATGGAATTGGTATACAGAAGATGCAAAACCCTTTGAAGGAATAACATATACTCCTCTGCCCATATCTCAGTATGATGAGAGAGTGGTAGGATTTGATATAGCCACCAAGAATATCAATGAGTGTCTGAACTGAATTATTCAGTGTGAAGTCACAGGAAAGCCATTTAAGATTATCAAACAAGAATTGGCATTCTATATTGAGAATGGAATACCAGTTCCTACCAAACACCCAGATCAGAGGCATACAGAGAGAATGGATTTAAGAAACCCCAGGACGCTCTATGAGAGGACTTGTTCTGAGTGCAAAAAGAATATAATTACGACCTATGCTCCAGATACACCAGAGAAGGTGGTGTGTGAAGAGTGTTATAGAAAGCTCGTTTATTAGGTATCTGTTTTTTGATTTATGACGGGATAGATTCCTGCCGGAGTAAGATCCCGCCAAAGGCGGGGCAGGAATGACGAAAAACCAATTCTTTCCTATCCGCCTAGGCGGATGACTTTTACTATCACTATTCTTTAATTTGTTGATTTTTTATATATTGTCGAATCAATATCTCTCAATAATGTATCAAAAAAAGGCATAAATGCTTGCTTTTTTCTCTCTTTTATTATTATCAGAATATGCTAAGAACTATTGCCTACATCATCTTTCTGTGTACAGGGATTTTTGCCTTCAGTTTGATTGTACTTTTTTTCCGATCACAGAGTGAGGAAACACCTCAAATCATTCAGAGGAATACAACCAGTATTGCTTCCACGAAAACGCTCGACATCATAAAGAAAGCGTATACTTTTGCCAGCTCCTCACAAAAAGATATTTTTGGAGTTTCCGTGTTTCGTCTAGATGTCGATATCAAAACTTCTGATAGGATTCGGATGTACATCTTCCACGATGATTATATCACGATTAAGAAAAATCTCTCACTCCTCAGCAGTATTTATACTTTTTCTGAAGTTGATGAACCATTTGGAAAAGTTTTCTTTCTCAATGATAAAAATACAGATAATCAAATTGTTCGATTTGTGACGGATATCGATGGCACTGTGCTCGGTTTTGAGGTTTTGAAAGATGAATACAATAAGCTCAGAGGTTTACTTTCACAATAATTTTTCTATAATCATTTTATTACTTACTTATTCCCTATGTCCAAAAAACATCAACTTACCCGAGAAGGTCTCGAACGCCTCCAAAAAGAATTAGAAAATCTCCAAAACGTCACTCGTGTAGAGATCGCTGAGAAACTTAAAATCGCTATTGCGTATTGAGATCTCTCAGAAAATTCTGAGTATCAGTCTGCTCGTGATGAGCAAGCAGCTATTGAAATGCGTATTTCTGAAATAGAAGATATCTTTGAAAACTATGAGATATTGGACATCGATAAAAAAGCAAAGAAAAATAACACTATCACTATCGGCAGCACCTTCACGCTCGATATCGATGGTACAAAAAAAGTCTTTACACTCGTCGGAAGCACAGAAGCAGATATACTAGAGAATCGTCTCTCAAATGAATCTCCTATTGGCATGGCTGTTATTGGAAAAAGTGCCGGGGAAGATGTAGCTGGTGTCGCACTTTCATGACCTTTTCACTACAAGCTTATTGATATTGCATAAAATATGAATCATTTTTTCTATACGTATATTGTCTTTATCCCCTTTGTTGCCTATGTGGTAGCGACGGTTTTTAAAGGCGTTTTCTTATGGAGAAAAGATGCATTTAATATTGGGAGCATGCTCTCAACTGGCGGTATGCCGAGCGGACATTCATCACTTGTCGCAAGTGTGGCTACGGCAGTCGGTATAAAATATGGTCCATTTGATGATCTTTTTGCTATCGTTCTTGTCTTTGCAGCTATCGTCATCTATGATGCGATGAATATCCGATACCAGTCAGGATTGCATGCCCATGCACTCAATAATATTCGAGGTGAAAAAAAACTCAATGAATCTCTCGGGCACTTGCCATCAGAGACACTTGCTGGCAGTATCGTCGGTGTCTTTGTGGCGGCAATACTGATGTATATTTAAAAAATAGATACTAGTTTTTTGTAAGAGTACCACCACCCGCACCGTTGTGGGTTTTCAAGTGATTTTTTGAATGGTTTGAAAAATTAGTTCGTATCATATCTTCTATATATGCTACGGAATTGGGTCATGAAGAATGAGTCATATATGCTCAAAAAAATCGTTCTCACTTATGATGGCCTTGTTGTATTACGCCCGATACGATTTCATGCGTAGATGGCGTATATCATTTTCAGCATATTTTTTGGCAAGCACGTATTCTATGTAATATATTTCTTGATACAGCATCGATTCATTCATCGATAGTTTTATAACCAGATACAGTAATACCCTTTGCATCTTTCTCATCGGTTTGTCCATAGTTTCCTGGATTGTTATTGTTTCTTCATTTTCATTGTGTTCCAAAGTGACTATCGTTTTGCATTATTGCCATCAATGTAGACCATGGTATGTCAAATTTTTTAGCAGATCTAATAACCGCCTTTCATGTTACAGAATTTTTTGGAGTATGATTGGGGTATTTTCTCAATATTGTATCGAGATATTTTTGGAGATTTTCTTCATGGTCAGACCCTATTTGTTCGACTTTTTTATGGTTTTTTAGTACTCATTTCTGAGATTGAGTGGTAGATGCAGAATCATCATTTCTCATGGGTATTAGGATATCCATTCCTTCTCGTATTATACCTGGAGAAGTGATATTTTTATTCATTCAGAGAATTTTTGATAAAGAAACATTATATTTTATTGAGATGAATCCCAATGTATCTCAGTGAGCGACCCTATGTACCACATAAGAAGTGTGTTCTGGTGATTTTTCCCAGAGTTTTGCTCTTTTTGCCGCTTCTTTCAGAGTTCTATTTGGATGGACCTCGATAGCTTCATGCGTCTGTTTGGGACCGATATGATCGAGGATATCTCCGACCTTATCACGCACACTGCTGACACATAACATAAGAGCACCAGAAGCTGTTAAAAGCACTTTCCCATTGGTCGCCATTTTCCAAAAAGGGTTTTTTATGGGTCAGTAATTGTTGTGCAGAGTACGCATCGTGCTCATGATACACTACCTCGTTTTAGAAATCAAATATATTAAAAAATATAAAATAATATTTGCAAGTATAAAAAATGGAGACGTATTGATTCACGCCCCCACGGTCTATAATTAGGGGGCACTGTTTTAATTCTTTATTTTCATCGTATGTACTCTCTCAATCGAGCTCAGCTCATCGGCAATACCACTGGAGATCCAGAGGTCCGTGCGCTCCCAAATGGTCAGCGTGTTGCTAACTTTTCTATTGCCACCAATCGTCGCTATACAGATAGCGCTGGTGTTCAGCAGGATGTCCCAGAATATCATAATGTCGTGATGTTTGGGAAACTCGCTGAGATTGCAGAGCAGTATGTGCATAAATGAAATAAGCTCTATATCGAAGGGCGTATTCAGACAAGAAGCTGGGAAGACCAAGCTGGTCAAAAAAAATATAAAACGGAAGTAGTAGTGGAAGATATGATTATGCTGACACCAAAGGGATCAAGTTGAGAAGGGTTTCATTCACCTGCTAGTGATCCCACATCATCATCAAGTGAAGAAAATGCTGCTGTTCATACCACGATTCCACCACAGGAAGAGCGCGTTTCTATCGAAGATGTTCCATTTTAATTTCTTTAATATTTTTCTCTTATGCCAGTCAAAAAAAACCCAGCTTCTACGCAAAAAACAGCAAAAAAATCAGCAGCACAGTGAGTGAAAACACCAAAAGAAAAATTTAAAGATTTTCAGGCTGATGCAAAAATAGTATTGCAACAAGCAGAGAAAGAAAAAAATCTTCGTTCGATTGTTGGCTATATGACGATAATTGGGTGGTTCATAGCATATTTTGGTATCACCTCTCAAAATAATGAATATGAACTCTTTCATCTCAGACAGGCACTCGGACTCCATGTGACGATATTTATCTGTGAAATATTGCAATTTATATTGTTTCCTATTTTGCCATTGCTGTGGATTATGTACATCGTAGCGCTGATTATCTATGCTCTTCGAGCACGAGAAGAGCAGCGATCAGAAATCCCCTATTTAGGGGCGAAATTTCAGGAGTGGTTTTCATTCCTCTAGTAGATTCACTTTATGTAGATGAGGATACAATAAAAAACCTCCGCTACTAGCGGAGGTTTTGAAATAATTATGCATACTATTCTCCAGCTTTTTTAGAATTCAAGAGAGCTTTTGTACCACCCTTTTTGATAGGAACAATCTTACATTCGACATGATGACGAACATTTTTATCAAACTTTTTATATTTTTTTGTCTTATCCATGTCGACAGGATTGACACGGAGATATCCGCATTCACGACCTGACTCGAGAGAGATGAGTTTAAACTTTTGTGATTTACCTTTTGCCATATGAAAGAATTAGAAAAACAGGGGTATTATATAAGTATAGATTTTTTTGCAAATGTATTTATAAGATTGATTACAATCTTGATTTTCATTGATTTTTTGGCATATGTTTAAGCTTTTTCGTGATTTCTTCGAGCATTTTTATTTGTTGTGCCTGGGTATCATAGAGTGTTTCTATTTGTTCCTGTAATAAGAGATCGACTTTTTGATGAAGACTTCTGACTTCTATTTCGGCTTTGAGATTGATGAGATAGTCATTTTCGCTTCTCTGACGGTCCTTCTCTTCTTGTCGGTTTTGACTAATCAAGACAAAGCACGATAAAAAAATGGCCTCTAATGACACAATCATCGTGAGAAGACCGAAAGGATAGGGATCAAAAAATGGTATGCCAATAGGAAAAGTGTTTATGAGAATCCATATTCCAAATAATACTGCATTGAGTACTAAAAATGGCATACTACCACTAAACCATGTAATCCAATCAGCCGTTCTTTGTGCTGTAGATACCTTTTCCGCACCTGGTCATGCGATCTTATTGACAATAAGTCCTTCTTCCTTTATCGCATCTTTCACTATCAGGTTGAGTTTGTCGAGATGATCTCGCTGAACTTCCAAGAGAGTACTAAAATTTATTTCTTTCATAGGAAATAAGTATCGTGATTTTATTCTGGAAAGCAATACATGAAAAATTTATTATATCTCTTGCTTCTCAAGTCGTACAATTGTCTCAATATGGTGCGTATGAGGGAACATATCCACTGGCACAATATCAGTCAGAGTATAGTTGTTTTCTCCACAGAGAATGATGAGGTCTCGAGCAAGAGTGGCAGGATTGCAACTGACATAGATGATTTCTTTTGGTAAAAATTCTCGAATAATGGATGGAGCATCAGGATGCATACCAGCTCTCGGCGGATCTATAATTATGACATCGGGGGCTTCGCCAGTTCAGAGTTCAGAGTTCAGAGTTCAGAGTTGTATGGTATTTTTTTTCTGTGAATTAATATCAAATTCAATCCTATGACTGTTCCGCCTAGGCGGATGACTATAACTTTTATTTTTCCATTCCTTGAGAAAATCCTCTACCGGAGCGTTGATGACCTCCACATTTTTGATTGTATTCTTCTCAAGATTTCTTACATTATCCTCGCTCGCGGAAGCAACTATTTCTACAGAGTATACTTTTTGTGCTTGTCCTGCTACGATCATGCCAATAGTGCCTGTCCCAGCGTAGAGGTCAAA
This sequence comes from Candidatus Gracilibacteria bacterium, assembly GCA_041660965.1. NCBI lineage: Bacteria > Candidatus Altimarinota > Candidatus Altimarinota bacterium. The sequence goes on along the minus strand of JBAZVH010000001.1, from coordinate 312,941 downwards.
AATAATTGGGTTCTTTGTCTGGATCAGTTCCTGTGTCGTCTTGTAGAGTACTTCAGCACCAAGGGTGTTTGTTTGAAAAAAGCTCCGAGGGCTGATATCAAAGGTCAGGTCAAAGAGTTTTTCAGAAATAGTGGGACTTCAACTGATAAGTTCGTAGTCTCATTGGACAATATCGGCTCGACCAGTGTTGTGGAGGAGATAAAACGAATCAACGGTTATCTTCTTCTCTTCAAAAATATGAATGAGCGATTTCAACGCTATGCGAAAATCTTCTACCACTGAATCTGTTTTTTCTCAGAGAAAATGAGTATTCACTGAGAGAATCACCATCGTTTCATTGGTCTTTTTGCCTCGTCGGATGACGAGGTGTCGCCAAAATCATTGATACATCTTGGTATCATAGGTTGGGAGTCGACTTTCTCGTGCAAACTGATCAAAAATATGAAAGAGAGTATTGGTTATCTCATCACCGAGAACACAATAGCTGCAATCCACGATTCTATCAAATTGTCCTGCAGCGTGGAATCCAAATCGATATTCCGCGTGAATTCATTCTCGTCAGGAGATATATTTTCCCCAGCTAAATTCTACCTTATTGCGATATCCGTGTATTTCTGGTGATGCTTGAATTGGATGCCACGCGGTATTTTTGGTAAGTTCTGGCACATGATGAAAGACTTCTCGAATTTGTTGTTCTTTTATTTTTGTCTGTTCTTCATAAGGAATTGGGAGCCATCGGCATCCTCCATAGACCTGAAAATGCTCTGGAAGCGATGCTTCGAGTGGGGATTTCTTCACCACATTGAGAATTTGTCCTTCGATACGATTTGACCGATTTTTTACTACACGGATATCGACCACACTTCACGGGATGGCTCCACCAGAAATAATAATCCTTTTCCCGGATGTCGGATCTGTCGCAAGACCTGTACCTCAGAGAATCAGTTTTTCTACAGTAATATTTGAGAGTATCTCGTTCTTTTTCATGGAAAATGTTTATAAAATAATATCCCGTTTCTTCCTCTTGGCATGGGGGTCAGAAAAATCTTCATCACAATCATAGATTTTGACACCATCTCGCTCGATATGATTTCTGAGGACTATCTCAGTGCTTTCATAGTGGATACAGGGTGTTTTGCGTGAGATGTTGAGTTTTTGATGCAGAATCGAATTTATCTGGAGGAGAAGTTTTTCATTGACCTTTCATGAGAGGGCTATATCGATATCAGAAGTTGGTTTTGCATTTCAGAGAGCATGAATACCAAAAATCCATGCTTCTTGTATTTCGGGAAATTCTTTTAGTAATACTCGTACCTTATCGAGGAGCTGGAGGGTGATATAGGGGAAATGAACATCATACGAAGTACGACGGGAATTCATCAATCGAGACATAAAAAATATAATTAATAAACTAATCGCCTATAACACTCCTCACATACTACTTTCTCTTGCCTATTTGAGGCATACGTGGTGACGATATCTTTCCCGCATTCAGCACACTTCCTTTCATAGAGCTTTCTAGGATTTCTCAGATCCATTCTTTCTGTATGTCTCTGATCAGGATGTTTAGTAGGAATAGGAATGCTGTTTTCTATGTAGAAAAGAAGTTCCTGTTGAATTATTTTAAAGGGCTTCTTTGTGACCTCACACACAATAGTTCCAGCAAGGACAGCGTCAATATTCTTCTGTGCTGTTTCAAAACCTACAATTCTCTCATCGTATTGAGATATAGGAAGAGGAGTATATGCTATTCCTTCAAAGGGTTTTGTATCTTCTGTATGCCAGTTCCATCCTTTTGCGCGTACGTCAGCTTCTGTCATTGGGAAGTATTCATTAGCAACTGTTTCATTGTATCAGAAAGGAGAGAGTTTATGAGGAAAGAATTCTCACCATTCTCCTGTACTTCTCATATGATCGATGATCTTTCCACAGAGCGTCTCATATTCTTGGATTGAATAAGACTTATTGAGGATGCAATGAGATCCTCTTTTGAGAGCAATGCATCAAAAACAGTTCCGGATACTGTGGCAGTCGATAGAGTAAAAGACATCCGATATATTATTGGCACAGTTAAAACAGAAACAGACAGTATGTGCCGAGTGTCCTACGAGCTGATTTTCATAACAAAATTCTGCGGGGAGTCACCACCCATAATTATCATAGCAATTTTGAGCTTTATGGAACCAAGTATTATATTTACTATTTTCTAAATAGGTACAGTCAAAATTATGAAATGAATTCTTGGAAAAATGCACGTAATCTCCTGTGACTGATTCATTATTAAATCATTTCATAAATTTCTTTGGTGTCTTTTGGCAGAGAGCTCGGTAGAGGATTTGTGCTTGTTCTTTTTTTGTCTCATCAGTTACTATATCGTAGTACTGTTCTTTGGAAAATTGTTTATTGAGAATGCTATACTGTTTATTTATCAGTCAGGAACAACAAAAACAATCTTTGCAGCTCTGACAGTCCTGGGCATGTTGGATATCGCGACAATCCACACAGGATTCACAAAAATAAGATTGAAAACAGTTCTTGCAGTCCACACAACTGTAACAATTTTCGAGATCAAAAACGAAACAGGAATCCATCACTCATCTACATCGCTGAATATAGGTATCATAATAACAATCTTCATTATCATTTCATGCCGCTATCAGATAACAATCCTTATTTCTTGATGAAAGATGTGAGTATTCTGAATTTTCATTTTTTTGTTGATGATACAGATTCATTTTTGGAGTCTCAGCATACAGAGCTTGAAATTGATCAAAAAATGGCCTCTCAAAATCAAAAATATTACCATACTCCATCGGGGACCAATCATCACTCCACCAGATTTTTTGTTCGTAGATTTTATAGGGTTTTTCGGGGGAGTACACAGAAATCATCTCCTGTCCTGTTTTATCACATTTTCTTTTATAAAGTTTTCGTTCATTTCGAAATACGAGTCGTCTTTTTTGCCTCTCATCAGGACAGAGTGTTGGACTTGGTATCTGGTATTTCTGACCAGCAAAGATAGGGGAGATTTTGTCATAGAATTCTAAATCTTTGTCTGTCACGATAAACTCTTCTCAGCTTATGCGACATATTTTTCTTTCAGCAATATTTTCTCAGGGTGGTATAATCATACAGTTTAGAGGGATTTCATCGGAGTACCATCTCTGAGCATAGCTTCATGGATAGAGTGTGCCGCAAGGCATCATTCAGCTGCAGACATAATAGTTTGACGAAATTTGGCAGAATTTGTTGTAACGTCTCCAGCAGCATAGAGGTAGTTATTGGAACTTTTTTGATGGGCATCGACGATGATACATCCTTCTTCATCAGTAGTGACTCAGAGATCTTTGATAAGCTCGATACTTGGCACTGAACCAACGGCGACAAATACGCCCTGAGTTGGGATAACCCTTCCATCCGTTGTTGTGACAGATTCGACGCCAAATTGACCATTGATTTCTGCGAGCTCAGTATGGAAAATAATCTCCATATTTGACTCCTGCATGACTTTATCCACCCAGATTTGCTCAGCTTTTGGCTTGTCTTTACGGACAAGGATTTTGACGCTTTTACAGAGATGAGCGAGATAGAGCGCCTCAGTAAAGGCAGAATCACCCCCGCCCACGACGATGATATCGCGACCACGGAAAAAATTGCCATCACAAGTAGCGCAATAAGAAACGCCAGCCCCGAGGAGTCGATCTTCACCAGGAATATTCAAATGTCGGTACGCGTTACCCGTCGCGTAGATGAGATAGTCACAGGTGTATTCTTCCTTTCGAGCAGTGGTAATTAAAAAATTACCAGTTCCGAGTTCCGAGTTCCGAGCGGAACCAACTCGTCACTCGTCACTCGTCACTTTTGTGGTTATTTTTACTACAGTGTCATACACCACTTCAGATCCTGATATTTTCGCATGTTCTTCAAATTTTTTCATAATATCGCCCCCAGACTCAGAGAGAGTTCCTGGATAATTTTCGACACAATGTGAAGTAGCGAGCGCACCACCTGGCTGTGCGCCGATGATGAGATTTTGAATTCCATAACGACTCGCATACATACCCGCAGGAAGTCCAGCAGATCAAGTTCCGATAATAATAAGGGGGTAGTGTTTCATAATTTTTTGTGCAAGGAGGGTACTTAGCTATTCAAAAATGTTTCTAATCCAGAGAATCCGAACAGAAATATTATCCCAATGTAAAAACAAATGATAAGGCCAATTGTGACAAATCAGAGGATGCCAATAATATCTGTTTTTTTATAGATACGATCGAGAGCGATATACCAGAGAGTCAAGGAAGTATACGTTGAGAGCCCGAGAGCTGTGGTGGTATCTCATTTGACGTATCTCGAAATAATAAATGCCCTCCAAAAATTCATACCCACGATACTAAGTATTCCAAGAACAATAAGGACACTAAATGTCATAAAAGCGGGGAGCGTCCAACTACGAGATGTGATATCAATGTTTTTTTCTATAATTCCTACGATAATCCCTCCCAGGATACCAACTCCTGTTATAATCCATGGAAGTAATGTAATAATAAAAGCTTTTCTTGGAGATTTTGTTGCCTGTTTTGTGAAATCATAGTAGCGTACAAAAGGTACCCAGGAAATCCCAGAGGAAGTTTTTTTATTGTAATGTTTGTTTAAGAGACTGATGCTATATGAGCTAATATAGTAGAAAAACACAGGCATCCCCACATAGAGTAATCCAAAAAATAAGAATCCAAGAATTGTCATCCAAAGATTCCCAGTAGATCATGATGTAGCGAGATTTGATACAGTAGGCATTGATGCGACTTGTGCAAAAAGAGATGTCCCGATGAGTCACACGAAAAAAAAGAATACTTTTTTCATAGAAAAGGAAAAGAAATAGGTGAAGAGAGTATACAGACAGGACGAAATATGTAAATAAAATATCGTGAGATTCTCACTTCACTTTCCAAAGATTTGACTATACTGGGTCATATATGTGACGACGTAAACAAACATTTTGATTGACCCATACGACTCAGACGATGATTATAGGGGCCCTATTGGTATTTTTATCGGTCCTTGTTTTCTTTGCAGATAAGGAATATCTGACTCGGTATCTTACTCCACTTTTTGGGATATATTTTCGATGGTTTTTTTCTCCTGTTGCGCTTTTGACAGGACTGCATATGTTTATTGGGAAGAGTTCCTTTGATCTCCGTCGTGGCCTCGGATTGATTCTTTTTTGGCTTTCAAGTGTCTCTCTGTGGAGCTTTATAGTGGATGAGCCATTGGTGAAGAAACTATTTTTTGATATTCATACTCCGCTCATTCGTACCTTTGATACGATTCCTGCGATGACTCTTATTATAGGTGTTCTTCTTTTTTCTCTCTATCTTCTTTTTCATGTTTCCTATCGTCGTATTCTCGGAAAAATGTGAAATGCGACAGGATATGTGTATCAAAAACAAATCGATGTCCTGAATACATTTGGTGATTCTCTCCGAGAAAGACAACAAGAAAAGAAAAAGGTCCCCGTTATTGACCGTCGTATAAAGGATAGAAATGCAACCCTCAATTCAACTATTGAAAAATTATCATCTTCGCAATATGCATGAATGGTGCCTCAAAAAATCTCATTTTTTGACAAGATTCGCATCAATGGAGGTATGCTGGCCTCACCTTCTGATGTACCAAAATGAGTTCCCCCTATTTCTCCAGCTGTACGGTCGATCCCAATCATAACTAAAAATATCTCTTCAGAAAAACCAAAAGAACCTCATCAATTTAAATGAATATGGAATTACCCACGGTCTGATTTATTGATCTTTCATCCCAAAGGAAAACCTCTCACAAAAGAAGAAGTTGAGCTCCAGTCTGCCATTATTGAGCGAACACTGCTCCAGTTTAAGATAGAGGTTCATATGGCCGGATACCAGGTGTGACCCACTGTGACACAATATCGCCTTCGTCCAGCAGACGGATCTCGGCTTAATAAAATCGAAGCCCTCAAAAAAGATCTTACACTGGCGCTAAAAGCAAAAAGTATTCGTATACAGGCCCCTATACCGGGTCTTGGACTGGTGGGTATTGAGGTGCCAAATGATAGGCGCGATATCGTATCACTTCGAGAAATTGTGGAATCACCACAATTTTCGAAGCACAATTCCAAGCTGGCACTTTGTGTCGGATCGGGTATTGCTGGAGACCCTATTGTGTGTGATCTGAAAGAGATGCCGCATCTCCTGATAGCTGGACAAACCGGCTCTGGTAAATCGGTTGGAATGAATGGATTCCTGATCTCTCTCTTACTCCGTAATTCCCCTGCAGAACTTCGGATGATCATGATAGATCCAAAACGCGTAGAGCTCTCTATATACAATGGTATCCCACATCTTCTCGTCCCTGTAATCAATAATCCTGATAAAGCCCTTAACGCTCTGAAATGGTCAGTTGCCGAGATGATTCGTCGATATGACGTATTGACCGAATTGCGATGTAGAAATCTCAGTGAATATAATGCGAAGGTTTCTGGAGACTTAAAAATGCCAGCTATCGTGATTGTCATAGATGAGTTGGCTGACCTGATGATGCGAGGGAATAAGAAAGATGTAGAAAATGTGATCGCTCGTATCGCACAAATGGCGCGAGCGGTGGGTATGCACTTGATTGTCGCGACTCAGCGTCCTTCCGTGGATGTTATTACGGGTCTCATTAAGGCAAATATCCCAAGCCGTATTGCTTTTACGGTCGCTTCACAAGTAGATTCGCGCACGATACTGGATCGTGTCTGAGCTGATGATCTCCTTGGCAAAGGAGATATGCTCTATTCTCCGAGTGGCATCATGGAACCAGAAAGAGTTCAGTGAGTATTTGTAAAGACAGACGAAGTAGAACACGTGATAAATTATATCAAGCTCCACACGGATGCCGATATAGCCGGAAATATGTATGATATGAGTATTATTGAGTGAGAAAGACATGATGGTCCTGGCGATATCAATGGTGATGGAGCTGCAGATGAAGAAGATGATATGATTATTCAGCAGGCCATAGAAGTAGTTCGGTCCAGTGGAAAAGCTTCAACATCACTCCTCCAGAGACGCCTGAAGCTCTGATATGCGAGAGCAGCTCGTGTGATGGACGCACTTGAAGAAATGGGTATTGTGGGTCCTTCGGAGGGTAGTAAACCGAGAGAAGTTTATTAATTTTTCTTTATGCCACATTATTGCATCGCTTGTAGTATGCCCCTTATTGATCCCAGTGATTGTCCCAATGGTGATCTACTATCTCCAAGCTGCATTCATTGCACGGATGAGAATGGACATATAAAACCCTGTGAGGAAATATTTGAGTGAGGCGTACAATTTTTTATGCAGGCAACAGGACTGTCTCGAGATACTGCTGTTCGGATTGTTCGCAAAAATATGCGAGAATTACCTTATTGGGATGGTAATACTTCAGAGTGTCTCACAGGAGACGTCGCAACTGATGAAGAATTTAAAGCCGTGCTGAGTCAGTTATAGGAGAGAAAAATTTGTATTTCTCGATGCGATATGATAGAATGACGGTATGGTACAAATAGTCACTCCAGAAATACCAGAAAAAGAGCGTCTTTTAAAGAATTTTTTTAATGTCATAGGGGTGTATTGAGCTCTCTGGATTATCTTTCATTTGACCAGTGTCTTTTTCTTTGGTTTTATCGTGGGATCTCCACTTTTGGTGGGGATATTCCTCGGTATTGGTAATATATGGTCTATGCTTATAGATGTACCTTTGAGTACCATTCAGAGACATGTTTCTTCAAAGACTATGCTCTCAGTGGCCAATGCCATGATGCTGGTAGCTGCCATCTTTTTTCTCTATCTCGTCTATTCATCATTTGATGCGGGATTTAAGTTAAGTGGGACGATTCTCGAAATCACAAAAAACTTTTTCACAAACGGTGTCAATATACTCCTTCTTTTTATCATAGGAATCCTCTATGGGACGGTCAAAGAAATATATGATATCGTGACGCTTTCATACCTTCTCAGTCACGCTGATCCATCAGAATACGACAAGGTTCTTTCAAAAAATAATATTTATTTTGGTATATGAACAGTCGCCGGGGTACTTTTGTCCATCCCAGTGCTATGATTTCAGACACAATCAGTTCAGATGATTCTTTTTCTTCTTATTTTTTTGATTGCTCTTTCTTGGATTTTTATCCAGTATTATTTTGATAATTCCCAAGAAGTATTTGATCTGAACAAGGTCAAAAATCTCCATATACTTGAGGAGGTGAAAGATCTCGAAAAAACCTCTCAAACCTATATCCAAAAAAATATTTCCACACTGGATTTCGAGCAAGCAAAACAGTGAGCACAATACCTTATTTTGAGACCAAAAGAACTTGCAGCACAAGTTGACTGGTCAGATATGTGGCAAAAAATCAAGCAAGAATATAGGATGATCTATATGCTGGTTCTCAGTAAACACTCTTTTGTTCCTATGCTTCTTTGGACAACATGAGGAATCCTCCTTTTTGGTTGCTGGGATAATGTAGCAACGACCTTCTTTGTGAATTTTCTCGATGGTTCCCTTCAGAATGTAAGCTGGGTCAAGAGTATCATCCAGAGTGGATTTATACTGATAGGTATTATAGCCATTCCTGCCTATGTTCTCCAGGGATTTTGGATTAAACAGGCAGAGAAATTTGGAAAATTTAATATTATCGTTGTCTGACTCTTTTTTTCGTGAATCTCGCTTTTCCTTCTCGCTCTTTTTGGACGAATGGAGAATCTCGCTGGGCTGATGCTCGTCGTCTGCATGGGGCTTCTTAATAGCGCATGATATGCAGCAGGATATCCGATGAGCCAGGCCATATTTGCTGATGAATACAGTCGAGCGTATGCAAAAGCAAATAATACAACTGTTATCAATGCCGATGCTGCCGCCGCTCCTCTGAAGATTTTAAACAACTTTGCCAATGCTGTTGGATTGATATTCTGATGAGCATTGATTACTTTTTCTGGTTTTACGGGAATGTTTATTATCTACGGTTCATTATTGATTTTGTGGGGTATACTGAGTCTCAGAAAGCGTACATCGTGGAAATTATGATAAGTGTCAAGATAGTGATACTTTGTAAAAGGCCTTTTATTTGATTCTCCTCGCACAGTATGGTACGATAGTGGGGTATGAATATCTGGCGAGACATCTCACATCCCCACAAACATCAGCATTCATCTTTGGCTTATGAGGTGTTTGATACGACTCATGATGTCCTTGACTGGGTGGAACATACAGAACATACATTTCAAAAAAAACATCATTGGTTCAAGAAAATACGATCCCTTTTTCATTTTACACTTTTTACGAGTATCCTATTTTTTGTGTTATTGTTAGTGGCTAACTGGTCTGCTTATACAGCTTTTGTTTACGCTTTTTTGGTACCTTCACAACTTGTAGAGACACAAAAGGCCATAGAAGGCAGTATTGCACAATCCCAAATAATGAACTCTGCGCCATCGGATGATCCAGCCGAGATGATTCGACAGGCCAGAATGCAGAAAATTATGAAAAGACAGCTTGTGCAAAAGCAGGTTACGACACAAGAGATAGGGCTCTCCTATTTTGATCAAGATATTGCTGATATTTCTCTTTCGCTCGAGATAACGCCGTATGAAGATAGGATATTGATTCCCCGAATCGGAAAGAATATCCCACTTATCAATGTAGAACATATGGATGCTTCTAATTCCAAAGAGTGGAATACGGTCTTTATGAAAGAACTCGAAAATGGTATCATAAAATACCCATGATCTGCTGATCCTGGGGCTGAAGGGAATAGTTTTATTTTTGGACATAGCTCGAATTATCCATGGGCGAAAGGGAAGTATAACGATGTTTTTGCTCTCCTCAACGAGGTACAATTGGGAGACGAGATTGTTGTTTTTTTCAAACAAAGAAAATACGTCTATGTGGTTCGTGAGAAGACCGTCGTAAAACCAGGGCACGTTTCTTCTCTGGGTGAAACTCCTGAAAAAAAACAACTCACTTTAATGACGTGTTGGCCACTGGGAACGACGCTCAATAGACTTCTTGTTATTACTGAGCTGAAACCAAATACAAAAATTTCCAAAAGTATCATCTAATCGTATATCTCTATGCAAATTATATTCCAAACATTCTACGATAATCATCTCCGCCTCTTTATTGATGGGTTTTTCTGGATAGATCTTTGCGTGATATGTATATTTGTTTTGCTGTTATACGTCTCTATCATCCACCAAGCAAAAAAAATTACTGCGAAAAACATTCTCTATAATGAGAATCTTTTAAAGTTTCGTACTGAGGTTTATCATTTTTACGAAAAGAATTTTTTCATATAAGGAAGTGCGGAAAAACTCGCCTTTTTCGTTCAAAGCTCCGTTCCTCTCTCAAAGTACTAGAATGTACATTTCGCTTCGGTACTCGCTTTTCACAAAAATTACTTCGTTTTTGCGCACTTCTTCAAATATTTTTTGGCACATATTTTAGTATTTCCGTACCTCCATAATATTAGAGGGATTCTCGAGGATGCCAGCCGTATTTTTGCCATCGAAACCGTATCATTTGACTGATAGAAAAAGGGGGGAGTATCTCCTGCTCAACGAGCATATCGATATATTTTTCATCACCAGGGAAAACCTCAATTCCCATAATGATATTCATTCTTAGGGCTTGTTGGATAATACGGAGGTCGTGAGATCCACGGATGGGCGGTGAGAGTTTTCCGTAAGGATTTTGTGCTGTATCGACAGTATTTAGGAAGCGTTTATCCTTTTCACACCAGAGGGCATGACGTAGGGAGATGCTTGCGGTAATCTGCACAGTACTTGGCAGTGTATAATTCTTCGCAAGATCATCCTCATATCACTGCTTTTTATAATATGCTCTCAAAAGTTCTACACTTTCTGAGAGAGAAATCCCCTGGATATGTCAGCGATACTGAGGGTCTTCTTCTGCTTTTTGGAGTGTATATTGGACCAGCGCTCTTTCATCTTCCCTTTGGAAATATCCAAGCCAGTTATCATAACATGAGTATTCACAATTGGAAATGGGTATTTTTACCAGATCTCCGTCAAATCGATATCACCTCAAGTTGAGAGGTGAAAATTCAAATCAATCAGGGGTATCGGGGATAAAAATAACCCTTTTATCAAAAAAACGCCACATACTATTCTTCTGAGAGATTTTTTCTATAGTGCATCCAGTCTACATAAAAAATGTGGAGTATAGAAGCAAGCGGTACAGAAATGAGCACGCCGATCATACCGCCGAGTGTAGCCCCGACGAGCGTCATGAGGAGTATGTAGAGAGGGGAGAGATTGAGAGTTCTGCTCATCACCATGGGCACCATAATATTGCCCTCAACCCACTGGAAAAAGATATACAAACCAGAGATCGCCACGAGAGACCCTATGCCTGCTGTTGGGCTGACGAGCACCATCAAAAATGCTGTTACCCATGCGAATAATGGTCCAACATACGGCACAAATTCCATCATTCACGCTATCAGTGCGAGAGCAAAAATATTTTCTACAGGTACTCCAAAGAGAGAGATAATCCATAAACCAACAAAATTCAACGTAAACATAAGGCCAACAAGCTTCGTCTGACCTTTGAGCCAAGAGTGCAGAGCATCGCCTATAGCTTCTTGTCGATGCTTAAAATATTTTCAGAGATTTTGTGGAAGTGTGCGAAAAAACCATTTGAGAAGTCGTTTTCTCTCAAGAAGTGTCAAAAAGGTTACCAGGGAAAAAAGAATAACAAAAACAAGAGTCGAGGTGATGCCTGAGGCAAATGAAATACCGATATCAGATACCTGTCAAAACCCCTTTTGTGTGAATGATTGAATGAATCCGATATTATCAGAGAGATTTGTGGTGATAAGAGTCGTTTTTTCTTTGCTCACGATCATATCGGCAATCATTTTGGTATCAAATTCATTACGAATAATTTTTCCAGCATGGAAGGGGAGAGTATCGAGGAAAGGAAAATTATTCTGTGCTTGCAATTCTACAGCTGAAACACCTCGACTGAGCGTCTGTTTTGCATTATTCCCGAGATCTACAAAGAGGGGTATGAGAGCGAGAACAAAGAGAGAAATACATATGAGAAGTGATCAAAAAGCGAGACAGATGGCCAGCGCATCAGGAACCTTCCATTTATGGATATGCCATCTCCCAAAATAGCTCACAAATGGTGAGAGGAGAAGTGCCACAAACACGGCTCCTCCAAAAAGAAAGAGGATGGATTGGAGTGTGTAGAGGAGCCATGCAATGAGCGTAATTCCGAGTATGATACATACTCTGAGCGCAAATTGTCGTGTCTCTGTTGAAAAAAGAGTTTCTTTCATGCCTATAGTATACTCGAAAATTCTTTTTTTTACAAATAAATCTCGTTATTCGATGTTTTGGGATTATCTGTGGTAGTAAAAATACGAGAAAATTCTTTTGATATCTTGCATCTTCCCAGAAACAATTACACTATTCTCTACATATTCTTAATTCTTTCTCTATGCCTTGGTTTATTATTCTTATCATCATTGCTATTTTTGTGATTCCTATGTTTGTTCGTATCGTCAAACAGGGATCACTTGGTATGATTGAGACGCTTGGTCGCTTTAGTCGTATCGCTGAACCAGGAGTACATTTTATTATCCCAGGGGCACAGAGGATGATGAAGATAGATATTCGTGAACAGGTCATCGATGTTCCTCAGCAAGAAATCATCACATCTGACAATGTCAATGTGATGGTGGATGGTATCGTCTATTATCGTATCGAGGATGTCGTCAAGGCAACCTATGAAATCAATAATGTCCGTTTGGCAGTCCTCAACCTCGCACAGACCAATCTCCGTAGTGTGCTTGGTACGATGAGCTTGGATGATACACTTTCAAATCGTGTTGCCATCAATACTCGCCTCAAGTCAGC